>MPMN01000017.1 GCA_002238525.1 Flavobacteriaceae bacterium bin25
TTAATTTACTGTGTTTTCCCATTTTGGAATTTTGTTTGATACACCAAAATTAACCTCTTTTTCATACCCTCTGGCAACTAGTTGGCAGAGGATATATAATGTCGCGTTGGCGGGTTGGCTATACCAACTACCGATTTTCTCTCTATTTTATGCTACATTTCTAGTATAAATAATAATACGTGGCAGGAAAATCACATAGAAAAGGTATCAGTCTAGCAGAGATATCAAAAATATTTGCAACAGAAGAACAGTCCAGAGAATGGCTGGAAAATAGACGCTGGACAAAAGGCGTGATATGTCTTTTTTGTGAAGGAAAAAATGTAGTTCCATTAAAACATCCTACCCAGACGCATCGCTGTAAGGATTGCCGGAATAAAAAGACGAAAAACCAGTTCAATGTGAAAACCAATACGGTGATGGAACATAGCAATATCCCTTGTCGCATCTGGGCAATAGGGATATATCTATACGCAAGTTTATCAAAATCGACATTCTATTATTGATAATCAATCACTTATAACTAAACTTCCCCCATCATAAGTTGCTGGTGGAATGCCATTGGCATCAGCATTGCCATTATAGACTTCTGGTAGGCTGAGATTTGTGTAAGGATTACCATCAAGGTCATTAGTGATGTTTTCTGAGGATAATGGTTGAACAACAGCACTATTCTCTCCTGCGATCCTTGATTTCAATACGATGGTAATGCCATTTCTATTGTTCTTGATTTCGTCCACATTGAAAAGCTTGAGTTCATTAGTATCAGTGGTACCAGAATCATCTTCAGGTGAAAACTTGTCTTTGAGTTGTTGCTCAATAAGGATCTTCATTTCCTCGGTAAAAGAAGCCTTCTTGCGCTTTTCCTTTTGCCGATTGAGGTATTTCTTATGTGCCAAGAAAACACAATATGACCCGTCTGGTTCACCATTGCGATTGATTTCTCTGCATACTACAGATTTATTTTTATTAGCAGTTTTAGTGTAAAATACACTTTGAGACATGTTTCCTATAACATATCTGCATATAACCTCTATCATTCTAATGCAAGGGTATAGAAAATTTTGTGCAAAAACCTTCTGAATATATAAATTGCAGATTAAAGTTTAGGCATTGAAAAAACAAGAACCACAAACCTTGATTTCTGATTTGGGAGAAGTTAAGCTCATTGAACGATTGACTAAGGATTTTTCCGTCAAATATCAGTCAACCAAACTAAGCATTGGTGATGATAGTGCAGTAGTTGATTTAAAATCAGGTTCCACCGTAATCAGTACCGATTTACTAGTGGATAAAATTCATTTCAATCTAGATTATATGCCTTTAATGCATCTTGGCTATAAGGCAGTAGTGGTAAATATTTCTGATATCTACGCAATGAATGCTAAACCCAAATATATCCTGGTTTCTATCGGCGTATCTAATCAATTTTCAGTGGAACATTTAGAAATGCTCTACCAAGGGATAAAACTGGCTTGCAAAAATTACAATATAGAATTGATAGGGGGAGACACTACTGCCAATAATCGTGGGCTATTGATTTCAATAACCGCCGTTGGCAACGCAATAGATGGTAAAATAGTCAAAAGATCAGGGGCAACCATAGGTGATCTACTCGTTGTATCAGGTGATCTGGGAGCCGCTTGTCTTGGTCTAATGGTATTGGAAAGGGAAAATCAAAAAGTATTGAAAAACCCCCATTATTCTCCAATCCTTGAACCATATCAGTATTTTATTGGAAGACAACTAAAACCTGAAGCAGGAAAAAAAATCTTCGAGTTTCTTCAAAAAAACCAAATCACACCTACCTCAATGATTGACCTCAGCGATGGGTTAAGTACTGAACTAAGCCATCTCTCAAGATCATCCAACGTATCTTTTGAAGTCTTCGAAGACAAGATTCCTATTTCTGCTCAGCTAGAAAAAATCGCAAAAAAATTTAATATGAACTATCTGGAACTAGTATTAAACGGTGGTGAAGATTATGAATTGCTGATGACAATCAAACAAAAAGACTTACCCAAGATAATGGTAAACCCCAACTTAACAGTCATAGGTAGTGTATCTAAAAAAACCTCAAAAAATCAGTTGATTAAAAGCAATGGAACAAGATTTGAAATCGTTCCAAAAGGATGGGATGGATTTGATTACTTAACCAAGAGCCACATCCAAACTCATCATAATGATAAACCCTCCGATAAATCCTAAGGTAGCCTGATCAGTATATTTATCTAGTTGAGTTTCGGGGATGACTTCTTCAACCACCACAAAAATCATGGCTCCAGCTGAAAAGGCAAGAGCATAGGGCAAAACTGGAGTGAAAAAAGTCACTGCTAAAGCTCCAACAACAGCGGCAATAGGTTCAACAATAGCAGACATTTGGCCATACCAGAAACTCTTTAGTCTAGAAACACCAGCTCTTCGGAGTGGCATTGAAACGGCGACACCCTCAGGTAAATTTTGAATTCCAATACCCATGGCCAAAGCCACAGCACCAGCAACCGAAGCTTCAGGTATTCCTAATGCCACTCCTCCAAAAAGAACTCCAATTGCTAAACCCTCAGGAATATTATGCATAGTAATAGCCATAACCAATAATGTGGTCTTATGCCAAGTGGTTTTTATCCCTTCACTCTCCTTAAAATTGATGTGAATATGGGGAAGTAGTTTATCCATTCCAAAAATAAATAGCGCCCCAAGTCCAAACCCGATAGCAGATGGAATGACCTTAATAAACCCTTCTCCTTCACTCATTTCAATAGCAGGTGATAATAAACTCCAAAAACTTGCTGCTACCATGACACCTCCAGTAAAACCCAGCATACAATCTAGGGATGCTCTAGACATGGTCTTGAAGAGAAAAACTGTCGAAGCCCCCAGAGCTGTCACTCCCCAAGTAAATAAAGTAGCATACAAAGCCCCAATTATAGGATTAGCATTTTCAAAAAACACAAAGACACTATCCATAGTTTAATTTAGTAGTTAAGCAAAATTAAATTTTATACAAAAAATTAATGCAGAAATTCGCACGAGCAATATAACCTTTCTAAATTCCAACCCAGAAGGAAATCTGTCGAATTTTGGGGCAAAAAAAAGGCTGCTTAAAAAAGCAGCCTTATAATAATTGGTCAACCAAATTATTTTTTATCCCACCAAAGTTTCACGTTGTTTTTATCCGCTCCGCCCAGCTTTGATGATACAGCCTCTGTAACTGCTTCTTCGTTGGTAGTATATTCTGGTTCAACATATACCATCCTCCTGGGAATCTGGTCAACTGGGACATCAGCATTCTCAGTTGCTACCCGAGGATACTGTCTGGGATATCCAGTCCTTCTAGCTTCTGCCCAGGCTTCCCAGCCGTTGGGAAACAAAGCAATCCACTTCTGAGTAATGATTTGCTCAAAACCACGCTCATCATCGGAAGAATCAAATAATACGGGAATATCTGTAACTGGTGGTGTAACACCTCCATCAAAACTTACAGGAGTATTCGTACTTTTTGTGTATGCCTCAATATCAGCATCTGAAGCCCCAGTGGTTTCCTTCATTGAGGTTGCAATTCCAGAATTGTAATACTGCTCAGCAGTACCCCCAACACTATATCCCGCTAAAGCTGCTTCAGCCAACAAGAAATGAGTTTCAGATGCTTGGAAAACAGGTATAGGAGGATTTTCTCCGCCATTTGCAACATCTCGATATTTAACATTAATATCGGAATGATTGTTGTTTTTGGAGTCCCCTAAAGCAACTTTTGTCTGCCCATTCTGAAGTCCTTCATATGGATTACCGTCACCATCAGAATCTCCATCGTTCGCAGGGTCAAAAAAAGATTGTAGGCGAGGATCTTGGTAACCCTTCAAAATACTTTCCATATTAGCACTCATTCTAAATTCACCCCAATCAGTTATGGTTTCAAGGGGATTGCGGTTCTTGTCATCTGCTGCAACGAAAGCATTATCTGCAGGGTCAGTAATAAGTGCACCAGAATTGAACGCTTTTTCAGCCTCAGACCTAGATAAAGCGGGATCTACATATCGGACACGTAAAGCTAATCTCAATCGCAAGCTTTCAGCAAGTTTTCTCCACTTTGCCCCGTCTCCCCCGTATATTCTATCTGATGCCGCATAAGAAACACCTCCTCCAGATAATGCAGAAGAAGCCTCATCAAGGTTCTTAAACAAATCCTTATATATCTCTTCCTGTGAATCGTAGGGAACAGTCAATTCTTGATTTCCAAATTGAGAGTAGGGAACAGGACCCCAATAATCTGTTATCCGATGGTAGCCATTTACTTTCACTATCTTAGCAATAGCCTCTCCAACAGCATTTCCATTTTCAGCAGCTAGATCTTCTACCAGTTTGATTTGAGGAGCAGATACTTCATAAAATGAACCCCATGCAAGACCAGCCCAGCGACCTACTTGTGTAAATCTATCTGAATCAAAGCCAACAGCCGTAGTGGCATAATAGCCTGCCCAGAGATCAGAAAAAAGATTCTGAGAAATTTGAAATCGCCAATGAAGTCCATTCATTTGTGTGTACTGGGCCTGAGCAAGCGCTTGGCCTTGAAGTACCGGACTGTCAACTAAGACATCCGTACTTAGAGAATAGGGGTTAGTATTGATTTTCGCAAAATCTTTTGTACATCTTGAGAAGGTGAAAACCACTACCAAGAAAAAAATAAAGTATAAATACTTTGGTATGTAATGTGTAATTTTAGATATATTCATGATGATTAAAATCCTAATTTTAAGTTTAGTCCGACACTTCTAGTTGCAGGAAGTGAAAATCCTTCAATACCATCATCTGCAATTCCGGTTCCCCTTACGAGTTCTGGATCGTAGCTTGCGCTATTAGATAGGAATAAAAGATTTCTTCCTACCAATGAAAGTTTCAATTCAGAAAACGGAGATGCATCCAATATTGTTTGAGGTACATTATAGCTCAAAGATAACTCCCTGACTCTAATATTTGAAGCGTCATCAGTAAAGGGTTCACCTGAGGGGGCATTTCTTCCTCCGATACTTGTCCAAAAAGTTTCAGGGTCGACCGGTACTGGTGTAGTAGCTGGTGTCTCATCGGTGTAAACATCGCGACCAAAGACAATATTACTCTCACGTCCAATAGCGGTCTCAGCCAGTAACCCATCTGATGCCAATATTGCCCTTGTAAATGATACAACCTTGCCTCCTTGCCTAAAGTCAATTAAGAGCCGGAGGTTAAAATTCTTATAGGTAATGGAATTAAGAAAACCTGCAAGCCAATCGGGATTAAAATTCCCAACCAACACGCTCTGTCCAGAGGTGAGCTTGGGGGTCCCATTATCGTTCATAATCACTCTTCCTCGGGCATCTCTCTCAAATCCTCTAGAGTATATTGATCCCCAAGGCTTTCCAATGTCTAGTTGAAATCGCCGTAAGAACCCAGCACCATATGAAAGCGATTCAATTCCCTCAGCAAGGTCCAACACTTTACTTCTATTTGCTGAAAAACTAGTTGTTGTTTCCCAAGTAAAATTCTGACCAGAAACCAGGGCTGTTGTGACAACAGACTCAATTCCTGAATTTTGAATGTCTCCACCATTGAGGAATTTTCTTGCAACACCAGAAGCAACTGGTACGTCTTGGCTAAATAACTGATCAACTGAATTCGATTTATAATAGGTAAAATCAACACCAACTCGTTGTCCCAGTATTTCGAAACTAGAATCTATTCCAAATTCTATCGATTTGGTTTTTTCTGGTCTTAAGTCTGATGCAGGGGCAGTAGGATCCAGATCTATAAATCCACCGGGTTGTAATCTAGCTAATCTCGACAGAGAATAGGGTGCCGTATCATTACCCACTGAGGCATAAGATGCTCTGAGTTTTAAGAATTGTAATGCATCAGGTAGTGACACCAAGTCTGAAACAACGGCACTTGCTCCAACCGAAAAATAGTCGTATCTGTTATTATCAACGGGTAGAGTAGAACTCCAATCTGATCGGTAGGACAAATCTAGAAAAACAGAGTTATTGTAACCCAAATTACCGAATGCATAAAGCGAATTCACTTGTCTTTCATTGATGAATTGGCTAGCAGATAAGTTTTGAGCATTCGCAAGAGAAAAAACATTTGGTGCATTTAATCCTGCATTATTGGTATTTACCCCTTTAGCTTTGGCAATTCGATTATTACCTCCCAAATTGAAATTGGCTGAAAACGAATCATTAAAGTCCTTATCCCAAGTAATTAAAAAATCATTATTCCACTCAACATTTCGACTGTTAGAGGTTTGATAATTTCCATTTTGTGCAATGATGTAGGAATCATTGTAAAAAAAGTTTTCTCTCGAAGAGGATGAATTATCTATTGAAGTCCGAACTAAAACAGTAATCTCAGGAGAAAATGCATAACTCAAAGAGGCATACCCAATGACTCTATCACCAATGATTTCATTTAGGTTCCTATTAATAGTCCAATAAGGATTTGCTCCTCCATTATCTAGTGGTTTCCAATAGTTCTGACGCACACTACCATCATCAGCTACATATTCAAATATTGAGGCGTCTTGGGTACGGATGTTTCTAGGGAGTCTGTATACGTGCCTCAGGGGGTTACTGAAAGATTCCCATGTAGATAACTGATTATTGACAGTCGACTTGATGAAATTAACTCGTGAGGAAAGTTTTAATTTTTCATCTAGCAGATTATTATCAATTTTAAGTGTAACACTATGATTCTCGAAGTCATTGCCGGGTACAACACCGTTTCTCAATTCATTGGTGTAAGAGAAATAGGTAACTGTTTTTGCACTACCAGTAGTCAGAGATACATTATTTGAGATGTTTAATCCCGTATCAAAAAAATCGGTAACATTGTTCGGATTAGCAACAAAAGGGATGCTACCTGAAATTTCTGGACTTGGTGACCAATGTTCTTGAGAACCTCCGAGTTTGGGACCCCAAGAGTCGGTTGAGAAGGATGAATGCACACCGCCACTACCTTGACCATACTCATTTTGGTACTCATAAAGAACATAAGGGGCATCAAAGGTAACAGTGGAATTAAGATTGACTCTTAACTCACCTTCAGTTCCTGATTTTGTCGTTATAATAATCGCACCGTTATTTGCCCTTGCACCGTAAAGAGCGGCTGCGTTTGCCCCCCTCAATACATTTATTGACGCAACGTCATCTGGCGATAAATTAGAAATATCACCGCCGAGGGGAACCCCATCAACAATATATAGAGGCTGTGAACTTCCAGCAATTGATCGGTTTCCTCTCAAAATCACTTTCGAGCCTGAGCTTACTCCCGTCGAGCCTCTTTGAATTGAAAGACCAGCCACTTTTCCTTGAAGAGCATTGACCAAATTACCATCAGGTCTTGTTTCGTCAATTCCATCAGTATCAATACTTTGTGTAGCATAGGTTAACTCTCGCTTTTGACGGGTTATACCTAATGAAGTTACAACCACTTCATCAAGGGCATCTCCCAAACTGAGTATTACCTCGTAAGAAGATTCTTCCCCGACAACAATCGTTTGTGTGGAATATCCAATGTAGCTGAAAACGAGTGTATCTCCCTGAGTTGCTTGGATACTGAAGTTTCCGTCAAAGTCAGTAGATACACCAATATCTGAACCTTCAATAACAACACTAGCACCAGGAAGTGGCACTCCATTTTCATCTAATACTGTTCCCGATACCAATTGTGCTTGACTAATGGCTAAACCAAAGGTAAAACAGAAGCAAATTGATAACAGTCTATAAAAATTTACAGTCATATAAAAAAAATTTAATTTTTTGCTTAACCCCGTAAAAACTTTTGAGTTAAAATCCACACTATTAGGTTGCAGGTTCAAATGAATCGTTTTTTTGGGAGGGATAATGTCCAGATTCTTGAACACCACTGCAGAGAATTACCTCTCGGAGTATATTTAGGTAGGTTAAATCTCAACATGAGTCATTCAAGTCATCTTGTGGACTACTCTTTCAAATAGAAGTCCCATATGTCAAAGGTACATAATTTCTAAAAACCTACAATTTTTTAACATTTAGTACTAAAATATTTGTTAAGATGGCATATACCACTAATGGGTAAAATTACTTTCTGTATTTTCAATGACACTACATAGTTTGCCCCACGGTATAAATAAATGACGGCAAGTCTTTCTTAAGCTCGGTTTCATTTTCAGAATACAAACATCCTAAGTAAGAATATAAAGAGATTGTTAGCCCGTTATTCTAGCAAGAGCACAATTTAAGTTCTCGTTAAAAGCTAATGTCTTTTTAACCCAAGATGTCTGAAACTAAATGCTCCTTAGCTTCTATATTTGGCATATGTGAGTAAAGTTGAATTGAATATGTTTTGTAATAATACCATTTAAACACTACATTTACTCAACAAGTTTATATGTTTACTCTACGGCTAAACAACTTAGGCATTAAATATTTTATGAGTAATTTTAATGTTTAAAGGGTATAATAGCCTAGATTAAAGATCTTGAAAATCTGATACGGATGTGCGAGTCCTGAATGTTTTTAGAAATTAGTATGTTTCGTTTTTTTGATTTGGTAAGTTCTGCTCAATCAGATTTTCAAGGAAAAACCAAACCTTCTTTTTAATCGCTACCAAAGGCAAATATCCTTTTTTCTTATAAACTCAAACACTATCTACATCAAAATCATAAGTTCATAAAATACAAGAGAACATACAAAGAAAATGACTATTTGAATTTGCAATGCGTTATTTTATTGTAGGGAATCCCTCCAAACATTGTCATAAAAAATAAATCGAATATGATTACTCTTTATTTATTTCGACTTAAGCTAACATATATGTGTAGAAGTTTCTATATAGATTTACACATCTGTTCACATAAAATGTGGCAAAACCATTCTATTTATGCCCAAAATAAATCAACTATAGAATACTCTCTACAAACCAAAGAAGATGTTTTCTAATATCCACCATTCAAACAAAAAAGATCTTATTTTGAAAGAAATCTGCGGCAACAATGAGTCATATAATTTGAATGTTTGCAAAAATGACTTTGATGAGACTATTCTGCAAGATAGGGCTTTTGTAAATTTGTGCTAATGAAGAAAATCTGCCTTTTGGTATCAGTCCTTTTTTGTGGTATGAACCAAACAGGTTATAGCCAAGATTTCGTTCAAGGAAAATTACTATACAAGAACACCAATGTCGTAGCAGCCAATGTAATCAACATCAATTCAAGAGAAGCAACCATTACCAATTCTGATGGAGAATTTCAGATAATGGCTTCCTTAGGTGATAAAATAGTTTTTTCTTCGTTGCAGTATGTCATTAGAGAAGTCTCCATTACCGAAGAAATTCTCCAAAAAAAGCGGCTGATTGTGGCTGTGAATGAGGATATTCAAGAACTGAATGAAATAGTTGTAACCCCAGATCAAACCAAGGCTTTTATTGATCTTGTTGAAGAAGAGTTCAAAGGTTTTGATTATGTCACTGATCGATATTCAAAAGTCCGAAACGAACTTGTTGAAAAAGGACAATTGGAACACGGTTTTAATTTTATTAGCCTGGCCAAATTCGTGGGTCGAATATTTTCAGACCAATCGGAAAGCCAGCGTATGTCCTTAAAACCTAGTCAGGTATTGCCAGAGGTTTTTGAAACCTCTTTTTTTGAAAATGATTTGCAATTAACAAAAGAGCAAATTGTGGGGTTTTTAGAATACTTGGATGAGAATATGAAAAGTCAAGAATTATTTCAGAAAGATCAAGAGTTTCAACTGATTGACTTTTTAGTTACCGAAAGTACGAAATACCGAAATCAGATTGCCAGGTTGAACTAACGTGATTTGTTCTCTTTTTACCTTGAATTTTTATGCGTATAAGTCATAGACAATTTTATTTCGTTCCACTGTTTTTTTTGACTTTTTCCGGTGTCTTGTCAAAAGGGGAAGAATCAAATGTTGATCAGCCTAATAAGAAAAAAGACTTTATCATCAATGGTCCTATATTCAAGGTTTCATATAATGAAATAAATGAACAACCCAACTGGGTAGAATATACCGTGCGCTATATTGACACAATTAGAGCAACAAGAATCGGTCATAACTTCTATGCCGTAGATTCAGTTCATACATCTGATGATGCAGATTATTACAAAAATATTTGGGATAAAGGCCATTTGGCTCCTGTAAATGCCTTTGTAGATAGTGACCAATATGTCCACGAAACTTTTTCCTATCTGAATTGCACCCTCCAGCATCAATCGCTCAATAGAGGACAATGGGCTGTTTTGGAAAAAGAACTGAAAAATCGTGCCAGGAGATATGAAAAAGAAGTGTGTGTTCGAGTTGAAATGCTATTCGATAAGGAATCCATCAAACTCTCTACCGGAGCGGTTGTACCGAGCGGATTTATAAAGCATACCTATATTGAAGGGGTTGGTTCTGCATGTTTTCAATTTAAAAACCAGAAACCTCCAAGAAGCTGGAAAGAACAAAAAATCGACTGCTCCGAAGAAATTTCCTGCTACTCAGCACAGCCAATCTATAGATGAAAAATTCAGCTGCTTCAAAACTATTGATTATAATTTTTGGCCTGTTTTTCCTCCACTCTTCAGAAATTTCATCCCATAAGTTTTATGTAAGTACAAGTTCAATTACCTATCTGCCAAAAAGAAATGCCATCCATATTACCACCCAAATCTTTATTGATGATTTAGAACTTGCTCTCAGTCAGTACAATAAAAGCATAGTATTAGCACCCGATTCCAATACACACCTTGTGGATAGTCTTTGTTTGATTTATTTCAACAAACATTTAAGATTGAAAACAAATAATAACACCTTATACCACGAATTCATTGGGAAAAAATATGATCGGGATATTGGAATCTTCCATTTAGAAGTCAATACCTCTTCGGAAATACCCAATACCCTGGTGGTAAATAACTCAGTACTATTTGATTTATTTGATGATCAAAAAAATCTCATACATTTCAAAGTCAATCAAAAACGAAGGAGTTATTTGCTTAATAGGAAAAGACCTTCTATCACGATTTCACTTGATGAATTCTAAATTTCTAAAAAATGTGGTTAACGTCCTCATTAGAGTATTTTATAGGGGATTTTTTTAACTAATTTCGTCAATCAAATATCATATTAAATGAAACTAAGTATTATTCTATTTACTTTATTCTCTATCCCCCTAATTTACAGCCAAGAAGCAGAATCTGTCCAAAGAAATCTTGGACACACCAATCAAAACAAGTTTCGACAATTACAGGATGAATTCGCTACCCCAAACAGCTACCGAACAGCCTCTGGGACACCTGGTGAAGACTACTATCAACAGAAAGTTGACTATGTCATGGATTTAGAGCTTGACGACGAAAATACCAAACTATATGGCCATCAAAAAATCACTTATACCAACAATTCACCGGATGCCCTTGGCTATTTATGGTTGCAATTAGATCAAAACATAAGAAAAAAAGATTCTCCTGCCTTAGAAAAAAATGGAAGTGGTGTTGACCCGATTTTGACCCCAGCTCAATTTGTTTCAACGTACATGAAAGAACCCTTTGATGGAGGGTTTAATATTGAATTTGTAAGAGATTTAGAAGGAAATGATCTTGACTATACCATCAATATGACTATGATGCGTATTGATCTTCCCAATCCCATTCCATCCAATGGTCAATACCAATTTCAAATAAAATGGTGGTACAATATCAACAACCATGTAGAAAATAGAGCGCGCTCGGGATATGAATATTTTCCTGAAGATGGGAATAATGCATATGTAATTGCTCAGTTTTTTCCCCGTCTGTGTGTGTATAACGATGTTGAGGGTTGGCAGAATATGCAGTTCTGGGGTAATGGGGAGTTTGCACTTCAATTTGGAGATTATCAGGTTAATATAACCGTTCCCTCCGATCATTTATTGGAAGCCACAGGTCAATTACAAAACCCTAGACAGGTTCTTTCAGGTTTACAATACAGAAGATACCGAGAGGCACAAGAGAGTTTTGACAAACCTGTCTTTGTGGTCACTGAAGAAGAAGCAGCGACAAAAGAGTCTGAATTTTCAACAAAAAAATCAACTTGGAAGTTTGAAGCAAAAAATGTCCGAGATTTTGCTTTTGCAACTTCTCGAAAATTTATTTGGGAAATGCAAGCCGTACAAATTGGAGATAACAAGGTAATGGCTGTATCGCTCTACCCTAAGGAAGGTAACCCGCTCTGGGAAGAATACTCAACCAAAGCTGTTGTTCAAACACTAAAAACTTTTTCAGAACATACATTTGATTATCCCTATCCAAAAGCAGTTTCTGTACATGCCCGAAACCAAGGAATGGAATACCCCATGATTTGCTGGAACTATGGAAGACCAGATGAAAATGGCGATTATTCAGAGCGCACAAAATATGGAATGATTAGCGTAATAATTCATGAGATAGGACACAATTTTTTTCCGATGATAGTCAATTCAGATGAAAGACAATGGGGATGGATGGACGAAGGTCTTGACACATTCATGCAGTACGTCACTGAACAGGAATTCGGAAAAGTATATCCTGAGTCCATAGGTGAGTTGGATAGTTATCCCTCACGAAGAGGAAAGCCGATAGATATTGTCCCTTACATGTCTGGAGATCAGAGTTTTTTGGCCCCTATTATGTCAAATCCAGAAAATGTTTATCAGCTTGGAGCAAACGCTTATGGAAAGCCCGCAACTGCACTAAACATATTGAGAGAAACAATAATGGGAAGAGAATTATTCGACCATGCCTTTAAAACCTACTCGCAAAGATGGAAGTTTAAACATCCAACACCCGAAGATTTTTTCCGAACTATGGAGGATGCTTCAGCAGTAGATTTAGATTGGTTTTGGAGAGGCTGGTTTTACACTACTGATTATGTAGACATCGGTATTAAAGAAGTAAAAAAATATGGTGTTTCCTCAACTCCAGGCCAAAATGCTATAGATCTATTGACCAATTACGGCATGACTCTTGAAGATTTGCCACCTAATTACAGTGTTTTCGTCGTTCCTGAAGATGAAATTAAGGGTGAGAAGGAAACCCAGAAAATCCAAGCCGTCTCAGACTATATTTCAGAAAACCAGATTGACAATGAAGCACTTAAAAGTCCTGTTCATATTTATGAGATTTCTTTTGAAAAGCCCGGAGGGCTAGTGATGCCTTTAATTGTAGAATATACCTATGAAGATGGCAGTACCGAAAAAGTCACCTACCCAGTTCAAATTTGGAGAAAAAATGATGATATGGTCTACAAAAGAGTGATTTCAGATAAAGCCATAGTACAAATCAAGGTTGATCCTGACCTCGAAACCGCTGATATTGACACCACAAACAATAGCTGGCCAAAAGAAGAATTAAAAACAGATTTGGATATCTTTAAGGAAAACTCACAATAGGGATCTAAACTTATACCCCCTCAAAGCGGGTTGAATAAAAATAATGCAGTGATTTTTTTTATCAGTGGACCAGAAATAATTTTTGTTTTTTTTGTTTTTTTACTCGTTTTTGGCGCTGATAAAATTCCTGGTATGGCCAAAACTTTAGCCAAAGGAATGATTCAGGTTCGTAAAGCAACAAATGAGATCAAAACAGAACTACAAAAATCAGTGGATACAGATATTAAAAATCCAACCAAATCTATCGCTAAAGAAATTGAGGAGGAGGTAGGTAAAGTTTCTAAAGATTTCAAAGAAATCGAAGATTCTATTAAGCGAAAACTCTAGAGCACATAACTCAAAGTCAGTCCATCTCTAAAGGGCAACAATACGGTCTGGACTTTATTATGGTTTTTCAAATATTGATTATACTGTTTGATGATTTGAGTATCAATATCTTTATCATAATTTTGGTCTAATACTTTTCCACTCCATAGGGTATTATCGGAAATGATTAGTCCCCCTTGACGCATTTTGACTAGTAATAAATCGAAATACACTTGATAGTTTGATTTATCAGCATCAATAAACGCCAAATCAATTGTTCCGGATATTTTTGGAATGATTTTCCGAGCGTCGCCCAGATAGGATTTAATTTTTTTATAGTAAGAAGACCTTTGAAAATTCGATTCTTGCATCTCAACCAATTCTTCATTTATGTCAATAGTATGGATGCATCCATTATCGGTTAGTCCCTCGGCGAGACAAATGGTGGAAAATCCGGTAAAAGTCCCTACTTCAATTATTTGATTTGGTTGAACTAATGAAGAAAGTAAACTAAGCACTCTACCTTGAAGTGAGCCGCTAATCATTTCAGGGTTTATTAATTTCTGAAAAGTTTCCATTTCAATTTTATCCAGTAAAGGTGACTGATCATGGCTGGATTCTATCGAATATCGTATCAAATCTTCATTTGGAAAGTTCATTTTAAATCAATTTTTTGGTTAAATAAGTGTATGCAAAATAATCATTTTAGACCCAGTCATTTTCTTAATCAATATAATAAAGGGTGTGGGTATTTCATGTTCTTTAGTCTACCAATTTCAAGATTTATAAGCGTATCCGTTAAAGCAGATGGTTAAATCTCAATTAAAACTGTCAACAACCGGGTTTCATTTATCAATTTATCATCAAATAGATGAAGGCATCACCTCCCAAATATATCTGATAGGAAGGGCTCGGAAAACATCTATATTAAATTGACTGTTTGAAGATGAAATCAAAATCGAATAAATGTTATTTCTTCAGTCATCTTTGAGTAATAAACTTATTGAATGTCACGTAATCTATTGTGCTTCTCAATATATCCGAACATTTTTAGAAACTTTTACTTTTGCCAATATATTGTTCGTATAGCTCAGTTGGTTTAGAGCGTTTGCTTGACAGGCAAGAGGTCCTTGGTTCGAATCCAAGTACGAACACTTTATTGGATTTCTTTTCCTAAGTTTACTAGTACGTCATCTATTGGGAAATTAATAGCTACTTTATAGGTGAAAGTAGCAAAAAAATCGCGAATTCACCAACCTATATTAACTCTTTGGTTTATACTTTTTTGAATTAGTTCATCTCAGAAATTTAGACCTCAAAATGCCCCATAAAAAAGCATTAATTTATTACTATAAAGTCCCTTTGGAGATAAGGAAATTTCAACGAATTTGAGGTATTGATCACAGGTTATACCATTTACACATTAAATTTACTCATAGAAAATTTGATGCCTAAGTTGTTTAGCCGTAGGGTAAACATATAAAAATATTGAGTAACTGTAGTGTTTAAATGGTATTAGTCCACTTGAGGCAGAGATAATTAAATTATAAAAGTTTTAAATTTATTCGCTTGAGCACAACAATTTTATTTGAGCCGTTTTAGTCAACTCGAATGGAGTGATATTGTACTAGTGTTTTATCAATCTTATTTTTTAAAAGTTGTCTTAAATGAGGTTACTGTAGAGCTTTTACGGTTGTTATTAGATTTCTTAAGTACAGTTTTTTGGTGCCATCCTTTAGTGTATTGATTTTTACTTCTGATAACACACAATTGAGAATAATAGAGACATACAGAAAGAAAAATATACTACACATAACCGCTACTAAACCACCTGTTTTGAGAAAAAATCGGGTTACTTCTAGAATATTCATAACATTAGGCCTACAAAATTGAAATTATAACAAACAAATTGTAAAACTTGTTAGAGTGTTCAACCAAGTTCCGAATGCCCTTAATTAATGTCAAAAGATACATAAAACTCGGGAGTATGCCAAAGACTGTGTAAATAGAAATCAGGTGGGTTCTATTAAGACTCACCTGGTTTTTTATATTTTTTCAGTGTGGGTTCCAGAATCACATTTATTGAAAAAAATACATTTATGGATGAATTTAGAAAAATTATTAAAGGCAGTGGCATCTTAGCCAATGTCAAAACTAAATAAGGCTGCTTCATCCTTTTGTAGAGAGGAAATACTGATGAATTTTTTCCTCCCGTGAAACCGACCAAAACAGTTCAAGTAAAAGGGCTTTGTCGCAGTGAATAGATTTATAAGTGGTTTTACTATAATGCCGATTTGACGAAGTTGCGTGTTGATGGAAGTTAGACCTTATTGGTATTCAATATAAAAAAACGAAGTTGTCAGTAAAGTAACAGTTTGAAACAGCAGCTTTTTAATCCTGGCAAGGGTTTTGGACGTATTTTGGGCCAAAAGTCACGATTAAAACCCAAGCTCGTTCAAATCAATATCTTTCGAACAATCCAATTCAATCGTTAGATTTTGGGGTTTTATAAATTTGTCCTTACTGATTTGCAGATTTAATGAATCTTCATATGCTTGTCTCATATATAGAGCCCATATAGGTAATGCCATCGTAGCTCCTTGACCTTTTGTAATACCTGAAAAATGAATAGACCGGTCTTCTCCCCCGACCCACACACCTGTGACTAAATTTGGAACCATACCCATAAACCATCCATCACTATGGTTTTGAGTTGTTCCAGTTTTACCAGCAATTTCATTAGTAAACTGATATGGATAGCCAGTGACAAGACCCTTGTAAAATTCATTATTTTGCTGGAAAGAATGCCGTAATCGTGTCCCAGTACCATATTTTGAAACACCTGTCAAAAGACTCAAAACTACATAAGCCGATTCTTCACTAAGAACATCCTTTGTGTTTAATTCCGCTTGATAAAGTAATCTTCCATTTTTATCTTCAATTCTTGAAACAACATTTGGTTCAACATAAATACCATAATTAGCAAAGACACTATAGGCACCCACAAGTTCATATAAGCTTATATCTGGAGTTCCTAGAGCTATTGATGGTACTTGATCGATAGGAGAGCTAACTCCTAGTTTTTTTACCAACTGAATAATGGGACCCGGACCAACCATATCCATTATCCGAGCACTTAGACTATTAATTGAATTGGCAAGCCCATTACTCAAGGTTCTGACTTCTCCATATTTGTTATTTGAATTTTTAGGACACCACCTCTGTATATTGCCATACTTAAGAGCAGGAATACAGTATTGAGAATCTGGATATTCATCGCAGGGAGACAACTTTAACTGATCTATAGCCGTAGCATACAAAAAAGGTTTGAAAGTAGATCCAACTTGCCTTCTACCTTGCTTGACTTGATCAAACTTAAAATGTTTGAAATTGATTCCTCCAACCCAAGCTTTGACATTACCAGTTTGAGGCTCCATAGACATCAATGAAGCACGTAAGAAATGTTTGTAATAAACAATGGAATCCATAGGGGTCATAATGGTGTCTTTGTCTCCGGACCAACTAAAGACACTCATTTGAGTGGGTTTCTTGAAACTTTCCCAGATCTCCTGTTCACTAATACCCTGATTTTTCATTTTTCGCCATCGTTCTGATCTCCGTGCTGATGTATTTAAAATTCGATTTACGGACTCATCATTAAGATCAGAAGAAAAGGGGGCTCTGGATTTGGATGGAGCCTCAGCCCAAAAATGTGCCTGCAAATTCTGCATGTGTTCTCCAACTGCATTTTCAGCCATCGCTTGCAATCGCGAATCAATAGTGGTAAATACCCTCAATCCATCTTCATATAAATTGTAATACCTTCCATCACTGCGAGGATTATTGTTGATCCACTGGGTGACAAAATCTTGAATATATGTTCTAAAATAAGGTGCCAAACCTTCTATATGTGATTGTGGCGAAAAATCCGTTGTAATTGGCAACGCAACCAGACTATCTAACTCCTGTTTTGAAATAAAATCATTTCTATACATCTGCCTAAATACAATATTTCTTCTCCCTTTGGTTAGTTCAGGCCGCCGGATAGGATTATATAAAGATGAATTTTTTAACATACCAACCAAAAGCGCACTTTCCTCTCTAAGCAATTCATTGGGTTGCTTATTAAAAAAAATCCTTGAAGCTGACTCAATACCATCGGCTTGATAACCAAAGTCATAGATATTTAGATACATGGCGATTATCTCATCTTTGGTATATCTTCTTTCCAGCCGGATAGCAATAATCCATTCCTTAATTTTTTGTGAAATAGCCTTGACCCGGTTTCGGTCTCTCGTTCCAACAAATAACTGTCTGGCCAACTGCTGCGAAATTGTACTAGCACCCCCTCTTTTTCCTAAATACACTAAAGCTCTAAGTGTCCCCTTCCAGTCAATTCCTGAATGCCTGTAAAATCTTTCGTCTTCAGTTGCAATTAAAGCATTAACTAAACTAGATGGAATATCCTTGTATTGTATGGGGGTCCGATTATCTTTAAAGTATAACTTCCCAATAACCTGAGCATCCGATGAAATAATTTGAGTTGCTAAATTGGTTCTTGGGTTGTCTAATTGACTAACATCGGGCATTTCACCTAATAATCCTACAGAGGCAGCACCAAACAATACTCCTATTCCTATCAAGCCCAAGAAAAAAGAAAACCAAAATATTCTGATTAACCATCCAATAATACCCTCAAATATTATTCGCTTACCACTCATATCTTAAACGGACTTCTTTCAATCACTGATAACCCCACATCAATAACTCCGAAGAGGGTGTCCACTTTTTTTTCATGGTCAATTTTTCGCATAAATTGAAAAATTTCAATAATGTTAGGTCCTGATGATAAAAACTGATGATTTTCTTTGAAGACCAATTTACTTTCTTTAATCGAACCATAACCGCTACCCATCCAACTACCGTCTGGGTTGGCCATCATATATTCAAGTGTGTCTTTGGATTGAATTTTCACAGAGTCTTTAATCGTAGAAATCAAAAATAGGTTTTGAAAAGGGTAGTTATCATCATTTCGAATCAAAATAAACAAATCAAATCGCCGATTTTGAGGATCTTCTATACTAGGTATTTCAAATACTGCCCCCCGATTTGATGGCCATCCGCCTTCAAAAGGGATGGGTTTTATACCAAATGAATCCGCCTCTGAGAAGCATCCCAAGGCTATTGTCCAAATGAAAATCAGTAAAATGCCCCTCATTCAATTAGTAATATTTTATAACTAGGCTTTACTTTGTTTTTTTCTTGTACGCGGTTTCTTTTTTGAAAATTGAATCGGTTCATAAACAAACTCTTCCACCATTTCATTGTCTTCCTTAACGACAAAATCTTCAAGTTTGGAAATAGACTTTTCAAGCTGATTGTTTTTAATGATCTCTTTGACCGATGAAACATCTAGCTTAAACCAATTCACCCGATCTGATTCATAACTATACCACATTTCATTGCTGAAAATATTCATCTTCTGAAATATAGCATACCCTTTATCGGTCTTCAATTTTATATCGATTGATGGGAATTTTTTCAACTCTTCTGTATAACTTTCGAGTTCATAATTCAAACAACATTTTAATTTTCCACACTGGCCATTAAGCCGGTCTGGACTAAATGAAAGCTGTTGATACCTTGCAGCACTAGAAGAGACCTTACGAAAATCAGTTAACCATGTGCTGCAACATAATTCCCTTCCACAAATGCCTATCCCACCTATTCGAGAAGCCTCAGACCTCATGCCGATTTGACACATTTCAATTTTTACCTTAAACTCTGAAGCCATTACCCGAATCAATTCTCTAAAGTCTACTCTCTGGTCGGCAGTGTAATAGAAAATAGCTTTCCGACCATCAGCTTGAAATTCCACATCAGATATTTTCATTTCGAGGTTCAACTTTAAAGCCATTTGACGAGATCTTCTTTGTAGTTCGCCTTCCCTGGCTTGAAGTTTATGCCAAAACTCTATTTCCTCTTGACTAGGTAATCTTAAAATAGCCTCAATATTTACATCATCTGGAGACACCCTTTTTAGCCTCATTTGGGTGCGAGTTAGTTCACCTTTGAGACATATGACCCCTATGTCGTATCCCTGATTAACTTGAACTACTACCAATGAACCCATAGAAGGGTTTATAAAGCTAGGAACTAGAAAAAAAGATTTCCTTCCATTTTTGAACCTTACTTCAACATACGGAAAAACTCCTTGATCGTCCTGAACCATATTAGCCAACCAGTCAAATGCAGGAAGTTTATTACAGCCACTATTAACACAATAGCCATTACTGCGACATCCTGCAGGTTTTGAACCGTTACTATTGCTACAACTTGTGCAACCCATGATTATTAATCAACCGCAAAGTTAATCGGAATTTAAACTGTGTCTTGAAGTTTCAGAAATTTTAAATTCTATGTGAACCTCAAATGTTCAGATCGCCCTTTTTTAAAAATTCTATGTCCAGCAGGTATGTTTTTTCTCAACTTCTTTTGTTGTGACAGAGGCAACTGAGAAATTCTTTTACATTTATCAGAACAGGTATTTTGGTATGTGTTTTTGCATTTTTGACACTGAATAAACAAAAGATGACAGGCCTGATTAACACAATTGGTATGTTGATCACATGGCATTCCACACTGATGGCATCGCGATATAACCTTCTCTGATCCTGTCTCTCTCAGTCGTTGATCAAAAACAAAATTTTTTCCTAAGAATTTATTGGTAAGCCCTTTCGATTTTACTTGTCGAATATAATTGATAATTCCACCTTCGAGCTGATAGACTTTTTCAAATCCTTTTCCCTTTAAATACGCACTAGCTTTTTCACATCGAATACCTCCTGTACAATAGAGTAAGAATTGTTTTTCCTTTTTAACCGGCTCTAATTTTTTTTCTATAATAGGTAATGAGTCTCTAAATGTATCGACATCAGGTCTAATTGCTGATTGAAAATGACCTATTTCACTTTCGTAATGATTTCTTATATCAACACACAGACTATTAGGGTCTTGCAAAAACTGATTGAATTCCTGGGGTGATAGGTAATAACCGGTATTCGATAGGTCCAATTGATTATCAAGTAGCCCGTCTGCTACAATTTTTTTTCGAACTTTAACAGTCAATTTGTAAAAAGAATTGCCATTATGGTCAATGGCAAAATTCATTGAAACCTTTCTTAAAAAAGTTATTTGATTGACAAACTTGATGAGCTTTTCGTATTCCTTAGTAGGGATAGATAATTGTGCATTTATTCCCTCATTAGCAACATAGATTCTTCCGAGAACCCTTATTCTCTGTAGTCCAAAAAAAAGAAAATCTCTCAACAAGTGTGGATTTCCAATCTTGTAGAATTTATAAAACGATATGGTCCACCTAGGACATCCTTCCTGTTGAATCAATCTCTCCCACTCTGATGCACTTAGAGCATTATATAATTTTGACTTGTCCATTTATGTTCTCAGGCATTTTAAATTACTTAGACACTTCAACGCTTTCAACTCAACTCAATAACACGTCTGATATAAAATCTGTACCCAGCCAGATATCCATTAAACAAGCTTAACAACACTTTTCCTGATACTAGTTGATTCGATACTTGCCCACTATTCAAACAGACTGAAAAGCTATGACTGGCGTTTTTCTTTTTAAATCAGAGAATTGTCTTGTCTCTTTAAAGAATTGAGTATCACTTTTACTTTGTATTTCCATTCTAATTTGGATACTGGACTAATGTTGGTAGACACCCATATTAAATTCAGTTTATTACATTCTGATTACAACTTATTATCTTTCTTATGATGAGACTTTCTAGACACTTTTAGCGTGCTATTGTGATGAATCTGCACCTAAAAAGAAATTTTCCTGACCAACTAAATTAACCATTCCACAACAAAGTGATTAGAGCCAATTTTCTATAAGTAACTTTAATATCTAAAGGGTATAATATTATTCCATACAACTAGTGAAATTAGGTTTATTACTTTGTGTTAATCCAGCAACATCCCGTGAAAATTGTTCGCAGTATGTGACCTTACCGACTTTCCATAAACTGAGGTTTTGATTGAATAATGTAGCAAAAGCAAACATCCTATTCATATCGGTCACATTACTGACATCCCATGAACCAATAGGTCTATTGAATCTCCTAGCAGCTGCAAACATCTCGCCCATGTTGGTTACATTACTGACATCCCATGAACCAATAGGTTGATTGAAATTGCTAGCATTTATAAACATCTCGCCCATGTTGGTTACATTACTGACATCCCATGAACCAATAGGTTGATCAAATAGTGAAGCTCCGGAAAACATCTGACTCATATTGGTCACTTTACTGACATCCCAGTCATTTAGGGGCTTGTCAAATGATACAGCAGCACTAAACACCCCACTCATATCGGTCACATTACTGACATTCCAGTCATTTAGGGGCTTGTCAAATGATACAGCAGCACTAAACACCCCACTCATATCGGTCACATTACTGACATTCCAAGAACTGATGTTTCCGTTGAATCTCTGAGCAGCTGCAAACATCCTATTCATATCGGTCACATTACTGACATCCCAGTCATTTAGGGGCTTATCAAATAATTTAGCATTGTGAAACATCCTATTCATATCGGTCACATTACTGACATCCCAAGAACTGATGTCCCCATTGAATATCTGAGCATCTCTAAACATTTCCTTCATATTGGTCACATTACCGACATCCCAACCACCAATATCTCGATTGAAAGCCCTAGCATCTCTAAACATCTGATTCATATTGGTCACATTACTGACATTCCAAGAACTGATGTTTCCGTTGAATTTCCAAGCAGCTACAAACATTTCCTTCATGTCGGTCACATTACTGACATTCCAAGAACTGATGTTTCCGTTGAATTTCTGAGCATCTCTAAACATCTGACTCATATTGGTCACATTACTGACATTCCAAGAACTGATGTTTCCGTTGAAATTCCGAGCACTTGTAAACATCTGACTTATATTGGTCACTTTACTGACATCCCAGTCATTTAGGGGCTGATCAAATGCTATAGCACGATCAAACATTCTATTCATATTGGTCACTTTACTGACATCCCAAGAACCAATGGGTTGATTGAATGCGAAAGCATCTCTAAACATCTGACTCATATTGGTCACATTACTGACATCCCAAGAACTGATGTTTCCGTTGAATTTCCAAGCAGCTACAAACATCCCCTTCATATCGGTCACATTACTGACATTCCAAGAACTGATGTTTCCATTGAATATATCAGTATTTGCAAACATATCTTCCATATCCCTTACACTACCCACATTCCAATTATTGAGATCTTGATTGAATTTCACAGCATTATTAAACATTTCCCTCATCGTAGTCACACTACTGACATTCCAAGAACTGATGTTTCCGTTGAATTTCCGAGCATCTGAAAACATCTGTCTCATATCCCTTACACTACCCACATTCCATGCCCCGATCTCTTGATTGAATTCCCTTGCATCAGAAAACATTCCAGTCATAATACCTACATTACCCACATTCCAGCTATGGATAGGTTTGTTAAAGGCACGAGCTTCGCGGAACATATAGCTCATATTATCCACCTTCCTGACGTTTTCACCCCATCCATTGATGCTTCCATTGAATTTAGCCGCACCATCAAACATATGTTGCATAAAGGTTACATTACTGACCTCCCAATCGCCGATATCTTGATTAAATTCACTTGCGTCTTTAAACATAAAACTCATATCCTTCACATTACTGACCTCATCGGACCAACCAAGAGGTTGATTGTAGTCACTTCCCTGGAACATACCGCTCATATCCCTCACATTACTGACATCCCAACCACTGAGACTATAAGGGAAACCCTGAACACCTGCAAACATATTCCTCATATTTTTCACATTCGACACATCCCATTTCCTGATATCTCCGTGATTATACGTTGTTGGGACTATCATATTATGATCAGGATGGGGAACCCTAAACAATTGATTCATACTCGTAACAAATGTGGTAACTACGTATTGAAGGTTCTCACCACCCCTTGCTTCACTTCTTAGTATTGCAGTATCAGCAATAAGATACTGATCACCAGCATAGGTAACACGCTGACCAATTTTTGACCAAGCAGCACAAGTTGCTTTGATGATTCCATCTTCTTCGTATAAGAGTTCCCCTTGCCCTTCACCACATTCAATCGTAGACGGGGAAGTTTGGGTATTGGTAGGTTGCGTATTAGTTGGTTGATTCGTAGTAGTAGTGGTAGGTTGATTCGTTGTCGGTTGATTGGTTGGAGTTGTAGTAGTGGGTTGGGTATCGGTAGGTTGCGTACCAGTAGGCTGGGTATTAGTAGGCTGCGTATCGGTAGGTTGATTCCCTGTCGGATCACCTCCAGATGATTCTACCTCAGTAAACAAAGCCTCCAATGAACAATTACCACCTACTTCAAAACGCACCTGCTCATTAGTTAAAACAATATCATCAGGACAACCAGAACCCGATGCACGCCACCGATCAAATCCATAACCATCATCCGGCTCAGCGGTAATGCGAACTTCCTGACCAAAACCCCTTTCCTCTTCTTCACTATCCACACTACCCCCAGTACCACCTTCAGCAGTAATGCTGTATAATACCTCCGTAAATACCGCCTTGATTGCACAATCTCTAGTCACTACGAAAGAAATAGTACTCTCCTCTGTATCAATGTCCGGAGAATCCTCTTCACCACAACTGAATACCCATTCTTGGAATGCATAATGCTCATTGGCTCTGGCTGTAACCTTCACCTCATCCCCATAAACAAGATTCTCCGATGGTGTAATCATTATCCGTCCATTCTCGTTCTCTTCTATCGTAATCGTGTGAGGAGACTTGGTAAAGACTGCTTCCAAACTACAATTACCCTCAATAGAGAATTCCAATTCACGATCAGAAGCATCCGCTATGACTGGACAATCCGTATCCTCTATTGTCTCCCATCGCTCAAATACATAGCCCTCATCAGGCGTTGCTGTCAAGGAAATGGTCTGACCATGTTCCTTGGTTATTCGATCATCACCTCCTAATGACTGACCTTCTGAATCACTTACTGAGCCTCCATCTGATAAGGAAGCACTGATGGTGTATTGTGCTTTTTCAAACACCGCCTCTAATCGACAATTACCCTCAACAATGAACTCAACCTCAAGATCTGTATTATTTACAAGTGTAGGACAATTCGAAGGGGACGTTCCTCCTTCAGTTGTCCATCTACTAAATTGATACCCCTCTTGGGGTGTTGCTGTCAAAGAGATGGTCTCTCCATAGACGATACTAATACCCGTCTCAGAATCCTCATCGCCAACACTTCCTCCCTCAGAAGATGTCGCTGTGATGGTATAGCTAACCTTTTCAAATTCCGCTCCTACCGTACAATCTTCCAATACCGTAATTGATATGCTTGATTCGTCATCGTTTAAATCACCACAATCTCCAGACCAACCCTTGAAGGCATAATGCTCATTGGCAGTAGCGGTAACTTCCACCTCATCACCATAAACTACACCCTCTGATGGGCTAATGGTTATTTGTCCATTTTCGTTCTCTCCTGCCGATATCATACGAGGAGCTTTTTCAAACACCGCCTCCAATCGACAATCCCCTTCTACCACGAACTCCGCTTCAACCTCTGTAGCATCTGCAAGGGTAGGACAATCATCACTCCTCCATTCACTAAACTGATAGCCCTTGTCAGGGGTTGCTGTCAAAGTAGATGTCTCTCCATAGACTATAGATAATTCCTCATCAACCGGCTGGCCGTCTCGAAACACACTACCTCCCTCAGAAGATGTCGCCGTGATGGTATAGCTAACTTTTTCAAAAACCGCTCCCAGTGTACAATCAGATACCAGAGTAATCACTATGCTTGATTCATCGTTATTTAATTCTCCACAGCTTCCAGACCAACCCTCGAAGGCATAATGTTCATCAGCTGTAGCTGTAATCTCCACTTCATCACCATGATCAACTGTTGCAGATGGGGTGATGCCTATTTCCCCATTCTCGTTCTCTTCTATCGTAATGATACGAGGGGCTTTGGTAAAGACCGCTTCCAAACTACAATTACCTGCAACAGTGAAGGTCACTTTGTTGTTGACGGCTATAAGGTCAGGACATTCGCTACCCTCGGCCGTTGTCCATCCGCTTAACTGATAGCCTTCTTCAGGTTCTGCTGTAAAAGAGGCTACCTGTCCAAACTCTCTTGACAATTCTCCCTCACCGACACTGCCTCCATCGGTTGAACCGGCGGTGATGCTATACTTGATCTTTTCAAACTCAGCTCCAATCTGACAATTCTTGGAAGCGGTGATGGTGATTTCTGTATTGTCTGGGCTAAAACTACCACAATCGCCTGTCCATTGCTTCAATTGATAGTGCTCTTGGGCAGTGGCAGTAACGGTCACCGACTGACCACCATCTACACTTTGACTAGAGGTTATCGAACCACCTACCCCAGATGATGTGGCAATGGTAAACTTAGCCGCTACCGGCTCAATAGGTGCTGTGGGCGTATCTTCATTATTACACGAAAATAACAGAAGCAACGCTACTACGGAAATAAATAATGGAAATGGAAAGATTCTTAATCTCATCGGATAGTTTAATAGATTTGTTGATGTTTATAATTGATTGTAATGGATGAAATCCCCTCAAAACGGATAGGTGAAAAATCATAGGATGGACTTACCCCCCCCATACTGAGGTTTGAAAATTCGGGGAATAGAGGCTCCATTTCCTCCCTTGTAAAAAGGAAAAAAGAAAGTGCAGAGCATACCCAATAGAGTGCTGCTTAAAAAAAAAGTTTGCTTGAAGATTGGGGTGAATGACCCGTTCCCTACCCCAAAATAATGGGGGGGGGTAATTACATTAAAGAAGATACGGTCTATCGCCAATCTATTACAAGATAACAACCGGGTAGAATCAGAAAGCATATTTCTCAATTAAATATGTGACGCAGTTAGAACGGCGAAAATATACAAATTTTTATTAAGAAAGTATCCATATCGTTGAAATTTTGTCCTGCCAGCAAACTTATATGCTTAAACTCTACTCCGTAATGAAAGCATTAGAACCATTATAAACGCATCCTAGAATAAAGAGATTGGTAAGAAACAATGGATCGAGAAACAGACATTTGGTCTAAATCGATGGTATAGTTGTCAAATCAGCAGGTTGAAAGGCTTAGAGAAGGTTCATTACCAGCATATACTGAAGGCTATAGCATACAATTTAAAGTGTTCTACAGGATAGAGCGTCTAATAGTGAAATAGGGGACAGAAAAGATGGGGAAAAAGCCTATAAGGGTGTGATATGGACAAATATTTAACAAAACATTGTCAAGAAAAAGATGACTCAAGTACGTATTGAGTAATTAAAAGTAAAAAACAACCCAAAAATTGGGTTAGGCAAGAAATGTTAATTATGCAAAGGCCTCCCCCGACAGTATATCAATTTTGGGCACTTTATGGACAAATTAACCGTTATAATCTTCGAGGAATAAGAATTTACCAATTTTAGGAAATGTATCTTTGGGTAATCATTGAAAATATATCTTCACTGATTCAATGGATCAACCCTAAAACTATCCATAAATTTGGTGGTATAATTTCCAGCCACAAACTTTGGATTATCCATCAGTTGACGATGAAAAGGAATTGTCGTTTTTATGCCTTCAATGATGAACTCATCAAGTGCTCTTTTCATCTTCAAAATTGCACCATTTCTAGTTTCTGAAGTAGTGATTACTTTGGCAATCATCGAATCATAATAGGGGGGAATTATATAACCACTGTAAATGTGCGTATCTATCCTAACACCATGACCTCCAGGAAAGTGTAGTGTCTCAATTGCTCCAGGGCTTGGTCGAAAATCATGCAGAGGGTCTTCTGCATTTATTCGACATTCAATAGCGTGAAGTTTGGGGAAATAGTTTTTCCCGCTGATACGTGCCCCTTGTGCAATTTCTATCTGTTCCCTTACCAAATCTCTGCTCACTACTTGTTCCGTGATGGGATGCTCTACTTGAATTCGTGTATTCATCTCCATAAAGTAGAAATTCTTTTTTTTATCAACCAAAAATTCCACTGTTCCTGCCCCTTCATAATTAATATATTCTGCAGCTTTTATAGCAACTTCACCCATTTTCTTTCTCAAGCGGCTAGTCATAAAGGGAGACGGTGTTTCTTCTAAGAGTTTTTGATGACGTCTTTGTATGGAACAATCTCTTTCCGATAAATGACAAACTCTACCTTTACAGTCTCCAAAAACTTGGATTTCAATATGACGTGGATCTTGAATAAATTTTTCCAAATAAATCTGGTCATTTCCAAATGCTTTGAGAGACTCTTGCTTTGAACTTTCCCAACCTCTTTTGAGTTCAATTTCATTCCAACATATTCGCATACCCTTTCCACCCCCACCGGCCGTGGCCTTCAATATAACTGGAAATCCGATGTTTAGGGCAACTCTTTTGGCTTCTTCGATAGAGTGTAAAATACCATCTGAACCGGGAATTGTTGGAACTCCGGCTTTTTTCATGGTGGCAACAGCAGTTGCTTTATCACCCATTTTCCCAATCATTTGACTTGAAGCTCCAATAAATTTTATGTCATTTGACTTACAAATTTCTGAGAACTCTGCATTCTCCGATAAAAAACCATATCCAGGATGAATTGCATCTGAATTAGTGATTTCGGCAGCAGCAATGATATTAGATATCTTTAAGTAAGAATCTGCACTTGCCGGCGGGCCAATGCATACTGCTTCATCTGCAAAGCGTACATGTAAACTGTCCTTATCGGCCTGAGAGTATACAGCAACTGTTTTTATATCCATCTCCTTGCAGGTACGAATTATTCGCATAGCAATTTCGCCTCGATTGGCAATCAAAATCTTTTTAAATCTTCTCACAAAGTAACCTTTATGAAAGTTCGATAACAAATAGCGGCTGGCTGAATTCTACTGGTGAAGAATCATCAACCAATACCTCAATAATTTTACCAGAATACTCCGAATTGATGTGATTAAATAATTTCATGGCCTCAATAGTGCAAAGAGTGTCACCCTTTTTTATCCTATCCCCCACTGAAACAAATGGAGGATCATTAGGTGAAGGCTTTAAATAGAGTGTCCCCAACATTGGAGATAGAATCTTTTTATGATTATTACCAATAGTCTTTGATTCTTTTGAAACCGACTCGGACTCTTGCTTAGGTGGGGTTTGTATTTCTTCGGTCTTCGGGGGAGTTGGATTATGATCTATTACATCAGATGTCACAAGTTGAGTTTTAATTCTTTTACTCACGGTAATTTTTACATTTTCAAATTCCAATTTTACCTGATCAACATCTGTTTTGGATATAAACTTGATGAGATTTTGTATTTCTTTAAGATTCATATATATTTATTTTATTTCTGTTAATATGCCCATGTTAAATAAGCTGATCCCCAAGTAAATCCTCCCCCAAAAGCTGTGATGATCATTTTGCTACCAATCTTGAATTGGTTTTCATAGTCATATAAAAGTAATGGTATTGTTGCACACGTGGTATTGCCATATCTATCAATATTCAAAAGAACCTTTACGGAATCTATTCCTATCCGGTTTGCAGTTGAATCAATGATACGTTTGTTGGCTTGGTGAGCCAAGAAAAAATCTATAGTATCAGCATCTAAACCATTCCTTTTTAGTATTTCAAAAGTGGCATTATACATTTCGGAGACAGCTCTTTTGTATACCGTTGGACCATCTTGGTATAGTTTATGCCATTTATTTTTAACTGTCTCTATAGATGTTGGATATAACGAACCTCCAGCCTTTACTCCGAGCAACATCTGGTTATATCCGTCACTTCTACAATACTCATCTTCGAAACCAAATCCATTTTGGCTTGGTTCTATCAATACGGCCCCTGCCCCATCTCCAAATAAAATACAGGTAGTCCGGTCAGTGTAATCTACCAGGGAAGACATCATGTCCCCACCCACTACTATCACTTTTTGATATCTTCCGGAAGAAACATAACTTGTAGCAGTACTCAAAGCATACAAAAAACCAGAACATGCTGCACTCAAATCAAATCCAAATGCATTATGTGCTCCAATTTCAGATATAATAACTGAGGATGTTGGACTGACCTGAAAATCTGGAGTAACTGTTGCCAAAATCACTGCATCTATGGTCAAAGGGTCTGTATCGGTTTTGGAAAGCAAATCTTCAATGGCTTTAACACACAAATATGATGTCCCCTTGTTGGCAATTTTTAATAATCTTCGTTCTCGAATGCCCGTTCTAGTAACAATCCATTCATCAGATGTATCTACCATCTTTTCCAGATCAGAATTGGTAAGAATATCATCAGGCAAATAACCCCCAACCCCTGTGATGGCGGCCTTCAACTTATGTTTGTCAGAGAGTTGCATCGGCAAAATCAAAAAGCAGAAATTCAGAATGCATCGCCCTGATTTTCATCTTGTTTTGAGACTTGAAGTTTAGCCTTCGGAAGTAGCTTCTTCTTTTAAAACTTTACCTCGATAATAGAGTTTTCCGTCAACCCAATGTGCTCTATGATAAAGATGGGGTTCAGAAGTCGCCTGACAAATACCGATTTGTCTTTCTGTTGCTTTGATATGGGTTCGGCGCTTGTCTCTTCTAGACTTAGAAATTTTTCTTTTTGGATGTGCCATAATTGAATTTTATGAAGTTGATGAGGATATAGAACGAAGTTTTTCCCACCTATAATCAGGCTTTTTATCTTTTATTTGATCTGTGGAATTAATTTCATAATAGTCCATTAATTCAGATTTTAAACTACCATCAAGAACACCTGGGTGAACTTTTTTAATTGGAATACTCAGAACGACCGATTCGAATATCTGTTGTGCAATATTCATTTTGAATTCACTATTCTTGAGATAGATAACATCGGGTTCGGAGATATCCATTGGTCTTTCACCAAACTTGATGATTAAATCATAGGTTGCATTTAAAGGGGCAAAATACTGCTCTAATGAAATATCGCAAATTAATTGTGTTTGTCCTGAAAGAGTCATTTTTAATTCCATCAAAGTACTTCTTTTAATCAATACTACAGCAACATTGATTTTGGTCTCTGATATATCAGTAAATTTAAAATATTCAAAAAAGGCATTGTCAATTTCATATTTAAATCTGTGTTCTCCTCTTTTTAGTGAGGTGAAGCAAATTTCGAAATCCCTCAAAAAAATATTCGTCATATTTTCTGGTAGCAAAACTAATTAAATTTTGGCGTATTATCTTTTAGCTGTTTCCAAAATAATAAAATCCCCACAGTATAGGTTGTGATTGATAGAAAAGAGCATGACTATTTACTCAAGGGGTTCTACATTTTCTCGATTCTTTGCATTTATCTTAATTTGAGTTAAATTTGCATTGGTACAAAACATCAAACCATTATGGCAAAAAAATTAACGACGAGCGCAGGAGCTCCGGTTTCAAACAACCAGAAATCTTTAACAGCGGGGCAGCCCGGACCTCTGCTGATATCAGACTATCAATTGATTGAAAAACTAGCTCATCAGAACCGAGAAAGAATTCCTGAAAGAGTGGTTCACGCCAAAGGATGGGGTGCTTATGGTACTTTGACCATCACAAATGATATCTCAAAATATTCCAGAGCTAGTCTTTTTTCTGAGATTGGTAAAAAAACTCGTGTACTAGCGAGATTTTCCACAGTAGCAGGAGAACTTGGTGCTTCAGATACCGAGAGAGATGTTCGAGGATTTTCTTTAAAATTTTATACTGAGGAAGGAAATTGGGATATGGTGGGGAACAATACTCCAGTTTTTTTTATTCGTGATGGGTACAAATTCCCTGACTTTATTCGAACCCAAAAGCGCCATCCAAAAACCAATCTCCGTTCCCCTGATGCGATGTGGGATTTTTGGTCATTAACTCCGGAGAGTCTTCATCAAGTGACTATACTCATGTCGGATAGAGGCTTGCCAATAACCCCTATGCACATGAATGGTTATGGTTCCCATACATTTAGTTTTTGGAACGAAAAAAATGAGCGATTTTGGGTAAAATTTCATTTCAAAACTCAACAGGGACATAAGCACTACACCAATGATGAGGCAGTTCAAATTACTGGACAAACCAGAGAGAAATATCAGGAAGAGTTGTATGGATCCATTGATAGGGGAAATTATCCTAAGTGGAATTTCAAAATTCAGGTAATGCCTGAACAAGATGCCCTGAAACAGTCTTATAACCCTTTTGATTTGACCAAGGTATGGCCTCATGAGGATTTTCCACTTATTGATGTGGGGGTTCTTGAATTAAATAAAAATCCAGAAAACTATTTTCAACATATTGAAAATGCTGCTTTTTCTCCATCCAATGTGGTTCCAGGAATTTCATTTTCACCAGACAAAGTGCTTCAATCTCGAATTTTTGCTTATGCTGATGCACATCGTTATCGACTGGGCACCCACTATGAAGCTTTGCCTCCAAATGCTCCTATAAATGAAGTCTCTCATTACCACAAAGATGGTTCTATGCGGTTTTTTACCAATGATTTTGGTAATCCTGATGCCTATTATGAACCCAACACCAAAGGAGGATCAGTGGAAGACAGATCTGTCCAAGAGCCGCCGATGAAAGTCACGGGAGATATCCGAAGATATGAAGAAAACGATTCCTTTGGTGACTATAAACAGCCTGGGGACTTATTTCGATTGTTTACTTCAGAACAGAAGGAAAGACTATTTAAAAATATAGCGGCTGCTATGGAGGGTGTTTCAAAAGAAATTATCAACAAACAGTTGGGCCATTTTGACCGGGCAGACCCTGCTTATGGAACTGGAGTTCGCAAAGCCTTAGGTCTTTAATTTTAGGCGTTTTCTTACAAATTAATTGGCTCTTCTACACTTTATTTGAAGTAGAAGTATTTTTCTGCAACTATATGATTTCCGACGAAGGAAATACTCATTTTCACGCTTCAACACACTTAGTCCATTACCCAAAGAATAATAGGTCTTATGCCATTTAAACACTAAATTCGCTCAAAAAGATCTGGTGTACAAATCATATCCTATAATGGATTTTTGAGTTCAGACTTCAGTTGCGTAATCATCTCAGTTATTTTTATCTTTAGAGATTCAAGATCTTCAAAGAATTTCATAGCCACTCTCATTGCGAGAAAAAAGCTTTATGAAATGAACAGAGTAATTTCAGATACGGCTGAGTATGCTTGTTATTTATTTGACCATGCTGCAAAACCTCTATTAAGTGATTTCATGAAAAATGCCGATAGAGACATCATCGGAGATATATATTCAGAACATGGATTATGGGAGTATGCCAAAGACTGTGTAAACAGAAATCAGGTGGGTCTATTGTATTGAATTATTTTTTAAGGTGATTTTTTTATTTGTCAATCAGTGCAAATTATCTGTCGAGTTTTTTAATATAGTTTCAATTATTAGCAATTTGAAATTAAAGTCGTACGTTAGACGTGTTGAAATATGAGTTATAGATGGGTTCAACCGATAGATTGCAGAGAAGGATTAAAGAAATTAGAAGATTGTAGTACTCATCTTGTCCTTACAGATCCTCCCTATTTTATTGATGGGATGGGAAGTGATTGGGATCATTCAAGTCTGAAAAAACGGGCTGAAAAGGCAGGAGTTGTAGGATCTTTACCTGTTGGGATGAAGTTTGATGTAAAACAAGGGATTCAGTTGCAAAAATTTATGAAACCAATCTGCCAAGAGTTGCTTCGAGTCACTAGACCTGGCGGTTTTTTTCTCTGTTTCACCCAAAATCGATTAGTTCATCGAATGGCATTAAGTATGGAAGAATCTGGATTCGAAATTCGAGATGTTCTATTGTGGCAATACCAAGGACAACCCAAAGCCTTCAAACAAGATCATTTTGTAGAAAGGAACTATATAAAAGGTCGTATATCAAAAGTAGAAAGAGACAGATTAATAGATAAACTAGATGGTCGTAAAACACCACAACTAAAACCACAAGGCGAAATGATCGTTTTGGCTCAAAAACCAAAAGAAGGAACTTTTGTACATAACTGGGACATATATGAAACTGGACTGATAGATGTATCTCAACCTTACTTGACACCTGAAAAGTTTCCTGGTACAGTTATACCAGTTGCAAAGCCTACGAAAAAATACAACCATATGACCCCTAAGCCAATTGATTTACTACGGCATTTGATACGGATATTCTCAATAAAAGGGGGGGGGGTACTTGATCCTTTTGCAGGTTCTGGAAGTACTGGAGTTGCTGCTCGTCTTGAAAAAAGAGACTTTGTCGGATTTGAAAACGACACTAAGACCGCCATCATGGCAGATCTTAGAATTAAAGGGTGTATGGTATGAAAGATGTTCATCCCACACCCGAAGATTTGCAAAAAGCTTGGGACGAATTGAAGCAAGTTCATAAAACCTGTTTAAAGAAATATGGAGTAAATATTCCGGATGCAAAACGATTTACAGAGACAAATAAGTCAATATACTTAAGTGTTTTGTATTACCATAAAGATGATAAGCCTATACACAAAAACTATATTTCACAAATTGTAAATCGTGAAAAGCCAGAGAGTGCCACAGATCAACAAGTTAGGCATTTAAAAAGAGATGGTTGGGATATAGGTGTTTTACCGGGAAATCACAAATTAAACCCTTACAAACCGATAGAAGGTTGGGAAAACAGAATAAAAAATAGAAGGGCAATGTTATCGGATGACGATTGGGATGGATTAAAAAAAGAATATCAGTTCTCTTGTGCTACTTGTGGTGGAAGAGAGGGTGAAAAGCAAAGGTTTCACTTAGATTCAGGAGTAATAATACTTCATAAAGGTCATATGGATCCTATGGGTCCAGGTAACGATCTTAATAATATTATTCCTCAATGTCAGTTTTGTAACCAATCGTATAAAAATCACTTTGTTTTTAATGAAAAAGGAAGAGTAAAATCTGTGGCAAGTGAAGAGCCTGTTAAAAGAGCTAATAGGTGTATTCAACGAAAAATATGGGAATACTTAAAAGAAATCTTCAATAGTATTTTTTAGTTATCCTTATCTGTTTAATCCTGACTTTCGGGTCGAAATTAAGCCAAAACCCTTACCAGGTCAGAAAAAAGTGCCATTTCCAACTGTTACTTTATTGGGAACATTCTTTTTTGACCAATCCCAAAATACAAGCTATATGTCCATGAGGTGAAGATCTTTTGGTGGGAAGGGCTTTGGAAAGTTCCTTATAGACTCCCCCTATGATAACCTCTTTAATGCCTTCTATGACAGAGGGAGGAAAGTCACTCAAATTGGCTATGGTTTTTTCTTGACTTTCTTTCCCTCACTCAAAGCTTTACGGAGGAGAGAGGTCATCTGTATTTTCTATTGGGTAAGACATCAATATGGTAAGACATGACAACTATTAATACACACAAGTATACCGCAGATAGAATAAATAAACGTGTTTTACAAAAAAAATATAACACGGAAACATTTTACAAAAATCATTCAATATATATCATCTATATGTCTAATATACATGTTTTTAAGTTATGTGTATTACTCAAAAAAAGTGTGAAAGTCGGGTTTAATAGGGAGTGTATTGGAATCATTGTAAATATGAATCAGATGAATCTTATTCGACTTACCTAATTTTTTGTATTCTCAAGTTTGATTTGCACGAATCATATTAAAAACCCTTTACACTAAATTTTTTGAAAATCGCATTAGATTTTGGCTTTTACTCCTATTTGATTACCTAAGTATATGTATCTTCGTTATATATCTATTAAATATATAGAAAGAAAATAAGAAGAAATTTGATCCACTTCCTTCTTTGAACACTTGGTTGGTATGGATAGTTTAACTCAGAATTGATATTATATTAGCTCATTTATCCGGTAAAGGTGCTTATTCATAAATACATAAACAATATTGACTATTAAGGTAATTCATTGAAAAATATCTTTCAACATATCAGAGATGGAGATTTAGCTCAATTGAAAATAGTCTCTGAACAAATAAATTATGATACACTTGTAGATGAGAGAGGAACCACCCCTTTGATACTTGCATCCTATCATGGACACTTATCAATTGTCGAATTCCTTCTGAAAAAGTCAAAAAACATTAATAAACAAGACAATTCAGGGAATACGGCTCTTATGGGAGCAACTTTTAAAGGTTTTAAAGACATTGTTACTCTTTTGATAGATTCCGGAGCCGATGTGAATATTAGGAACTTCCAAAATGCTACTGCACTTTTTTTTGCTGCGGGTTTCAATCGTCCCAATATTGCTCGAACACTAATTGATAATGGGGCTGATATAACACTAAAAGACAACCGTGGAAAAACGGCTTATCATCAAGCCAAAGCTCAAGGACTAGGTGAAACTTTTTTGTTCATTAAACCCCTTGAGTGAATTTTTAAAAGATCTTTAATCAAATTATAATCATTTCCCTAATCTCCCAATATAAAATATTAATTACGCAGTGGTTAATCAATGAAATAGTACTCTACACAAGTTTGTCAAAATTGACATTCTAATCTTGACGATCAACCACTTAGGAATCTATTCACTACAATAAAAATCTCTTACTTGAACGATTTTAGTCGGTTCATCAGGGAAAATATTTAGCCAATTTAACCTGCCTAATTTGAGTGTTAGGATAGAGATTTTATGCACAAAGTTTACTGCACTTGCTCCTAATTTTTACCTACACGGTATCGAAACTAATTTTTTATCGGTAAATCCATAGCCTCATAAATGATTTTTTGAAAAAAGCGTATGATTTCCATCCTTGGAAACCAAGTCTTATTTGTTCTTGTTCTCAAGCATCTTGGTGGTTCGTCTTTGCATGAATAATTACTAACCCATATCATACAAACTCAGGTTGATACCCTTTGACCTGAGACGCATATATGAACCAAGCTAACGGTATAGTCAACAACAAACAATAACAATCTTTGTCCTATTTGTTACCCGTTTGGATGATATCCCCTATTATGGAAATGTGTCTAACTCTGTGTTACACTTATCATTCATTATAAGTTCCATTTGTTTGTTTAGAAAAGAAAATTTAGCGGAAACTTTAAATCCTTAATTATAAACGTGTTTGGTGCATCGCTCCCCCTCCGCCATTTCGAGTACTTTTGTTGTTGTGGAAGATTCAATTTCAGGGATTTCTGAATACAGACCTTATTTCTTAGTGGTGGATACAGAGACCACTGGTGAACTAGAACGTCGGGCTATGTTTCCGGACGGAGGATTTAATGTAAATGAAATTGACATAAACCAATGGCCAAGGATGCTACAGATTGCTTGGGCTATTCATGATAGTCGCGGTGCTTGTTTGGCTAGCAGGGATTTTTTGGTTTTTCCCAAGGATTTTGAGGTAGAGCATACCTATTATAAAATCCATGGTATATCTACTAGATTGGCAAAATCTGATGGTGTACCTATAGAAGAGGCACTCAAAGTATTCTCTCCAGATATTAAGGAAGTTGATTATATCGTTGGTCATTGTATTCCCTTTGATATTGGGGTTATAGCGTCAGAGTATTTGCGAGCAAATTTGGATCATCCATTTGAATTAGGATTGGATAATGAATATTTGGTGGATACAAAAAGTCCTCAGCTCAGAGGATTCTCTAAGCGAAGTCGGGCTAGAATACCAAGCCTTTTAAGATTACATGAGTTTCTCTTTGATGAACCCATACCAGACCAGCACAATGCTACCCGAGATGTGGTTGCCACTGCTCGATGCTTATTTGAATTACTCCGAACCAAGAGATATGGCATTCACTATGTTGATTTAGATCGTATTGCTAAAAATATCAATGACTACTTCGGAGAACAACCCGTAATACCTCATGATAGACCTCACATAAACTTACGAGCCAAATCCGAAGAAATACGAGACAAAAGAAAAGCCATGTTTAGAGAAAAATATAAAGCCCTTAAGAAAAACGAATCTTCGCTGAACCAAGAAGAAAATAAAGAAGAGTAGATATCATGCTAAAATTGTCTCTAACAACTTTGTTATTGGCATATTAAAGTCGTATGGGAATTTACCTTTTATGTGTTTTGCAGTCAAAATAAACAGTTCTGGTAACTGAACGCAAGTTTATCATAATATATCTATGTTGCAATAAATTGAAGCTTAATAATTCTTTAAACATTTGATATACAAGTTTTTATGATTTAGTGGATAAGTTATGGGTAACTTTTTCATACTTCTAGTGCGTATTTGCTGATTTTTTATGAAAAACATCTAAGTTTCTCGCCATGAATACCAGTCAAGAAGAATTCCAATATCATCAAATTTTAAAAATGTAGTGCTTAACAAATTTTAAAAAACCAGAAAAGTTGATTCACAACTACTTACAAAACGAAATGATAAACTTCTGAGAAGTAGTCCTATTTTTTACTGATATGGCTTATTTGGATTGATTTTAACAAGAAATATGGTAGAACCGAATTTCATAATGATATCTCATGGATCACTTGAGGAGAAACATTGATTTGAATATTCCATTTTTGAGTGGTTTTTCCCTTCTTTTCATAAGTGGGATCTAGCCGGATATAAGACTCAGTTTTCATTCTTTTTAGTTCTCCTATGATGGGATTCTCAATATTCAAAATTTCTAACAAATACCCTAGTCGTTTGATAATTGATTGACTGCCAATCCTTTTTACATAATCTATAAGTTTCAAATAATCAATACGATGACAAGCTACTTTGAGGGCTGTGGCAACTTGTTGGATTCCTCCAATATATTGGGGTCGATATATTGAATCCAAAAGTGTCTTTTCTAAGTTACTGGTACAAATAGGGTACACATGATTTAAATACTCAACCCAAAGATTTTCACACCCAAAAAACAGTTTTTCATTGTGGCAGATATACTGATATTCCATTCCTTTAATATTTGCTTTATTGGGAGAAATTTGCTGCTTCACAACGAGATGTTGTTTTAGTGAAGCAGAACTAATCAATTCATGGACCTGCAAAGCCGATAGATAAGCAATATAATGTTCCGTAGTTCCAGCCAAGGCCTTTGCAGTTAAATACGGGTTTGGGAAAAATTCCTCCTCCTTAATGTAGTAAGGCATCAACATATACAACCCCTTTTTTAGTCTATAAGTCAACTCACGTTGAACCAATCCTTGCAAAAAACTTTGTACATAAGCTTTTGAAGAATTGGGCATAAAATCTTCAGCATCTTGAGAGGTGAAATACGGTTTTTCATTTTCAATCAAGTACCTAAAAAATTTGGAAGTATTTTCGGTGACAACTTTTGTTTTCATATGCAATTTGAAGATTAAAATAATTGTTTAATTTAAATAAAAACATATTCTTCGGTCCGTTTGTTTTGGTAAAATCCAATTTGAAATTAACCCACGAACAGCAATGAAACAAAAATATACTGCACTATCTATTTTGTCGTTCACCAAAGTTGGATTGTATAGAAAAGACATTCACCTAGTTGGGGCACATCAAACAGATGGATATTTAGCCATAAAATATTTATCTTGAGAAAGATTTCGCATGGCAGTATTATTAATTCTCAATTTCCTAATTTGGGACGGATTTATAAATCAATACGAAAAATGAATTATGTCTGATAACCAAGAAAAGAAAAGACTGTTAAAGTTGACCTTAGAGCGTCTTGAAAAAAGCTACGGAAAAGGTTCTGTAATGCGAATGGGAGATAAAGCAGTTGTACCTGTTGAGGTCATTCGGTCAGGTTCGCTAGGACTTGATATAGCACTTGGTGTTGGCGGATACCCAAGAGGAAGAGTAGTTGAAATTTTCGGGCCCGAAGCTTCCGGAAAAACCACCTTGACTCTGCACGCTATAGCAGAAGGCCAAAAATCGGGAGGAATAGCCGCTTTTATTGATGCAGAGCATGCCTTTGATCGGTTTTATGCAGAAAAGGTTGGAGTTGATTTGGAAAATCTGATCATTTCTCAACCTGATCACGGTGAACAGGCACTAGAAATTGCAGATTCCCTAATTCGATCCGGGACTATTGATATACTTGTAATCGATTCGGTTGCTGCCTTGACTCCTAAAAGTGAAATTGAAGGTGATATGGGCGATTCCAAAATGGGACTTCAAGCTAGACTGATGTCACAAGCGATGAGAAAACTTACTGCCTCTATTTCTAAAAGTAATACAACCGTTTTCTTTATAAATCAACTGAGAGATAAAATTGGTGTAATGTTCGGCAATCCTGAAACAACTACGGGTGGCAATGCGCTCAAATTTTATGCATCTATCCGAATAGACATTCGACGATCTACTCAATTGAAAGACCGAGATGCTACAGTAACAGGAAATCGCACCAGAGTTCGAGTAGTTAAAAACAAAGTTGCCCCTCCATTCAAGACTGCTGAATTCGACATAATTTATAGCCAAGGAATCTCTAAAGTTGGAGAAATTGTAGATCTAGGGGTGCAATTTGGAATAATCAAAAAAAGTGGGGCTTGGTATAGCTTCAATGAATCAAGATTGGGTCAAGGTAGAGAAGGTGCAAAAAGCCTACTAAAAGATAATCCTGAATTACAAGCAGAAATCGAGACATTGATTCATCAACATATTGAGTTATCAAAAAAATAGTCTCCTATCCTTTTAAAAAAGCAACATTACAATCACATTTTGCTTAATTACAGAGTTGTACCCAATTGCTTGCTAAATTTAAAATAAATTCTTTAATTCAACAGTTATGTCCAACTAATTTGGCAGGACGATGAATGAATAAACATCACTAAAATTTTTTATATCATGATAAACCGCAGATCATTTATGAGTAAGGCAGCTTATTCGTTAGCTGCATTGAGTTCCCCTTTGTTTACAAGGGGAAATACCATTAAAGACACCCATATCAATAATGAATTGGCAACCGGTAATAAATATGTTGGCAATTTAAAGGCACCGAAAATCCCCAGAGTAAGAGTTGGCATAATTGGCGTAGGAAGTCGTGGATATGGTCATATTCGGAATATTGCCCGTATTGATGGACATGAAATTGTTGGTATTTCTGATCTGTACGAAGATCTAGTCAATCGAGCCTCAGATACGGTGAAACATATGGCACCAGGTAAACATCCAAATATTTCTACTTATCATGGTGATGAACATCTTTGGAAAAAAATGATTGAACAGACTAAGCCTGATGCCGTTTTTGTATGTACAAATTGGCATACCCATGCTCCTATGGGTATATATGCCCTAGACCATGGAGCACATACCTTTATTGAAGTGCCCATCGCAGTAACTCTTCAGGAAATGTGGGACTTAGTTGATGCTGCCGAAAGAAATCAAAAGCACTGTATGATGATGGAAAATGTCAATTATGGAAGAGAAGAGTTGCTTTATTTAAATCTATGTCGCAAAGGAATTATTGGAGAATTATTACACGGAGAAGCTGCCTATATACATGAACTCCGATGGGAGATGGAACAACAAGAAAGGGGGACGGGATCTTGGCGGACCCTTCATTATGCTAAACGAAATGGTAATTTATACCCTACTCATGGACTCGGACCAATTGCCCAGTATATGAATCTCTGTAGAGGAGAAGATCAGTTTCACTCTTTAGTCTCTATGTCTTCTCCAGCCTTGGGGAGAAAAGATTTTGCAACGAAAAATTACCCAACTGAACACAAGTGGAATAAACTAAAATACATAGCTGGAGATATCAATACCAGCATCGTAAAGACACATCTTGGAAGAACAATTATGGTTCAATGGGATGAAACCAGTCCAAGACCTTATAGTAGGAAAAATTTAATTCAAGGGACCAAAGGAACTTTAGCTGGTTATCCCACCAGGATCGCATTAGAAGGAGGGGTTGAGCAGTTGACTGATTCCCATAACAATTGGGCTCAAGGTGAGCAGCTGGCTTCCATTTTTGAAAAATACGAACACCCTCTGTACAAAAGACTAGGACAAAAATCAGAGGAAATGGGTGGACATGGCGGCATGGATTCTTTGATGATGCTTCGAATTTTTGAATGTCTTAATCAAGGATTGGCACTAGATCAAAATGTTTATGAAGGTTGTGCATGGAGTGCCGTTGGCCCTATCAGTGAACAATCGGTTACCAATGGCGGAGAGGTTCAGAAATTCCCTGACTTCACTCGAGGGAATTGGAAAACTACGCTACCTCTTGAAATTGTTGAATAAGTTTTTAGGTTTCTAGCTCTGGTTTTTTTCTCAATAAATCAAAAAATGAGCAACACAGAAATCAACATAGAAGTCCCTGCAAGGGTTTGTCTATTTGGGGATCATCAAGATTACTTAGGTCTTCCTGTAATTGCAGCAGCAATTGACCGTTTTATGAGTTTGACTGCTCAACCAATTGCTGAGAAGCAATTTGAGATCCATCTGCCCCAGATAGGTCAAAAGAGAATAATTTCATTAGACCAAGTGATTGAACACATGCCTGCCAACGATTACTTTTTGTCGGGAATTAAATTATTTCAAGACAAAAAAATTTTCTTTAAACAGGGCTATAGAGTAACTATTACCAGTGATATTCCTATAAATGCTGGAGTTTCGTCTTCTTCCGCTCTTGTGGTGGGATGGATTAGGTTTTTATTGTCTATCCAATTTCAGATTTCTTATCCTAGTGATAAAACCGTTGGAAAGATGGCCCATCAGGCTGAGGTACTTCATTTTAATCAGCCTGGGGGGATCATGGATCAGTACACCATTGCCCAGAGGGGAATGCTCTTCATTGAAACCTTAACGGGTAATTGTGTTGCATTACCCAAAAGTATCAAAAATCTGATTGTTGCTGAATCAGGCATTGAAAAAAGAACCCTAAAAGTGTTACAGAAAGCCAAATATCATGCTTTAGAAGCAATAAATCAAGTTCAGTCCAGCTACCCAGAATTTGATTTACATTCGAGTACTGTTGAAGACTATTATCAATACAAAAATGAATTATCTGGGGAGTTACTCCCTTATTGGTATGCAACTATTCATAATTACAGCATTACATTGGAAGCAAAAAAATTACTAGAAGAACCTAATCCAGATATTCAGAAATTGGGTGATTTGATGAACCAACACCAACATATATTGCAATCCTATATCAAAAATACACCTTCTGAGATGCAGAATCAAATAGATGCTGCAATCCGATCAGGTGCATTGGGAGCAAAAGTTATAGGTTCAGGCGGTGGCGGGTGTATCCTTGCCCTAACAGAGCCTCAAACTAAAAAACAGGTTATCCAGGCCTTTTTGGATGCAGGTTGTATAAAAGTCTACCCAATAGAAATAGTATAGAATCAGGGAAAATTGGTTCTTAAAATTTCAGTGGCTAAAACCACTAAGTGAAAACTCCGGCTATTTGTAAAACGATTCCATAATCGAAGATCATCAGTTTTATACCATAGTATTCACAGCGAAGAAAATAGAACAATACTTTAAATCATCCTTAATCCGGACTTTCACTCCTTTTTGAGTACCTTTTATCATTTAAGTATCTTTATATCAGTTATATATACGATATATTTTGAACAACATTTGTGATATTTCTTCCATATGAAATACTTTTTTCTGCTATTTTTTTATATGAATATAAAAAATTTGAATGATATTTTATAGTCCATATCAAACTACATACGAGTCATACCCAATAGAAAATGCAGATCAACCACTCTCCTCCGAAATGCTTGGAGGAGATGGAAAGAAAATCAAGAAAAAAACACAGTCAATTCGAGCCGCTTTCCTCTCTCTGTTGAAGAAGACATTAAAGCAGCTATCAGAGTTCATGTATTTCTATGTCTGGGGTATTGTATTGAGTGGGATTTGAAGCGTGGAACTAGCTGGTTTATTGTTTATTGATGAGCGCAAGGATAAAACCAGAAAAAAGTGAAGTAGTCCTCTTGGTAAGACGGGTATCGTCTAGTGCAATAAGGAAATGGAACACCGGAACTACAGAAGATGGTCATCCTGCACATAGCTTTGAACCCTGATGCAAGAACTTCGAACCTTGACATTGAATGAAGTAAGTCCACCTGAAGATTCTGACCGAGTGATTCATGTGATGTCTCAGGCAATGGAGATTGAATAGAGGGGGCATAAGATCTTATTTGTATTGATCAACAAAAGTTCCAAGTAAAGTAACAATTGGAAATGATACTTTTTTTCAGGCCTGCTAAGGATTTTGGCATTATTTTGACTCAAAAGTCAGGTTTAATCGCTTCACGATTAGAATTACCGTTCAGGGATTATATTGTTTGTACATAGCAGCAATATACTTTCCTAGTATATCAAACTCAATATTAACAAGAGAACCGATTTCTATAAATTTAAAGTTGGTATTTTGTAATGTATGAGGTATAATGTAAACACTGAATTCATTTTTTCGAACATCCACTATTGTCAGACTGACCCCGTCAATTGTAACCGAACTTTTTTCAACTAAGGGATGATTTCGAGGTTCTTTAAAATTAAAACAATACAGTCCCTGGCCTTCTTTTTTTGGCTTCTTACTACATATTGCTGTTTGATCGACATGTCCTTGAACTATATGACCATCCAACCTATCACCCATTTTAAGACATCTTTCCAAATTAATAAAGCTGCCTAGGGAGAGATAACCCAGATTACTTTTTTGTAGAGTTTCTTCCCCTGCAGTCACAAAATAACTAGACCTGTTGAATGAGGTAACGGTTAAACATACGCCATTGTGAGCGATACTTTGACCTATAGAAAGTTCGTTGGTAAATTGACATTTTATTTTTAACTCTATTGAACCGTTTGATCTACAAGTATTTTCAACAACTCCCAATGATTCAATGATACCTGAGAACATCCGCCATATTAATGATTAAATTTGACCTGCAAATTAGTCAGAAAAAGAGTGTCAGAAAATAAGAAAAAAGTACTTGTAGGAATTTCAATGGGAGATTTTAATGGTATTGGACCTGAAGTAATTCTCAGAACCTTCGAGGATAAAAGAATGTTTGACTTTTTTACGGTGATTGTTTTTGGGAATACCCTTATACTCCAGAAAACTGCAAAACTCTATAAATTACCAATCAATATTCGCTCAGTAGGTAATGACAATAAGATTCTTAACAAAGTTGTAAATGTCATAGATGTCACTGAGAATATAGATATTGAGCTTCGGTTAGGCCAACCTACTTCTGAATCAGGTCGATTGGCAGTGTTGGCTTTAGAAGAAGCATCTCATGATTTAATCAACGACAAAATCAAATTACTAGTCACTGCCCCAATTGATAAACAGAACAGCTTTTCAGAAGAATTCCCCTATAGAGGTCACACAGAATTTTTAAAAGATTTTTTTGAACAAGATACCTTGATGATAATGGTTAGCGATGGTTTAAGGGTTGCTTTAGCTACTGAGCATGTGCCTTTATTGGAGGTTCCAAACCTGATTACAGAAGAACGAATTAGTCATAAGATCAATCAAGTCTTTAATTCATTAAGATCTGATTTTGCTATTAAACGGCCAAAGATTGCCATTTTGGGCTTGAATCCGCATTCAGGTGATAAAGGGGTTATGGGAACAGAAGAACAAGAAATTATCTCACCTGTAATAAAGCAATTTAGAGAAAAAGAACATTTGGTTTTTGGTCCCTTTTCTGCTGATGGATTTTTCGCAAGCGGGATATATGCCAAATACGACGCAGTATTGGCTATGTATCATGACCAAGGGCTAATTCCATTTAAATCTCTTGCGTTTGGATCTGGAGTAAATTTTACTGCCGGTTTAAATCGGGTCAGAACTTCTCCTGATCATGGAACTGCTTTTGATATAGCTGGCAAGAATAAAGCCAATGCTAGTTCCTTTAGAAAATCTCTTTTCATAGGTAGGGAAATCTATTTCAACCGCCTTTCAAATCAATTTCAGGCATAATCCTTATTTGTTTGACTCTGAATTAAACTATTTAGATTTTTATCCTAAAGGGAACTTTCATTCATCAGTCTCTATCTAAGATATGTACGTAAAATACCTAATGGTTCCACGTCTGATTCAGGATTATTACAGTTAAACCCGGCTTTCACTCTTTTTTTGAGTAATGTGTACCACTTATATATTTGTATATCAGATATATACTATATATTTTGAATGGATTATTGTAATGAAAAGAAGGGGTATTATATGCTTCTGTTACCACTAACTAAAATACAAATATAATAAATATATAATCATTCAATCGTATTTATTTAATCCAACTATTTACTCTATGAACGATTTATTTTAAAGCCTAGAATCAACCCATTAATGCAACTTTAGGATAGGATTTTAAATTGTAAATCAAAGATAAATAAGTTGTCTGATATTGGTATTGTTTTTTTGATTTTTTAATTACAATGTTCGTACCCATTGTGTTGTTTTTGGATGGTTATAGAGTCTGGACATAGAGTGTCTTCATTGTTATTTGTACTCTTATTTTTTAAAAAGAGAGTTAATAGTGTTGTGTAAGTATCTTTCCACTTCTTCAGTAAAAACAAACTTTGTTT
>MPMN01000018.1 GCA_002238525.1 Flavobacteriaceae bacterium bin25
AAGCTGTGGATTTTCTATGAATGCGGATATCAATGCTGCCAATAACATCAGGGACATCGGAGCGTGTTCCTTCTTCCAAAACCCTCTGAGAGGGAACAACTTTGGGAGTAAAGAGTGTTCCTTGTCGGATACGGCGATGGTACACCGAACCTTAAAAATACCTTGGATCATGCATGGTCGTAAAGGGAAAAAGGGGGTAAGTCAACATGAGTAGATGTTCGTTCATCTACATATAGCTTTCGTTATAAACGAATTCTAATCCACAATAAAGTGATTAGAGCCAAAGTACCTATCTGATATTTGTCCTTGTTTCATTAAGTCCTTGATAGAGAATAAATGAAAACAAAAGGCAATCATCACATGAGTCTGACCTTAATATTTCCAACGATATCCAATGGATACATATTTAGTTATAATATAACTTTGGAAGATATCATATTGGTATTTTAGCAATAAAGAGTAAACATTGTTTCAAAAGTTGGGTATTTTAGTTGGAGTGAAACCAAGGATTCAACAATCCTTGCTATACCAACCTATTGATTTTATTTAAAAATAGTGATAGAATATTTTTCACTATATTTCTCTCTAAATAAGTGTTTAAAAAATGAATAGAAGATTTTTTTTTACCAATAGCTTAAAAGGAGCTCTTGGAGTAACAATATCAGGTGGCTTGATGTCATGTGTTGCAAAAAAAAAGCAACAAAAGAAAGACCAAGAATCTGCTGCCTTTATTGATCGTATTCTTCCAGCTCCAAAAAATGGTGGTTTTAGAGACGACAATTATTGGATTTGGGGTTCTTCTGTAATTAAGGGAGAAGACGGTAGATACCATATGTTTGCTTCACGTTGGTCAATGGAGGTTGGATTTGGTAATTGGGTGAGCAATTCCGAAGTAGTGCGTGCGGTATCAGATAGTCCGATTGGACCATATTCTTTTGAAGAGGTAGTATTACCACCCCGAGGTCCTGACTATTTTGATGGTATGTGTACCCATAATCCTAGAATAATAAAATACAAGAACAAATACTTATTGTATCATTTTGGAAATACCTATAATTTCCCTATGCCAACGAGAGAAAAACCTGATATGACCAAGGAGCAATGGGAGGCAGCTTGGATGAACAAGCGCATTGGTCTTGCTATTAGTGATTCAGTTTATGGTCCCTGGGAGCGAGGAGATAAACCGGTGATTGAGCCTAGACCTGGACATTGGGATGCTTCTATCACTTCTAATCCTGCACCGGCTGTAGATCTAAAAACGGGTAAGATATTGTTGATGTATAAATCTTCTACAGTTGGATTGACTCCCCCATTGTTGTTAGGAGTTTCTATAGCTGATAGTCCAAGAGGTCAATATAGGCGATTGAGTGAGGAGCCTATTTTTAGGTTTGAGACCAGGGAAAATCATCGTATAGATGTTGAGGATCCGTATATCTGGTGGAACGGGGAGCTTTATGAAGCTATTGTTAAGGATAGATCAGGAGAGATTTGCGGAGAAGAGGGCGGTGGGGTACACTGCTGGTCTAAAGATGGAGTAAAATGGGAACTATTTGAAAAAGTCCAAGCCTACGGAAGAAATATTTTATGGGAGGATGGTACCCGCACTCAACAAAATCATTTTGAAAGGCCTTTTTTATTGGTTGAAGATGGAAAACCGACTCACCTTTTTGCCGCAGTTGGGGAAGGTCCGAAGGCTTGGAGTTTTAAAAACACTTGGAATATGGTAATTCCCCTAAAGCATAGTTAAACTTGAATAGAACATTTTGTAGAACATTTATATGTCAAGGATAATGGTAAATCTAAACCGAATAATTTATGCTAACCTCAAACTAGATACTTTTGTCTAAACAAAATTTAGCTAGTAATGAAATTTAAGCAAAATTCAAGAAAAATGCTTGATCTATTGAGTAATTAAGTAAAATTTTAATAAATAAAAAATGAATCAGACTTATGTAGAAGTGAACAGAAAAGTAACCCTTGGAATGATATTCTTACTGTTCACTGCTGGAACTGTATACGCCCAAATAAACAAAAAAACTTCACTTTTGGTTGATCGTGTGGATGTCCCGTATATTAAGGGTGAGAGTCGAAAAATATTTGAGGCCAAGCCCTCTCCCGATTTTGATGACAACGAGTGGTACACCAATGACCATTGTTTTATAACGGATAAAAACGGTAAACTCCATTGGTTTGGTATCAACAATCCATATCCACCCAAGGGAAAAGAATTATACCGATATCATCCCTATCTGGGCCACTTGACCACTCATGAAGCTACAGGTGAGTGGAAAAGAGAAGAATTTGCACTTAACGAAGTTGAAGGTACCGAATATTTGGGAGCCCCCTTTGTTATTTATCATGAAGAATCCGGGAGATATGTCATGGTACTTGAAACCAAGATAGAGAATACTAGGCGCCTGGAAGTAGCCTGGTCTGATGATCTGTATAGTTGGGAACGAACACATAAAGCTATTTTACCGGATGACCTATGGATTTCTTCCCGTGACCCGCACATTATGAAAGGAAAAGATGACAAATATTGGATACACATCGTTTCCACTGGTAACGAGGGTATAAAACAATCGCAAGTTTTGAGGATAAGGACCAAGGACTTTGTCAACTTTGAAAAACCCGAAACAATTCTTGGCATCAATGATAATGATTTTGCTACATTGATAGAATCTCCTAGTCTATATAAACGTGGCGATACGTGGTACTTGTTCATTACTTATGCCCACAGAAGGTACACTGAAACCATAGTGATAGCCTCAGACAATCCTAATTATTTCGACTATGAGAAAAATGTGGTGACCACATTATTTGGACACGCAGCAAAAATATTTACTTATAAAGGTAAAGAGTACATTTCTTCCTGTGGACCTGAGGATCGTCACTATTATAAATACCAATCGGTTACACTGGCTGAGTTGGGTTGGGTAGATCAAAAAAATGAAGAAAAAAACAAGTAAAGGAAACGAGGTAGAGACTGAAAGCCTTTCTGTGAGATGGGTTTACAGTTTTTATAGAAACTAAAAAGTAGTCTGATTTTATATTCAAGAATTCCGAAATTTATATATTACTTATATCAAAAATTTTTGTCCAGAAAATATAGACTACTCTATTATATTAATAGATCAACAAAGTATACCATGAACCAATATGGAAATGGATTAATTGACAGAGAATTATATATTTTCTAATTCATAATAAAGAGATCTTTTCAATTAAGAGTTTTGAAATAATTGGCACTTCACACAATACGTAAACGTAAACATAAAATAAATAAATTATATATGAGAACAATACTTTTAATTTCAATTTTGTTGCTTCCTATCTCTGCTATTTTCTGCCAAGTCAAGGAAAAAGATCAAAATATGCTAGATGATTCACAACTATCTTTGCTTGAACAGGCTGAAATTCCCTATTTAAAGGGTGGAAGTGATCTTATTTTTGAAGCTAAACCATCTCTGGATTTTGATGACAGTCAGTGGTTTACCAATGATCACACCTTCATTACAGACAAAGAAGGAAATCTACATTGGTTCGGTATCAACAACCCTTACCCGCCAGAAGGCAAATACCTATACCGTTACCACCCTTATTTAGGACATTTAACATCTAATGATGCCACTAAAAATTGGAAGCGTGAAAAATTTGCAATTGATGAATCAACAGGCACAGAATATGTTGGTGCTCCTTATGTGGTTTGGCATGAAGAGTCCGAACGTTGGGTTATGGTAGTGGAAACATTTTTAGAAGGCAACCGCAGGATGGAAGTATGTTGGTCTGATGATCTGTATAATTGGGAGCGTACCTACGAAGCTATTCTACCGGAAACGCTTTGGCTTACGGCTCGTGACCCACATATCATAAAGGGTGAAGACGGCAAATATTGGATACACCTTGTAAGTGTTGATGATAGCGTATCACCCACTATATCACAGATAGTACGTCTTAAGACCATTGATTTTGTAAATTTTGAAGAACCCCAACCTATTATGGGTATAGCAGATAATGTAAGTTGGTGTGGTGTGGAATCGCCTTTTCTAATTCAGCGTAATAATCTTTGGTACCTTTTCTTTACCTATGCCCACAGGCGCTATACCGAAACTATTGTGGTTGTATCTGATAATCCGAATCATTTTGATTATGAAAACAATCGTGTGACAACCCTTTTCGGTCATGCAGCAGAAATATTTGAATACAAAGGAATAACCTATATATCTTCTTGTGGTCCCGAGGATAAAAATATCCTAAACCACCAATCTGTTTCATTGGCAGAATTGGGTTGGTTTCGACCATAATTTTGAAGTATTGAATTTTTTTGAGCTTTGATATAACACCATTTACACGTTATAATTGCTCAAAATGGTTATAACCTAGAATCAATTAAGAATTTAATTTTTTTGTGCCTTAGATATTATAATAACTAGAAGGCATCAAAATTATTGACCTATTTAAATGGAACAATAAAGTCGGAGTAGATCTACAAGAAAAATCTCCCATGACGCATTAAAAGATTGTTGTAAGCTGAATTTATGTGCAGAATTTACATGCAAAACCCCTCACTATTTCTGTTCATTTTTCGTTAATTCCATAACAAAGTTTTTTGACCCAGTTTTGTAAACAAGGATTTGATTTTTTGAGTATTACATTATCTCTATATTCTCTATTGTTCAGTAAAATATTATGGAAGAACATCCTATAATAATTACTATCAATGATAAATGAATATCGCTTCATCTAGATGAGAACATAGAGATTCTTAAGGTGGGATATTACTACTCTATGCTTTATAGGAACTAGATGTTCTGAGTTTTTGATTCAATATATTTCCTTTTTGAGAGATTATCTTGGGCTTTTAAATTTTTCTAAATGTAGATTCCGTAAGGATTTCTAGTATTTATTGGAAATTTAGAAGTCATGGATTCTATTCAAATCCCAAATAATCTATTAGATCTTGATGCAGGGTGTATTAGAACTCATTCAGTGTATGCTATATGATCAAAAATATTCAGTCTTATTAAGATATTTCACTCTTTTTTGGTATACTTAAACAGTTATCGGGATACTACCATTTGAATGTTTTTCACAATATACCTAGTTTTATAAGTGTTTCATCCAGACCCCTTTTGTCTCCCAATGTAGCCTTATTCGACTAGCCTTGTTGTTGGTCTGTGTCTAAGCAATTACTCCTGATCTCAAAGTGACGAGAAATATCGAAGAATACAAATTCAAAAAGATATTGATAGATGTTCGAATTTTACTCAGCTGTACTCTTCGGGACTTTAAGTCAATTGAAAGCAAAAAATATTTCTACATAATTAGTACCAGTGTATGTGATCTAAGGAAAAAGTCGTTACTTAATCATTTGCAAGGTTGGATTTCAAAATTAGAAAGATGTCTTAATTTTAGGGTAGAAAGTATATGAAGACCTCTGGGGAAATGAAATATTATGGAAAGCATGATTAAAGGTGATGAGTTTTCAACTAACTTTAATGAGATATTGGTAACCAAAGCAAAAAAGTTAAGACCTTAAAATGGATGTATTCAAGAAGAAGTTAAGAACTTTTTAAGATCTGAATATTTCATGCCATAATGAAATTAGTCAATGTCTATTATTTTAAGGAGAATTAAATAAAATATGTTTTGGACCGTAAATCATTTTTATAGAACCATTTAATCATAAAAATTATATGAAAATCAATTGTTTCGTCTTTTTTTTGCTGAGTATGACAATGTCTGTAGGTTGTCTAAAAACTCCCCAAAAAAATATTAAAAAAATCACTTCCCACAATCATATTACTATCATCTGTGATCCTAGTAAAGGGAGCAATCTGTACCCTAGCTGGGGAATTTTTCCTGCGAGGGATGAACCGATAAGGCGTATCTTTATGGAGGTGGCACTTGGGCACCCTGATTCCATTAATATAGCACACTGGGATTATCTAGATCCTATCAGAATCCAGCGAGTTGGCGGTAAGATGGGAGATACACTGGATTTGGAAATTGGAAAAATGCTGACACCTTATGGCAGTAATTTTAAAAATGATTGGCATTGGCGTTGGCGTATTGACGTAACAGATTTTGCAAGTGTATTGAGAGATAGTGTTGAAATCGTATACAACCATACGGGTTATGAAGGCAGCAATGTAGGTTGGGACCTCAGCATCAATTTTGAAGTGGAAATTGGTGATCCAGTGGCTAGCCCACTTGGATTTAAAGAACTATATGATGGTGGCTTCGCCTATGGAAACCTCGAAAAGCCCATCCAAGAATCACTTACGCCAAAAGATATAGTTATGGATAAGAATGCTTCATTTGGTAGGCTAAGAATATTGCATACCGGACATGGTGCAGATCGCCCCAGGGGTTGTAGTGAGTTTTGCAATCGGTGGCGTGAGGTCATTTTAGACGGACAGGCTATTGACCACCGTGATATGTGGAAAGAATGTGCTAATAATAACCTTTATCCTCAAGGTGGTACATGGATCTTTGATAGGGCATACTGGTGCCCTGGAGACTTGCAAAATCCTGACTTAATTGACTTTCCAATAACTCAGGTCTCTCATACGATTGATTTTGAAATGGAGCCTTATACGGCCACAGAAAATGTTCAAGCCAACGAACAAATCAGTGCGGTGCTTTTTCAGTATGAAAAACCATCCAAATTATTTGATGTGTCATTAGATCAAATTCTGGTCCCAAACAAAGACCCTGAACTGAATCGACTAAATCCATCGGTAGTAGAACCGACTATAATTATTAAAAATTTGGGAAGTGAAACGCTAACTTCTTTAACTATTAATTATGGGACAAAAGGCTTTGAGCAAAATGTATTTGAGTGGAAAGGTGAGTTAGCGTATTATAAGGAAACTGCTGTGGTATTGCCAGGAAAAATTGATTTCAATTTTGGTGAAAATACGTTTAACGCTATTCTGAGTAGACCCAATGGGAAGAGAGATCAGTGGAAGGCTGATAATCAAGGTGAAACTATTTTTTCTTCTCCCAAAGAGATGCCACAACAAATTGTCGTGGACTATAAGTCTAATAACAACCCTTCTGACAATACTATTCGCATCGTAGATGTCAATAAGAATGTTGTGTATGAAAAAACACCAGAGAACACCCGCAGTAATACCCTTTACAGAGATACTCTTGACATTGAAGTGGGTCATTATAGAATGACTTTAGAAGACAAAAGTCATAATGGGCTGGAGTTCTGGTTCATGCCCCAGCAGGGATTTGGCTATCTACAATTAATAGATATCAATGGCAGAATATTACATAGGTTTGAAAGTGATTGTGGTGTGGGAGAAAAGCTAGATTTTACCGTTAAGGAGAACCCACAGATTGATATGACAGTGGAGCAAAGTTTTCTCAAACTTTACCCAAGAAATATTCGAGACAGAACACAATTGTTTATACAATTGGAGCAACCTACGGATGGTGTCATTCACATATTAAAGGATGGAACTGTTCAAAAAGAGATTCCCTTTACCAAAATAAAGGACAAAATATTTGATATTGACATGAAGGCTTTCGAAGATGGTCGGTACGTAATTGAGCTGTTTCTGAATAGTGAGTCAAAACTTAAACAGCGTATTTCTAAGCGAACGCGTTAAATTCATTAAAAGAAAGTGCTATTTATCAAAATACAGGCTCGAAAATTCTATAAACTTGAGATTGTACGAAATTTGAAAACGGCATACTTAATTGGTTGATAAGAAATCTAAAACTAAATGTCGTTACGATTTAATTAGTCCATAGTATATATGGAGATTAGATGGTAAATCGAGAACACGGAACAACTTGTTTTGGGTAGAACTATAAACATTGTAAAGCCAATTATAAACTTCTGGCTCCAATTGTTATGAAAAGAAGTGACTTGGCTGGGTCTCGAACCCAGGACCCTCTCCTTAAAAGGGAGATGCTCTACCAGCTGAGCTACCAAGTCTCTCATATCCTTTAGTTAAAAACACTAAGTATATTCTAACTATAAGGGTTTGCAAAACTAAGAAAATTAATGTGTGAGAGTAATCTAAATTTTGTAGAATAGTAAGCAAAGTTTCTCCTAAATCGTATTTTGACGCAGGTATGTCAAAAGAGCATTCTTTTCTTTCGTAAAATTTTTTTTAGTCATTTTATTGAATAATTTACAACTATCAATTTTTTCTGTTGTCACATTTATATTCATGAAGAGATTTAAATACCACATACATTATTTTGTTTTGAAATCTCCATTATAGTGGATATATATTATGTAGGTTTAGGTTTTTTATTATCTTCGGCTACCCAAAATATTAATAGATGCCTATACAAACAAAAATCAATATCCCCAAAATCAAAACAAAATAAGGCTGTCTTCTACTTTTATAGACAGGATAGCATGACCAAATAATTCCCCTTGATCAACCGATAATAACGGTTCAACTAAGAGGGATTTGTTGTGGTGGATAGATTTATAAGCGGTAGATTATCAATACTAGAAAATCGATTTTGACAAACTTGCGTAAAGAAACAAAGCAAAATAGAACAATAAAAGAATATGCAGACATTTATTTTTATTGAGTTAAATACTTTCTTTCATTTCTTTGATGTCAATTAATAAAGGATAATATATGAATATTTCTAAAGGTCAAAACCTTAGAGTTCTCTGCACGCTTCCAAACGGACTTAGATTGCAAGAAATACCTCTCTGAGATCAAATGGAAAGATGGCTTCAAATGTGTCCAATCTGGACACAAGGCTTGTCGGGTACGCAAGGATTTTTCCAGGACGTGCAACATCTGTAGCCATACCGAGTCATCTACAGCCAATACCTTATTCCACAAGGTAAAGTTCGGTGTACACAAGGCTTTTTTCATCTGCTTTGAGATGTCGACCACCACCATGAGACTTTCTGCAAGGTATACCACCGCTGCCTTTGAAGTAACCGAAAAGACGGGCAGTCTTTTCATGCACAAGGTCAGAGAGGCTATGGAATCCAGTGTCAAGTACCCTATGGACGGTATAGTACACGTGGACGAGTTCGTTCTGGGTGGAGTGGAACAAGGAAAGATAGGGCGTCGCTATCATGCCAAGAAAAAGAAAGCGGTAACAGCGGTACAGCTAACAAAGGAGGGTAGGCGTACGTATGCCATGGGCATAGAAGATTTCTCGGCACGCTCTCTTGAGTTCATCTTTACCAATCATATCAGTAAATTTGCCCAGTTAACCACTGACAAGCTGCTGTTCCCCTTCACGGGGTGGAAAGGATGTAGACCAATAGCAAGGGCTTATAACATTACCCAAATGGAGAGCAACAATGGACTCAACTTTGTCTCTCTTTATACGATGATCCACCAGATAAAGTCCTGCATACGTACCCCTTATTCATTGGTGAGCGACTTTAACCTGAAGAGATACTTCAATGAATTCTGGCTCAGGATAAACCGCTCGCAGAGTAAAGAAACGATATTCAATAATCTAATAACAAGGATGGTGAACAAGGAAAAAGTCAATCAAAAATATCTGATATGTTCTTAAGTATTTGCCTCAAAAACATTTTTCTGCACACTATAAAAATTGACATATTTCATAACCTCTGGAAACTAGTTGTCAGAAGAGGTTATGTCAATAGGTTGACAATATCAAATAAGCTGGTTATGCGTCAAATAAGCATTATCTCATAACAAAAACTAACTGAAAAATGATAACAGAAATAAACTTAAGAAAAGTAGCAAGTTACAAAAATCAAGCAACTTTGGAAACAGACAAGAAAATTAATATAGTTTATGGGTTAAATGGCACTGGCAAAAGCATTTTATCAGATTATCTTTTAAAACGTAATGATGAAAAGTTTAAATGTTGTTCTATTGAAGGTTTAAATGAGAATCACGAAGTCTATGTATATAACCAGACTTTTATTCAAGATAATTTTTTTGAATCTGAAAGCTTAAAAGGAATTTTCACTATCTCGAAAGAAAATAAATTGGCGGAAAAAAATATTTCAATTTCCAGGAAAGAAATAGAAAAACTTGACGAAGAAAAAAGAAAAAAAGAAATTGAGATAGATAAAGAAAAAGATCATTTTCGTAAAAAGCATAAAATGAATTTGAAAAGAATTTGGAAAATTAAAACCGATTTCTCTAGTGGGAGTAACTATATTCTTGATTTTTGTTTGGAAGGTTACAAAAGCTCAAAAGCTAACCTATTTAATTATATCATTAGTTTACCAAAGCTCACTAAGAAACCTTCCGAAAGCATTGAAGATTTAAAAAATAAGGCTCAGACAATTATGGGAGCTAATGCTAAAAAATATTTACTAGTGTCTGATGTAGAGTTTTTATCTGCAAGTATAGAAACCAAAAAGATTTTCAAAAAGAAAATCGTAGGAGCTGAAAACAGTAGCTTATCCGCATTAATCAAACAACTTGGCAACTCAGATTGGGTGAAATTTGGATTAAAGTATTTGCCTAAAGACCCAATACGAGAAAATAAGGAGTGTCCTTTTTGTCAAGAAAGAACCGTCTCGAATGAATTTCTACAAAACATAAAGGATTATTTTGATGATTCGTATCAGTCAGATATAAATTCTTTAAAAACTTATAGCAAAGAATATTCACAATCAGTTCAGAAAATCAATAAGATTAAGTACACACTTGAAGCCAACTCCATATTTGAAACCATACCAGAATTAAAAAAGCACAAAATTGATTTTATTCTAAAGTTTGATAAATTCTTACGTCTGATTAATAATAACAGAGTAAAGATTGAACAAAAAATCAAGACCCCAAGTTTATCAAAAACTCTTGAAAGTTCAGTAAAATTATTACAAGAAATTAATAATGATATCGGTAGAATTAATGAATTGATTTCAGATCATAATAAAGATATTGAGCAAAAGGAAATCAGAAAAGAAAAGATAAAACAACTTTTTTGGGAAATTATGCGTTGGGATTATAACGAAGAAATAGAGAAATATCTTTCAGACAAAACGAAATCAGATTTTAAATTGAAAGCCTTAAATTCATGTATTGAGGAGTACAAAACCAAAATATCTTCCCATAATTTAATCATATCCGAACAGCAAAAGCTGACAAAAAACATTGAGGAAGCCGTTACAAACATTAATATGGGATTGATTGACTTGGGAATTGCTGATTTCAAAATTGAAAACTTCTCTAACAATTTTTACAAAATTGTTAGAGAAGAAAACGAGGAAAACGAGGTCTTTCGTTCTTTAAGTGAAGGTGAAAAAATGATTATTAGTTTCTTGTACTTTTTAGAAATGTGTAAAGGTTCCGAAACATACAAAAAGAAAATAATTGTTATTGACGACCCTATTTCCAGTCTTTCTCACATTTATGTTTTCAATATAGGTGTTCTAATCAAAAATGAATTTATTGACAGCAAAAACAGTGATTATGTTCAAGTTTTTATATTGACTCATAGTCTGTATTTTTTTAATGAAATTATAGAAAGAAATTACACTAAAAGAAAAAAGAGTTATAAACTTTTCAGATTGATTAAAAATAGTGAAGGCAGCCATTTTCAAAGTATGGAACATGGGGAGATTCAAAATGACTATCACGAATATTGGAACATAATAAAAGACAAAAAAAATCCTAACGCATTAATTGCAAATTGTATCCGAAGTGTTATTGAGTATTTTTTCAATTTTGTTGAGAAGGAAGATTTAACTAGTTTTTTCAAGCGGGAACCTTTAAGTTCTAATAAATTTCAAGCATTTAATAGGTATATAAATAGAGAATCTCATTCACTGGGTCAAAATCTATTCGACTCAAATGATTTTGATTATGAAGTTTTTAAAGATGGTCTTCAAAAATTATTTGAGGTAGCAGGTTATAAGAATCATTATGAAAAAATGATAAAATAAAATGTGCGAAAGCATAGCACCAATTATGTAAAGGTCTATAGAATTCTTAAATTGGGAAACTAAATTCAAAACATGATATGTATTTTGATGGGTTATATGGGTTCTGGCAAATCATCTGTGGGAAAGAAACTGTCCAAAGAACGCAAAATAAATTTTGTCGATCTAGACCAATACATAGAACAAAAGGAACACTTATCCGTTATTGAACTGATTGAAAAAAGTCAATTGAAGTTCAGAAAACTAGAAAGTCAATATTTGAAAGAGTTACTAGAATCTTCTGGCTCATTAGTACTTAGCCTCGGAGGAGGTACTCCAGCTTACGGTGAAAATATACGATGGATAAAACAGTGTCCTAATGCTACTAGCTTCTATCTCAAAGCATCAGTTTCCCAATTGTCCCAACGGTTATTTTCTCTTAGAACGACCAGACCAATTATTCCTAAGGATGTAAATTCTATCAACCATCTTCAGGAATTTATTGGAAAACATTTGTTTGAAAGAATCAGCTATTACAATCAAGCTGATTTTCATATAGAAACTGATAGAAAAAAAATTGATCAAATTGCGGTTGAGATAAATACCATTTTGAATAATTCTGAAGGTTGATTAAGCCGCTGGGTTATCTGAGATAGACCCCACTATTGTCCCCTTCCAAAATGACTTCGATGTGTTCTTGACTAGTGGTTGATAGGGAAACACCCTTAAAATCTACTTTGACAGGAAATCTGCCATGACTTCTATTTACAAGTACAGCAGTAGTAATTCTTGAAGGGCGATTTTTCAGAAAATAGCCAACAGCATAACTTATGGTTTGTCCCGTATTGAGTACATCATCTACTACAACCAAAGGTAGCTGAAACGTATCTATCTTATCTGGTAAGGCTTTGATCTTATTTGTGGGGTTTTTCTTATCTACTTCTAATTCTATAAAATCTACCTTCAACTCTGAAATCTTTTTCAAATCTTGGACTATCATTTGTGCAAATTTTGTCCCTTGAGGTGAAATACCTGCTAGAACAATTTTATCATCACGATAATGTTCTTCAAATATCTGCCAAGCAATTCTCGTTGTTATAGCTTGAATATCAGATAGACTTTTGATTTTAATTCCTATGCTATTCATTTGTAGAAAACAATATAGTGTGATTCTATCAATACTACTGATTCAATTATTGGGTAAAGCATCTATTTCTCTTCGTTCCTTTTTAGTGGGTCGACCTGCACCTCTTTCACGAAAGGGACTAAAGTCCAGCCTCTGCTTTTGTCGAATTTCATCATCTTCAGGGGTAGTGTGAAAGATACAGTGCAAACCTACTTCCTTTGCTCCAAGACGTGATTTAGGTATGTTAACTACTTCTAGTTTATACCAAAATTGATTTTTTCTAACCTCTATAATGCGTTTGGGGTATATTTTCACAGAAGGTTTTACAGTTTTGCCCGACATTTTAACTAATCCCTTTCTACAACAATTGGTCGCAAGTGATCTGGTCTTAAATATTCGTACAAACCATAAATACTGATCAATTCTCATCTTAAAAGCGTTATTTTCAGCGTCAAATTTACGATATAACGTAAATTGCAAAAATTTTTCTCTTTGTCATCAAATTGTAAATCCAATCTATTTTTTCTACTGTTTTTGTACTTTCTTATCGCTTGGGGATGTAAAAAGAACAATCCACCAGAGCCTCCAAGAGATCCTTCTGTTCAGATAATTACTGACCAAAAAGATCTTAAGGATTATCTGAAAACTCATTTTTACAACTATGAAGACTTTCAGGAAGACCCTCAAAATTTTGATCTAACCATCAAGATTGACACAATCATGGGAGATAATTCCAACAAGATACCGTTAATTGAACAAGTGCAATCCAAAAAAGTTAAATTTAGACACAACGACAATCAAGTAATTGACTATGACTACTACTATCTCATTACCCGAAAAGGTAATGGTCAAAGTCCACACATAGCCGATTCGGCTTATGTTGCTTATAGAGGACAATTACTCAACAGATCTCAGTTTGATCTTCGACAGACCCCTATATGGTTAGATTTAACTAGCGTGATAAAAGGGTTCAAAGAAGGCATAAGTTTACTTAATACTGGAGATTTTAAAGTGAATGAAGACAATACAATCGATTTTTTCGATTATGGTCAAGGTTTATTTTTCTTTCCTTCAGGATTGGGTTATTTTTCTAATCCTTCAGGCGGAATTCCTGAATACTCACCTCTTGTTTTTGAAGTCTCATTATATACCTCAAAACAAACAGATCACGATGGAGATGGGATATTGAGCAGAGATGAGTATGATAAAGATGGGGATGGAATTCCTGACGATTCTGATCAAGACGGAACACCTGATTATTTAGATAAAACTTAAAGATTCTCCGCCAATTTAATGCCTAAGGCCAGAACTAGGTATTCGGGTTTGGTGTCTAAAGTCCCAAGATTTATATTCTTATTATCCAAAAATTCTACCTCTCTTGGTTTCAATCCTCTTTCGTATTTTACGGAAAAATCAAAATTTCCCAGATGAAGTCGAACCCCAAAATGAACCCCATAAGTAATGTCTTCTTTGAGTTTATTTAAGGTAATCCCTTTGAGATCTTGTTTTATATTTTGTCCAACTACGTAATAGAAAGTCGGTCCAGCAAATACACTTGAAAATGGAACATATCTATATCCCAGAGAAATCGGTAGTTCCAAACTTGACTCTGTGTATGATAAACTAGATGTTGAATTTTTGTGCCAAGTATAGCCAAGCTGTGGACGAATATAAAACACCAGTCCTCCGGTCTGTAGGTAGCCCCCGATATTATAGCCTACGGTTTCTTGTTTGAATTTATCTATTGTAGCCGATTTTATCAAATCCTTGCTTGGTATTAATTTCGCCCCCAGATTTAGTCCATATTTTGCTTGACCTTGTGTCAATAATGCTCCCCCTAGAAATACAATAAGGGTTAAAAAAGATTTTGGATATAATTTCATGTTATTTATTTTTTAGTGCAACCAATTCCTTTGACTTGGTAACTATATTATCTTGTGCAAGTTCGTACTTTTTCATTAGTTCTAGTGGTGTTCCTGACTCACCAAAGGTGTCGTTTGTAGCTATGTATCTTTGAATGACGGGATGTTTTCTGGAAAGAACTCCTGCGATTGTTTCACCAAGACCCCCATGAAAGTTGTGCTCCTCAGCAGTCAGGATACATCCAGTTTTTTTGACCGATTTGAGAATGATTTCCTCATCTATTGGCTTGATGGTATGGATATTGATCACTTCGGCAGATATCCCTTCGTGTCTCAAGATATCAGATGCTTGTAAAGATTCCCATACCAAATGCCCCGTAGCCACGATAGTTATGCTGTTTCCTTCTTTTAGTTTAATGCCCTTGCCAATTGTAAAACCCATATCAGCAGTAGTAAAATTTGGAACTTTAGGTCTGCCAAAACGCAGGTAAACAGGTCCCTGATGGTCAGCAATAGCAATTGTAGCAGCTTTTGTTTGGTTGAAGTCGCACGGATTAATAACAGTCATTCCAGGCAACATTTTCATTAGTCCAATATCTTCAAGAATTTGATGAGTGGCACCATCTTCTCCAAGGGTAATCCCTGCATGTGAAGCACATATTTTTACATTTTTACCAGAATAAGCAATTGACTGTCGAATCTGATCGTAGACTCTTCCGGTTGAAAAATTTGCAAATGTTCCTGTAAAAGGAATCCATCCACCTATTGTCAATCCTGCAGCAATTCCCATCATATTAGCTTCAGCAATTCCTACCTGAAAAAATCTATTTGGATGATTTTTCTTGAAATCTGACATTTTAAGAGATCCGGTCAAATCTGCACAGAGAGCTACAACACGGGGGTTAGTTTTTCCCAAATGACTTAGTCCAACTCCAAATCCACTTCTGGTATCTATATTTCCTGTATTGGGGTATTCTGCCATATAATTTTAATAGTCACCTAGTGGTGTAGGTGGATTTTGATTCAACCCCAATTCTAGTTGTTCATCATTTGGAGCAATACCATGCCATTGATGAGAGTGCATCATAAAATCAACTCCATTACCCATTTCAGTTTTCATGATAATGACCACGGGTTTGGATTTTTCGGTTAAACTAGTGGCATGGTCCAATGCCTTTTTAACACTATTTAAATCATTTCCTTTTTGATTGAGTACTACTTTCCAGCCAAAGGAATTAAATTTTGCTTCAATATCTCCTAGGAAAAGAACTTCAGAGGTTGCACCATCTATTTGTTGCCCATTGAGGTCTATTGTCGCAATCAGGTTATCTACTTGATTGGCTGCTGCAAACATGATGGCTTCCCAATTTTGCCCTTCTTGTAACTCTCCATCTCCCAAAAGAACGTATACTAATCTGTTGTCTTGGTTCAGTTTTTTTGATAGGGCGGCTCCCACTGCAACAGAGAGACCTTGCCCAAGAGATCCTGAAGCAATCCTTACTCCAGGTAGTCCCTCGTGGGTAGTTGGATGCCCTTGTAAACGAGAATTTATTTTCCGAAATGAAGAGAGTTCAGAAACAGGGAAAAATCCACTTCGTGCCAAGACACTGTAAAAGACTGGAGAAATATGCCCATTGGAAAGAAAAAATATATCTTGATTAAGACCATCTATTTCAAAAGGTAACTGGTAGGTCATATGATTTTCAAACAGGGTTACTAGGAACTCAGTACAACCGAGCGACCCTCCGGGATGTCCAGATTTAGCCCCATGTACCATGCGAAGGATGTCTCGCCTAGTTTGTATAACCCTATCTTGCAGTTGATGTGTATGAGACATCAGAAATTTTCGTGCTAAAATTAAATAATTTGAGTTCCGTTTTACCAATGTTGATCTCTAATAATTAATATTTTCAAAAAGCCTCAATTTTTATTTGGTTATCCGTTCAGAGAATAATCGGCTGGAAAATTTACTTAGCATTATATCAACAAAATATCCTTTCTTCTTTTTATCTTATGCTCAGTCAATTTTCTTAAGGATTAAATCAAATAAACCAAACAGATTAAAGGAAATTCATGAAAATGCCTGCATTTAGTATAAAGAATTCTTCTAAAAAGAGTTGGATTAACCCCAAAGACAACCAAAGACTATATTTTTGATTTTGGGATGAAAGCCTTATACTAATCTATTGATTCAAGATCTAAAATCCAATGCTAGAGCCCTTTCAATAGAGACAGCTCACGGAAAGATTGACACACCCGTATTTATGCCCGTTGGAACATTGGGTACAGTTAAAGGTGTTATGCAAGAACAATTAAAAGAATCAATAGATGCCCAAATCATACTTGGCAATACCTATCATTTGTATTTACGACCCTCTCCAGAAATCATTCAGCAAGCTGGAGGTCTTCATCAATTTATGAGCTGGAATAGACCAATTTTGACTGATTCAGGGGGCTATCAAGTATTTTCTTTGGCAGGCCGAAGAAAAATAGAAGAACAAGGAGTTGAATTTAAGTCCCATATAGACGGTTCATTACATTTATTTACTCCTGAAAAGGTAGCTATTATTCAAAGATTAATCGGTGCGGATATTATGATGGCTTTTGATGAATGCCCACCATATCCAGTTTCTTATGACCAGGCGAAACTTTCGATGGAAAGGACACATCGTTGGTTAGAGCGCGGACTAAAGTCATTTCATGATTCTTCACCATTTCATGGTTATAATCAAGTTTTTATCCCCATTGCGCAAGGGAGTGTATTTTCGGATTTACGAGAAAAATCAGCAGAGTACGTTTGTCGAACCGATTCACCAATAAATGCCATAGGTGGACTTTCTGTTGGTGAACCAAAAGATCTGATGTATCAGATGACCCAAATTGTTTGTTCAATTTTACCAAAAGACAAACCCCGGTATCTCATGGGGGTAGGCACCCCAGAAAACATTCTTGAATGTATTGCCCTGGGAGTAGATATGTTTGACTGTGTAATGCCTACTCGAAATGCCCGAAATGGAATGCTCTTTACCATGGATGGAACTATCAACCTAAAGAACCGAAAATGGAAATCTGATTTTTCAGCTCTTGACCACCACAAGTATTCCCCTGTTGGAACAAAATACTCTAAGGCTTACTTAAGACACCTTTTCTCGGTAAACGAATTATTGGGGAAACAAATTGCCAGTATCCATAATTTGGCTTTTTATGTTTGGTTGACAAAAGAAGCTAGGAATAGAATTATAGATGGTAGTTTTGCATCTTGGAAAAATAAAATTGTCAAAAGTTTGGTAAACCGCTTATAGGATGAAAATTCTTGATCGATATATCTTGAAAAAGTATATCGGAACATTTTTCGTATTGATTTTATTATTTATCCCCATAGGGATAATGGTTGATTTATCCGAGAAGATAGACAAATTTAAAGCCAAAGATGTTCCCTTAGATGAGACTATTCTCTATTACATAGATTTTACTTGGTATTTCGCCAATTTATTGTACCCCATTTTTCTTTTTTTATCGATTATCTGGTTTACTTCAAAACTTGCCAGCAATTCTGAAGTAATTGCCATTTTAAGCTCGGGAATATCATTCCGAAGGTTTTTTAGACCATTTATTGTTGGAGCTACTTTTATTTGTCTTTTGGCATTTTTAGTTTCAATGTATATTGCTCCTTCTGCTAGTGCTGGATATAATGAATTTCGTTATAAGTATTTTGTAAGAAACCCTGAAAGAAATACTCAGGAAGTCTTTCAGCAGATCAATGAAAAAGAATACATCTATGTAAGCAATTACGATCCCATCAGACAAAGTGCTGATAATTTTGTATTAACTCATTTTGAAGGGAATGAATTAAAATTTAAAATCAAAGCTAGTTCTATTCGCTGGCAGAAAGAAGATAGTTTGTTTCGTCTTACCAAGTTCAATCGAAGAAAATTCACCCAAAATGGGGAGCTATATTACCAAGAGACCTTAAAAGACACCATTTTTGATTTTTCTGTTGACGATTTAGCCCCTGTAAACTATGTAGCAGAAACATTACCATTGGGTAGACTCATTCGATTTATTCAATTTGAAAGAGATCGAGGTTCACCTTTGTTAAATAGGCATGTGCTAAACCTTCATAAAAGATGGAGTCTACCAATTTCAGTGTTTGTACTTACCTTCATCGCAGTGGCGGTAGCCTCAAAAAAAAGAAGAGGGGGAACCGGGTTCAATCTAGCCTTGGGTGTTACTTTAGGTTTTTTATTTGTGTTTTTTGAGAAAGTGTTGGGTGTACTAGTTGCCAAATCTACTTTTTCACCGATAATAGCTGCTTGGTTTCCTATATTTCTATTTGCGATCATCGGCGTTTATTTATTGAGAAAAACTAGCTCGTAAAACACCTTTAGAAATGATGCGGGTTTTACAGATTGAACCGATAGGCTTTACGCTATCACAATTATATAAATGAATTTTTTGACGATTAAGAATTAGTTTCGAAAAGAACAAATACGTGAACATCAATAAGTTATTTAGGCGCTAGTCAATTTTATTGATAATTTTGGATGACTATAGTCAAAAACATATGTGAATTAAATTACAAATAAGGTTTTTTGTAGAAATGACGATCGCTTGTTTTAAAATCTGTCTTTTAATAAATAATCACTGATTCAAGTTTGTGTAATTATTATTTTTACTAAACGAAGATTTCATCCCAATAAGATTTATGGAGTATCTAGATTTTGAAAAACCCATCAAGGCATTGAAGGATCAATTGGAAAAATGTATAGAGCTGGGTCATGAAAACTCGGTAGATGTTTCTGAAACTGTCAGGCAACTAGAGCAAAAGATTGAGCTAACCAAAAAAGAAATATACAGTGACTTAACTCCATGGCAAAAAGTTCAATTGTCGAGACATCCCAATAGACCCTACACTCTTGATTATATAGAAGCTTTTTGCAAGCAATCGTTTCTTGAATTATATGGTGATCGGAATATTGCAGACGATAAAGCCATGGTCGGAGGATTAGGGAAAATAGGCGATCAAAGTTTTATGATTATAGGCACCCAGAAAGGATACGATACCCAGTCAAGGCAGTACAGAAATTTTGGTATGGCCAATCCTCAAGGCTACAGAAAAGCTTTAAGATTGATGAAATCGGCAGAAAAATTTCAGCTACCCATCCTGACGTTGGTTGACACTCCAGGTGCATATCCAGGAATTGAAGCAGAACAACGAGGTCAAGGAGAGGCCATAGCTCGAAATATTTTTGAAATGATGAAGTTGCGGGTACCAATAATCGTGTCTATTATTGGTGAAGGAGCTTCAGGAGGAGCTCTAGGAATAGGTGTCGGTGATAGAATTTTGATGTTGGAAAATACATGGTATTCTGTTATCTCGCCAGAATCCTGCTCCTCAATACTCTGGCGTAGCTGGGATTATAAAGAACAGATGGCCGACCAACTTAAATTAACAGCCGCTGATATGAAATCAGCCAATATCGTTGATGCTATTGTAAAGGAACCATTAGGTGGAGCGCATTATGAACCCCAGCAAATATTTTCAACCCTTGAGAAACATATTTTGGAGTGTTATGAACAGTTGAAGGTGATTCCTATAGAAGTGCTTTTAAAACAAAGAAGAAGGAAATACTCCAGAATTGGAAATTTCACAATTCAGACGTAAATGTCTATATCATAGTTGAAAATAATGTTTAATTTTTGTTAAATTAAATCCAATAACTTTTAGATGATATCCAAATATTTGATGATGCGACCGATTACATTTGTTGCATGACATTAACCAAAAAGAACTCCCAATTCAAAAGAGAGTCCAATGTAATTCCAATGGAAAAGGGGCGTTTACCTCCCCAAGCTTTAAAAGTTGAACAGGCAGTCCTTTGTGGGATTTTAATAGATAGGACCAGTTTTGATCGAATTGATGATATTCTCGAACCTGAAATGTTTTATTTGGAGGAGCATGGTTTGATTTTTTCGGCTGCCACGAATCTCAATAGAAAAGGTAGTGTGGTTGATTTAAAAACGGTGACAGAGCAGTTGATTGAAGATGGTAGTATTGATAAAGTTGGTGGTGTGAGTAAGCTCATCAAGCTAAGTCAAAAGGTATCTTCCTCAGCGCATATAGAACATCACGCCAGAATCATTCAGGAGAAGCATATTTTGAGATCCCTTATTGAAGTCTCTTCTAATATCATTGAAAAATCCTATGATGAAACCAATAGTGTTTTTGATACTGTAGAATATGCTGAAACCAAAATTTATGAGGCCACAAAAAACAAAATAAAAACTCAGGCAGTTAAAATCGATAAATTATTTGAAGAACTCACCCAGCGGTTGGAAAATCAAAAAAATCATGAAGGGCTGAACGGAGTGGAAACAGGTTTTTCAGAACTTGATAAAATTACAAGTGGTTTTCAACCTAGTGACCTAGTTGTTTTGGCAGCGAGACCAGGAATGGGAAAGACAGCATTCATGTTATCTATGGCGAGAAATATTGCTGTAGAAAAGGAGGTTCCTGTAGCTATATTTTCTTTGGAAATGTCGTCAATGCAAGTAATGACTCGATTTGTATCTGCTGAGACTAATATCCCAATCAATAAAGTTCGTGATGGTACCTTAGATTCAGACCAGTGGAACGAGATTTATGAAAAGTCTACCTCTTTAGGGGATGCTCCAATATTTGTTGATGAAACCCCTCAGTTGTCGATTTATGAGCTACGCTCAAAAGTAAGGAGGCTGTATTCAGAGCATAATATTGGTATAATAATGGTGGATTATTTACAATTGATGACAGTTTCTGAAAGAGGGCGACATCAGAACCGAGAACAAACAATTTCTACTATTTCCAGTACCTTAAAGGGTATAGCAAAAGAATTAGATATACCAGTAGTTGCTCTCTCTCAATTGAATAGAGCTGTAGAGCGAAGGGATAAGTCAAGACCACAATTGTCTGATTTGAGGGAATCGGGAGCAATTGAACAAGATGCTGATATTGTGGCGTTTCTTTACCGCCCTGAGTATTATAATATGGATCATTGGGAGGATGGTACTCCGACTGAAAATGAGGCTGAAATTATCATTTCAAAGCATCGAAATGGCGCTACCGGTCAAATCCGTATAGGATTTAATGCACCTATAAGCAAGTTCACTAATGATCGTCCTGAATTGGGTAGCATTTACTACAAGGAACAGTACAAGTTATCCTCAAAGATGAATGATGACAAGCCATATTCAGATGGTAGAGATGGTGTTAAAAACCCTGATGAAGAGGAACCTACTCCATTTTGAATTTCTTGCTATCTTGAATGTAACAAACTATACACTTTAGAGTCCTTAGAGTAAACCAATTGAACCATGCCTAAATTATTTATAGCTTTTGCGTTTATTTTTCTCAGTTCGTGTATGGCGGTTAAATTTCCTTCTGAAATAAAAGTGAGTTTAGATTTGCCAGAAAATATGACTGAAGAGAATATGTCTAAGCTGATTGATAAAATTCCTGATAAGCTGTCAAAAAAGAATGTTAAAGTTTATGTTGCAGTTCCTAAAGGAGTAAAACCTCAGGTAAAGGAGGATGTTTCTATTGGACCACGAATTCAATAGAAACCACTTGTTCTTGTGGATTTATGTACGATGGTACAGGAGCGGCTTATTCTTCCTGAGCGTATTTTAGTTTTCGTTCGATTGAGGCGACCATCTCACTGGCGATATCTTTTCCAGTTGCTGCCTCTATCCCTTCTAGACCGGGTGATGAATTGACTTCAAGGAGAAGGGGACCTTTGTTTGATCGAATAATATCGACTCCTGCTACAGATAGATTGAGTGCTTTTGCAGCTCGAACGGCCAGGTGTCTTTCATCGGCTTTTATTTTTGCTTTTGAGGCTACGCCGCCCAGATGTACATTGGCTCTAAATTCTCCGGCGGTTGCTTCTCTTTGAATAGAGCCAACTACTTTACTATCCACGACGAAACATCGTAAGTCTTTACCGCCAGCTTCTTTGATGAATTCTTGTACCAATATATTGGCTTGAAGACTCTTAAAGGCATTGATGACGCTTTCAGCTGCTTTGGCTGTTTCTGCCAGAACTACTCCTTTGCCTTGAGTACTTTGGAGGACTTTAACTACCAGGGGTGCCCCTCCTACCATGGAGATGAGATCCTTGGTATTTTGGGGTGATTTTGCCATACCTGTGGTGGGAACATTTAGTTTGTGTAATGAAAATATCTGGGAAGAATAAAGTTTATCTCTTGATCTTGTGATAGATTCAGCAGAGTTTAGGCAGTAGGTTCCAATTGAGTGAAATTGCCGCAACAATGCACAGCCATAAAAGGTCATTGAAGGTCTAATTCTGGGAATGACTGCATCTAAATGATTCAAGATTGTTCCATCACGGTACCGAATTTCTGGAGTATCGGTATCTAGTTTCATGTAGCAATGTTGGATATTGTAGAAGTGCATTGTATGTCCCCGAGCATTGCCGGCTTCGATGATCCTTTTGTTTGAATAAAGATTTCTATTGGATGCCAACAATCCTATATTCAAACCGGATTTTTGGACTAGGAGATGGCCATAGATGTCATTTAGTTGTTCTTTGGTGATTTTTCTGAGCACTTGGTTTTGTTGTGTGTCAATAATAAATCGTCCTTTGAGTGCTTCTCTCCCCAATAACATTCTGAAGTCCATTCCATCTCTATTGGCTAGAGTTAGTTCAATATCAAATTCCAAATCGCCGATATTCACTGGAGTTTTAATCACATATCTCTTTTCGATTACACCTGAGGAGCTCTTGACATTTCTTATATCAATGACTTTTGCTTTACAATCTATTAAGATGCTGAGGTTATCTTCGAAAGGGTTCACTTCAAATTCAACCCAAAGTTCTCCTTTAATTTTTTTTCTTTTGATATTCTTGGCTTGAATTGATGATGTTTTGGCTCCTGAGTCCACTCTAGCCAATATAGCGGGGATATTTAATTCTTTAAATGAACACCATTCAATTTCACCTATAATTGTTTGTTTGTTATCCATCAATTAGTCTTAAGACAAATTTAAGTAATCAATAATAGGGCACAAATGTTTTGTTTTCTCAATTTTATGTTGGCTATGAACATTATTAGCTGATTTAACTTCTTCCTAGTCCTTTCAGACAGAATTGAGGTGGTGTGCTATGGTCGGGAATACCGTCTAAAATTCTCAACCTTAAAACAGCGACAGAAAACCGTGTGGTCTTTAGTGAAGCCTTTAATTTTAACATACGAAATAGGATACCATTGTGAAACAACTGTAGTTAATACAGCATCATGGGTTGCTATGCCTTAGGACCTCTTTGTTTTTTTACCGGCTTTTTTTATTGCTGAACAGATATTTTTTTATTGATTTTCAATCAATAATAGAGATCACTTGTGATAAAAGTATGCATCCGAGGTTAGATGTAATCCAGCGTTAATTCTTTGCTCTTCATTGGAACGATTTGGATAGGCATATTAGTTATTCCTTTGGCAACTTCGCAGATCTTCGTTTTCTGGCATCGCAGGTTGGTATCATCAAGAGAGACACATAGTTTGGTTTAAAAAGTAACGTTGCTATGAATAAAAAGATTCAATCATAAAGTTGGTATTTTGAGTTGATCGAAGGGTGATAATTAGTGTAGTCGGGGCATTCTTGTAGTAAGTGTTTAACTTAGTTATGAAGTATATTGCACAGAACAATCTTAAGAAATTAAACAAATCTATTTTCAAATTTTTCAGGTTGAAGCACTATTGGTGTTGATATTGGTTTTTATCAGTCAGGGGATTTCGTCGCAAAACTACTGGTCAACAGTTGATTCTCCAATGGTTCAAACACCTAATTTATTCGAGGATCAGCAAGAACATTATTACAGATTAGATCTTGATAATTTCACTGCTCATATTAATGCAAGGTCAACCAATATAATCGTTGAACTACCAAATGAATTAGGTGAATTTGAAACCTTTGTTTTAAAACCAATTGGAGTATTATCTCCTGAACTACAAAAAGAATTCTCTCGAATTAAAACCTTTAAAGGATGGAGTAGGCAACGACCGGATGTAAAAGTTCGTATCACATTGTCAGGTAGGGGATTTAATCAATGGTTAATCGTTGATAAGAACACTGAATACTTTGTTCAGCCAAGCTGGATTGATAACGATCTTCATTATGGATATACTAAATCAAAAAAGAGACCATATGTCAATTGTAAAAGACACTCTTATCAAAATGCACTCAGAACAAGAAGCCAGGATAACTCGGTTCAACCAAAACCTAATAATAACAGATACATCATCAGACTTGCAATAGCAGTGAATAGTGATTATACAAAAGTGTGGTCAGATGATGATGATACCAATGGTTCTAAAAAAGAAGATGCGCTAGCAGCAATAGTCAGTACCATCAATAGAGTAAATGAGATTTATGAAAGAGATCTTCAGTTAAAATTTATGTTGGTTTCGGGTACAAATCTAGTGTTTGATGATCCTGATAATGACCCATTTGAAGAATTAGATTCATTTGAGGTAGCAAGAGTCATCAAAATGGTTATGTCTAATGATAGTTTTGATTTAGGTCATGGTTTTTCAGCGGGAAACAACTATGGTGAAGCATGTATTAAGTGTTTATGCGACGATCAAGAAAAAGCACAAGGATTCTCCTCTCATAATTTTGGTGATCGTAGTTTAGAATTTATGAATGATCACTTTGATATTGATTTTGTTTGTCATGAGATCGGACATCAAGTGGGTGCGGTGCATACTTTTTCACTAAGCGATGAATATTATAATTCAAATGTTGAACCAGCAAGCGGTTCAACTATTATGGGATATGCAGGGATATCTAGAGAAAATGATATCCAAGAACATACAAGTCCATATTTTCATTTTAAATCAATACAGCAGATTCGTGGGCATCTTCTGAGTTCAATCTGTTTGAATCAAATTGAGCCAATTGAATTAGAACCCATTAAAGTTGAAATTTCAGCACCTACTTATGATATTCCACTAGGAACACCTTTCGAATTATCTATTGGAAATGTGGAGATCCCCCAAGATTATACAGTCGAATACAATTGGGAACAGCTAGATCATGGTGTTGTCATTAGAGAGGATTTCTTATCAACAAATCTCTATGGAACTATAGCTCGCTCATTCCCACCAAAAGAAATTTCAACTAGAAAAATCCCCAGACTTAGAAACCTAAAAGTAGGTAAACTGGCGGTTCAGACTCCCCTAAATGATTTTGACAATGATAACTGGGAGACTGTCCCAGAGGTAGAAAGACAACTTAAATGGGGGCTTTCAATGAGAGCAACCAATCAAGATATTTATGCTGTGTTTATGGATTCCTTGTACGTTAATGTCTGGAATGATGCTAGTGAATTCAAAGTGTTGCTGGACAAAGATGAAAATAAAATGTGGGAAACAGGTCAACTAAAAAAAATAGTTTGGAATGTTGGTAACACGGATAAAGATCCAATTAACACATCAGCAGTAGACATTTTGCTTTCAGTAGATGGAGGAGAAAATTTTGATTTTGTGCTTGATGAAGAAACTCCTAATGATGGACAACAACTGATTCGTATTCCCTCAAGTATTGAAACAAATGATGCGCGGATCAAAATTGTAGCAACCAATTCAATTTATTTTACAATTAACCCATCTCCAATTAAAATAGTCAATAGACCTTTTGTTGTGTCTATTAATCCATATGAAATTAAATCTTGTTCAAAAGATGAATTAGAACTGACCTATGAAATTGAATTTATAGATGGGTTTCAGGATTCAGTAGAACTTTTTATAAAGAATATTCCTGAAAATACAAATGCCACAATCATTTCAGAAGTTGACATTCAAAACAAACAGAAAGGAAAAATAAATGTATCTGGGTTGAGCAATATAGCTTCTGGTGAATACACAATATCAATAGGTGCTAGAACAAGGGATTATGAATATGAATTTCAGTCTATTGTGGAAGTTGAATCAAATATAGTTGAACGACCTGAGTTACTTATGCCAGAAAACAAAAAGGAAAAAGTATCTCTTCGTCCAGTTTTAAAGTGGACCTCTAATGAATTGGCAAACCGCTATATTGTTGAGTTGAGCAAAAGTGCTGATTTTGAGTCAGTATTGATTTCTAAGGAAGTATATACTAATGAATTTACAGTTCCCAAATTGGAATCTAATCAAAGGTATTATTGGCGAGTTAAATCTATCAGTGGATGCTCGGAATCTCCCCATAGCGGAGTTAAAGAATTTACTACTGAAGAAATTGTTTGTAGAACTATATCATTTTCAAATCAGCCTATAAAGGTCAAAGAACAAGGTTTCACCGAGATATCTATTTTAAGTTCTTTTGATACTGAAATTTTGGACTTAGATGTTTATTTGGATATTGAACATGAGTATTTGGAAGATCTAAAAATTACTTTGATTAGTCCAGATGGAGTTGAAATACTGTTAATGTCTTCTAATAGGAAAAAATTTGATGAATCTATAAGGTTAACCTTAGATGGTGAAGCCACTACGCATATTTCTCAAGATTATTTGAATCAAGATGGTATATATAGACCTCATGGGAGCTTAAAGCAACTCCATAATACGATACCTAAAGGGAAGTGGAAGATATTATTTGAAGATAGATTGCGAAATTTCGGCGCAATTGTTTACGATGCTTCTCTACGATTTTGCTTACAAGGGGCATTTTCTCCAGATATTGATGGAGATGGTATAATAGATAGAGAAGACAATTGTCCAGAAGTTGTTAATCAGGATCAAAAAGATATAGACATTAATAAAATTGGAGATTTGTGTGATTATCGATCTCCGAGGAATTTTAGAATATCAAAAAAAGATGTCTCGTGTAAGGGGAAGTCCAATGGTGAACTAAATATTAAAGCTGTGGCCAAATTAAATTACCTATTGAAAATCAATGGTCCGGAGAATTACAACTTCCAGACGTTTTTTTCCGAGGAAATTGACTTATCCAATCTCAGGGCAGGAAAATACGAGATAAACATTTCTTCCAATCAATTACCTGATTATTCATTTGATTTCACCTCAATTATTGGGGAACCTCCACCTCTTTCGGTACAGGTACTAGTTGATCAGGAAAATAATAATGTGGATTTGAGTTTAGAGGGAGGAAATTCTTATCGGGTTTCTGTTAATGAACAAATACATTCCATAAACGACCGAAAGTTCAGTTTTAGGACTGACAAGCCATGGACAAAGATTAAAGTTACCACTGAAAATCCTTGTCAGGGAACTTTTGAGCAGTGGATAAATATAGAAAATATCTTTCAAGCATATCCTAATCCTGTAAGTGATTTTCTTCGGATTGTTTTGCCCAAGGGTTCGAATTTAAATCTACAATTATTTAATTCTTCTGGAGAGGAGTTATTATCTGAGCCACTGGGAAGGGTAGATACCAACACTGAAGAATTTGTAATTCCTATGAAACAGTATCCTTCTGGAATCTATTTTTTAGTTGTAGGAGAAAATCAGAGATTAGAACGGCTCAAGATTATCAAAAGGTGAAAAGATATAAAATATCTCTTTTAGTTATAGTTGGAATAATTTTCATGAGATGCGGATCAGAAGATCCACCAATTGAACCTTCTTCTGCTTTGTTGGTATCACCAATTAATGGAGATTTATGTGCAACCGCAGTTATATTGAATGAACAATTTAGTAATGTTACTTTTTTATGGAATTTTTCAGAAAACACTGATTCCTATACTTTAGTAGTGAAAAATGATTTAAATGGAACAAGAATAAGTCGAGTAGTCCCGGATTTAAATAGAGCCGAATTACAATTAACTCGTGGGGCACCCTATAGTTGGTGGGTGGTTTCTTCAACCCTATTGTCTGAGAAGAAGTCTACGAGTGCAACATGGCAATTTTATCTTGAAGGCGTTGAGAAGTATCAGTTTATTCCCTTTTCTGCGTTGCTTTTAAGTCCGAGAAATAATCAAGAGATTTCTTTGGGTGAAGATCAAGACTATGAATTCAGTTGGGATGGTAATGATTTGGATGATGATATTTCGCATTATAATCTATACTTGACAGTTCAGTCGGGAAATTCAATCAAAGAACTATCTTTTTTAGATATTCTAGTTGAAGAAAGAACTATTAGCTTAGAGTTAAATAGCACTTACACGTGGAAAGTGGAAACTGTTGATATAAGGGACAACAAATCTATGTCTGATACAAGGATGTTTAAGACATTAAAATGAACGTTTTATTTTGTGCAAGGGATAATACTCCCACTGGTTAGTATTTTCTATTGGGTAAGACATGACAAATAATAAATCATACAAATAAAAAAGAATACTAAAAAATTTAGTCATGGGACCATTTCACAAAAATCATTCAAAACATATCATTTGTGTAATTGATGTCCAAACACTTAAGAGATAAAAGATCGAATAAAAAGTTAGGCCTAGAAATAAACTCCCATTTTGTTCAAGTCATCAATCAATTTTTCAGGATTTGTAAAATGGATTGCCGGGATCCCAGCTGATTCTGCTCCTTTGATATTTTTTATATTATCATCTATAAAAACCGACTTATCCGGATTGATTTTATAACGATTCAATAGTATTTGATATATCAATGGAAATGGCTTTCGTGTTTTTTCTTCTCCCGAAACTACAATTCCTTCAAACCAATCTAAAAATGGATATTTATTTTTAGCAATAGGAAATGTTTCAGCACTCCAATTGGTTAATCCATACAATTGATAAGACTCAGATTTTTTTATTGAATTCAATATATCTACCGTTTGAGTAATCGGACCAATAATGGATTTTTCCCATTGACCATAGTACATCTTAATCAAGTTCTCGTACTGGGGATATAAATCAATTCTATCTTGAGTGGCCTTGGCTAAAGGATAACCCGCGTCTTGATTGTCATTCCATTCATAAGGACATATCTCAGAGAGAAACCATCTTACTTTTTTTAAATCACCATTAAAAGCCTCAAGGTAAATTTCTTCGGGGTTCCAATCAATTAGTACACCACCAAAATCGAAGATGATGGTATCTATTTTAGGAGTATTCATTGTTTTTTATAGTAAAATGTTACGAATTAGATTGTCCATGCATCATCAAATAGGCCTTAAGAAAAGAATCCAAATTTCCATTGAGTACACCTTGGGTATCACTAGTCTCATGGTTGGTACGCACATCCTTTACAAGAGAATAAGGATGTAATACATAGTTTCTAATTTGAGAACCCCATTCATTTTTTTTCTTTGATTTCTCAATTTCTGAACGGGCGGCATTCCTTTTTTCTATCTCAATCTGATAAAGTTGGGACTTAAGTAGTTGAATCGCTTTTGTTTTGTTGTCCAACTGAGATCTTGTTTGGGAGTTTTCAATTATTATTCCACTTGGTTGATGACGAAGTCTGACAGCAGTTTCCACTTTGTTCACGTTTTGTCCTCCAGCTCCACTAGCCCTCATTGTTTCCCAAGAGACCTCAGCAGGGTTGATTTCAATTTTGATTTGATCGTCAATTAAAGGATAAACATAAACTGAAGCAAATGAAGTATGCCTCTTTGCGTTGCTATCAAAGGGAGATATTCGAACCAATCGATGTACTCCATTTTCACCTTTTAACCAACCAAAAGCAAACTCTCCCGAAATTTCAATGGTGACTTTTTTAATTCCTGCGACATCTCCAGGTAAGCAGTTTAATTCCTTTAAACCGAAACCCTGGTCTTGTCCCCACATGAGATACATCCTCTGAAGCATGGCTACCCAATCACAACTTTCTGTGCCCCCTGAGCCAGCTGTGATTTGTAGTATGGCATTCATTCGATCACCCTCTTTGGAGAACATATTTTTAAATTCTAATTTTTCGAGCAAATCAAAACACTTTTGATAAGTAAGTTCAATTTCTTTATCAATATCATCATCTTCAGAAAATTCATGAAGAATTTCCAACTCATCCAAATTCAACTGAAGATCTTCAAATTCCACAACCCATTTTTTAAGTTTTTGGATCTCTTTGAGAATTTGCTGACTTTGAGAAGGATTATCCCAGAAAGAGGGATCTAGAGTTTTTTCCTCAAGGGATTGGATATCAATTTTTTTATTATCCAAGTCAAAGATGTTGCCTTAAAGAATCGGTGCGACTTTTTAAGGACTTGATTATATCAGTACTGATCACTTGAAGGAAAGTATTGTTAAGGATAAAAATCGGGCTAAAATTAAAAAATTAACTCTTTTAGATGATAATTAAGGCAACTATCATTCCAAATATTTATTATTGTACTGCTTAACGAATTTAAAATCAATAACAAAGCTGAGAATCTAATAATACTTCATCTAATATTTTAATTACTTATGTTTATGAAATTCAACACCGGCCAAGTGTCTGCCTATACTTTAATATGTTTTTTGTTGCTTTTTTCTATCGGTATCGCTGCTCAAGAGACAACCATTGACAAATCTAAAAGTGATATTCTCAATAATTCGGCTCCATATAATGGGTTTTTTAAATTCTATTATCACTCTGGAAAAGATGAAATTTATCTTCAAGTTGAGAAATTGGAAACAGATTTTTTATATGTTTCTTCACTAAGTCAAGGTATTGGAAGTAATGATATTGGATTAGATCGAGGACAACTAGGAGAGGAACGTGTAGTGCATTTCAAGAAAGCGGGGAATAAATTACTCTTAGTACAACCAAATTTAAAGTTTAGAGCCAATACCAAAAACATCTTGGAAAAGCAGTCAGTAGAAGAAGCTTTTGCCAAATCTGTCCTATTTGGATTCCCAATAATAGAAAATTACCCTGATGGATATCTGATTAATTTGACTCCTTTTTTGATGCAGGATACCCACGGAGTAGGTCAGAGACTTTCAAGAACAAATCAAGGGAATTTTCAGTTAGATAAATCACGTTCTGCTATAGAGTTAACTCGAGTAAGAGCATTCCCTAAGAATGTTGAATTTGATGTTTTACAGACTTTTAAGGGAAATGCTGAAGGTGTGTGGATTCAATCTGTTACTCCAAATCCCAATTTAGTCACAGTCCATCAACATTATTCATTTATTGAATTACCTGATGATAATTTTGATCTCCGAACCTTTGATCCAAGAGCCGGGTCTATTCCATTCATATATTATGATTATGCCACAGAGGTATATCAACCCACTACCAAAAGATATATTATCAGGCATCGACTCAAGAAAAAAGATCCTAGCGCTGAAGTTTCTGAGGCGATAGAACCTATCATATACTATTTAGATAATGGTGTTCCAGAGCCTGTGCGGTCTGCTTTACTAGATGGTGCTAAGTGGTGGAATGATGCTTTTGAGGCCATAGGTTATAAAGATGCTTTTCAGGTGAAAATTATACCCGAAGATGCTGATCCACTGGATGTTAGATTTAATGTCATACAGTGGGTTCATCGATCAACCAGGGGATGGAGTTACGGGGCTAGTGTAGTTGATCCAAGAACAGGTGAGATTATTAAAGGTCATGTTAGTTTAGGGAGCCTACGGGTACGTCAAGACTATATGATTGCTCTAGGTTTGACAGCAGATCCATTTGGAGAAAACTTACAATTCAATCAAAAAGCACTTGAGATGTCCTTAGCTCGTATTCGTCAACTTTCGGCTCATGAGATAGGTCATACCCTCGGTTTTGCCCATAATTTTGCTGCAAGTAGTTTTAATCGATCCTCGGTGATGGATTACCCACATCCTAAATTAGAGTTGTCAAATGATGAGATTAGTCTTGCTGATGCTTATGATGATAAAATTGGCCAGTGGGATAAGGCGACTGTGGCCTATGCCTATAGTGATTTTCCAGAGGGTGCGGATCTCCAACAAGCTCTCAATTCGATACTTGAAAATTCAATTGTTCAAGGTCATAGGTTTATCACTGATGCTGATGCTCGTCCCGTAGGAGGCTCACATCCTAAAGCCCACCTATGGGATAATGGTCAAAGTGCCATAGAAGAAACAGAGAGGGTACTAAAAATCCGGAATTTCGCTCTCAAACAGTTTTCTTTAGGACACCTTAAAGATGGAGAAAGCTACGCTTTGCTATCAGATCGTTTAGTCCCTATTTATTTGATGCATAGATATCAGGCAGAAGCCTTGGTTAAGTTAATAGGAGGCGTAGATTACGATTATGGAGTAAAGGGAAGTATTACTTCTGAGGTTCAAATTATTGATCAATCAACTCAAAGACAAGCTTTTGAACTCTACATGAAAATGCTCCGACCTGAGGAATTGATGATTCCAGAGCACCTTCAAAACTATTTATTACCAAGACCATATGGGTATCCCAATAGTAGAGAAAATCTAGTATCACAAACTGGGGTAGTAATTGACCTATTGGGTGCTACAAATACATTGAGTGATCAATTACTAGAAATGATACTAGATCCACAAAGATCTTCAAGACTGGTTCAGCAAGTAGGGATTCAAGAAAATCAATTGAGTCTAGATGAACTGATTTCTGGATTGATTGATTTGGGTTTTAAAACCGAGTACCGGTCAGCTCATTTAGAACAGATTAGAGAGGTTGTAGGTCAAAACATATTGAAACATTTAATGAATTTAGCATCTAATAGTGATGCTTATGGTCAGGTTAATGCCATTGTATATAATCAACTGATTGAACTAAAACAATGGCTTAAGAAAAACAAGCAACTAGAATATGGAAATTACTATGCCCATTCCATAGATCAATTTCTTGAAAAATTGGATGTAATTCCTAATTCAAGAAGTCCCAGAATACCTGATGGTTCACCAATTGGAACGATTTATTGTGATTTTGAAATCTGGTAGATAGTGCAGGTAAACCTTATTAGTGATACTGTAACGGTGCCATCTAATGGTATGCTTCGGTCTATGGTTGAAGCAAAAGTTGGTGATGATGTTTTTAAACAAGACCCTTCTATCAATCATCTAGAACAGCGGGTAGCAGATATGTTCGGAATGCAAAGAGGTATGTTTTTCCCATCTGGAACAATGTCTAATCAAGTAGCAGTAGGATTACACACAAACCCTGGAGACCAATTAATTTGTGATATACATACCCATATTTATCATTATGAAGGTGGAGGAGCCGCAGCAAATTGGGGTGTCTCTTGTAGTCTTGTAGAGGGTAATAGGGGTAGATTGACAGCAACACAGGTCAAAGAAAATATCAACATTAAGAGTTTTTATCATACGCCTAAAACTAAATTGGTTTGTGTAGAAAATACTTGTAATAGAGCAGGAGGAACATTTTATTCCTTTAAAGATTTAAAAGAAATAAAGTCGGTTTGTGATAACTATGGGCTAGGGTATCACCTGGATGGAGCACGATTATGGAATGCACTTGTCGAAACTGATGACCATGCAAGAGATTATGGAAAAATCTTTGATACTATTAGTTTGTGTTTTAGCAAAGGGTTGGGGTGCCCTATTGGTTCGATACTCCTTTTGGATTCAAATAAATATCAGGATGCTCTGAGGTTAAGAACCCGATTGGGAGGAAATATGCGTCAATCAGGATACCTAGCTGCATGTGCAAATTATGCGTTGGATCATCATATAGAATCTTTGAAAAATGACCACATCAAAGCCAAGGAATTAGTTGGATTATTATCTACTTTATCAATTGTTGGTAGAGTTGAACCAGCTGAAACCAATATTGTGATTTTTTCTCTGGTTGATCAATGCAATCAATCTAATTTTGTTGATTTTCTTGATAAAAAAGGCATACAGATACTTTCTCTTGGCAAAGGTAGACTTAGAATTGTTACACACAGAGATTACACTGATGAGCAACACAAGTATTTCATTGCTGTATTAAAATCTTTGGATTCCAAGCAAATTTGACCAACATGATTGAGTCTCAAATATAAAATTGATGTCATTACTTGATTTTAAAGCAATTCCGCCTATTGCTGAAAAAATTCCTCGTAAGCTTACCAAACACGATGATACTCGGGTTGATGACTATTATTGGTTAAGAGAAAGAGAAAATCCTGCGGTTATTGATTATTTAAAAAAAGAGAAAGCCTATTATAACGAGGTCACCAAAGGGTTAAAAAAACAAACAGATTCATTATTTGATGAATTAAAGTCACGAATCAAGCAAGACGATTCTTCTGTTCCTTATTTCTTTAATGGTTACTGGTATATAACTCGCTTTGAAAAGGAGAAAGAATATCCAATTTATACTCGGAAAAGAGAATCGATGGATAATAGTGAAGAGATACTTTTTGACTGCAACCAGATGGCCCGGGGGTTATCGTATTTTGACCTAGCATCCTTTTCAGTAAGTCCTGACAACACATTGGCTGCTTTTGGCGTGGATACGACCGGTAGACGGATGTATGAAATCCAAATCAAAGATTTAAAAACTGGAAAAATCTTTCCATTTAAGGTTAACAATACCAATGGTAGGGGAGTCTGGGCACAAGACAACAAACATATCTTTTATGTTCAGAAGAATACAGAAACACTTAGGGCTGAGAGAGTTCTGAGATCAAATATCGAATTACCAAATTCAAATCCCGTGCAGGTATATTTTGAGTCGGATGAAACTTTTTCTGTTCATTGTAGCACTACCAAATCACGTCAATATATTTTGATTAGCATAACTAGTACCTTAACTACTGAACATCGGTTTTTAAATTCAAACAAACCTTTAGGAGAATTTCAATTAATCCAATCTAGGGTTAAGGGGTTGGAGTATTTTGTTTCCCAATACAAGGATCACTTTTATATTTTGACCAATGCTAATCAAGCCAATAACTTTAAAATTGTAAGAGCTCCAATTGATTATCCATCGAAAGAAAACTGGGAGGTAGTGATTCCACATCGGGAGAATGTCCTCTTGGAAGACCTTGAATTATTCAATGATTTTATAGTCATTACTGAAAGAGAAAGAGGTTTATCACAACTACGGGTCAGACGATGGGATGAATCGGAAGATTATCATATCCCAATCAAAGGCGAAACTTATTGTGCTTATACGGGGTTTAATCCACAATTTGATAGTCAGAAATTAAGGTTTGGTTATACTTCAATGGCTACACCTAATTCTATTTTTGAATTTGACATGGTGGATAAAACGACAAAATTGCTCAAGCAGACCCCAATCCTTGATGATTTTTTTAACCCCTCAAACTATAAAGAAGAAAGACATTGGGCTTCTGCCAGAGATGGGGTCAAGATTCCAATTTCATTAGTTTATCACAAAGATACGGTGTTAAGTAAATCGACTCCACTTCTTCAGTATGCTTATGGTTCTTATGGGCATACTATAGACCCTGGATTTTCCTCAAATCGGTTGAGTTTGCTTAATCGGGGTTTTGTATTTGCTATCGCTCATGTTCGTGGGGGAGAGTATTTAGGAAGAAGATGGTATGAATCGGGGAAATTAATGAGTAAAAAAAACAGCTTTAATGATTTTATTGATTGTTCTAGGTTTTTGATCAGAAAGAAATATACTTCTCCAGAACACCTCTATGCTTGTGGTGGTTCTGCAGGTGGTCTTTTGGTTGGTGCTGTAGTCAATGCGGCGCCTCATCTTTACAATGGCGCAATTGCATCGGTTCCCTTTGTTGATGTGGTAACCACGATGCTGGATAAATCGATTCCATTGACTACTTCTGAATATGACGAATGGGGCAATCCCCATGAGGAATACTATTACCATTATATGCTTTCTTATTCTCCGTACGACAATGTATGTGAGCAGGAGTATCCTCATATGTATGTAACTACAGGTTTGCATGATTCTCAGGTACAATACTGGGAACCTGCCAAATGGGCTTCTAAACTTCGTACAAACAATATAGCAGAGACTTTGGTGCTTTTAGATATCAATTTAGAATCTGGTCATGGGGGTGCCTCGGGTCGTTTCAATATGCTAAAAGAAATTGCGAGGCAATATGCTTTTGTTTTGGCTTTAGAGGATAACCTGTAATGTTTTAATATGCATAATTTTGCCGTTGTTTGTTTTTGTGCTTAACACTTGAGAATTCCATCAAATAATGGCCCGATAGATAGTATCACTGATTTAATTGGCCAGACTCCATTAATTAAACTTAGTCAATCGGTAAAGTCTTTTACTGGTTCATATTATGCTAAATGGGAGGGTGCCAATCCTGGTCATTCTACTAAGGACCGTATTGCTCTTTACATCATAGAAAAAGCCGAAAAGAGGGGGCTTTTAAAACCGGGTTCTACGGTTATTGAGACCACATCTGGTAATACGGGATTTAGTTTGGCAATGGTTGCCATTAAGAGGGGTTATCGTTGTGTTTTGGCGGTGAATTCAAAAGCCTCTGAAGACAAAATTAATATGCTTCGAGCCATGAATGCATTGGTTTGGGTTTGTCCTGCGAAGGTACCTGCTGAGGATCCAAACTCTTATTACAATGTTGCCAAGTATTTAAAGAAAAGGTATAAGAATTCGGTATATATCAATCAGTATTTTAATGATTTGAATGTTGAAGCTCATTATGCTACTACCGGACCAGAGATATGGAAACAAACTTCTGGTAAAATCACTCATTTGATTGCTTCGAGTGGAACTGGAGGAACTATATCTGGGTGTGGAAAATATCTAAAGGAAAAGAATCCCAAAATCAAAATAATCGGTGTTGATGCTTATGGATCAGTATTGAAGAAGTATCATGAGACGGGTGAAATTGACCCAAATGAAATTCATTTTTATCGGATAGAGGGTATGGGCAAGAATCTTATACCCACGGCCACAAAGTTTGAATACATTGACAGGTATGTCAAGGTTAATGATGAGAATAGTGCTTATCGGAGCCGGCAAATTTCAAATTCTGAGGGTATTTTTGTGGGCTATACTTCTGGAGGTGTTTTGCAGGCTACATACCAATTAGCGGAGGAAAATGAATTTGATGCTAAGTCCTGTGTAGTTTTGATATTTCCAGATCATGGTTCTAGGTATATTACGAGGATTTATTCTAATTCTTGGATGAAGGCTCAGGGGTTTAATAAGAGTAGTTATTAGTCTCATTTAGGTACATAATCATATAAATTAGTTCATCAAGAGATGAAAGACATTTTTGAAAAGCGGGTTAATAACATGGGACCTTTGGGTAGGTATAAGGATATGGCTGAAGGCTTTTTTGTTTTCCCCAAATTAACGGGTGAAATAGGTAGTCGGATGTATTATAGGGGCAAAGAGGTAATCACTTGGAGTGTGAACAATTATCTTGGATTGGCTAATCATCCTGAGGTACGTAAAGCAGATGCTGATGCTGCGGCCAAGTATGGTTCGGCTTATCCTATGGGTGCTCGAATGATGTCGGGCCAGACGGATTTACATTCAGAACTAGAAAGACAATTGGCTGCATTTGTTGAGAAACAGGCTGCTTATTTACTCAATTTTGGTTATCAGGGTGTTATTTCGATAATTGATGCTCTGGTTGATAGGACTGATGTTATTGTTTATGATTCTGAATCCCATGGTTGTATTGTTGATGGTGTTCGGTTACATTTTGGTAAGAAATTTGCTTACAATCACAACGACCCAAAAAGTCTTGAAAAGAAGTTAGTGCGAGCAACCCAAGAGGCCGAAAAATCGGACGGAGGAATTTTGGTTATATCCGAGGGTGTATTTGGTATGCGGGGAACTCAGGGAATTCTTAGGGAGATAGTTGCTTTAAAAAAGAAATTTAAGTTTCGATTTTTTGTAGATGATGCTCATGGTTTCGGGGTATTGGGAAAAAGTGGTATGGGTACAGGTTCTGAGCAGGGTGTGCAGAAGGAAATCGACATATATTTTTCCACTTTTGCTAAGGCGATGGCTTCAACTGGTGCATTTGTTGCTGCAGATCAGGATATTATCGATTATTTACAGTATAACATGCGTTCTCAGATGTTTGCAAAATCTCTTCAAATGGTATTGGTAGCTGGAGCGATTAAGCGTCTTGAGTTGGTGAAGAATGGTGATGATCTTCGAGCAAAACTGTGGCATAATGTACACTCATTACAAAAGGGACTAAGAGATGCAGGGTTTGATCTTGGATTTTCTCAGAGTTGTGTAACTCCTGTATGTTTAAAAGGGACTGTAGCTGAGGTTGTACTTTTAACGAGGGAGCTTAGAGAAAATTACGGAATATTTTGTTCTATTGTGGTTTATCCTGTAATTCCTAAGGGGATGATTATATTGAGATTGATTCCGACTTCTGTTCATACGCAGGAAGACATTGATTTGACGGTTAATGCATTTATTGAGATTCGCAATAAACTTGATGGAGGTTATTACAATATTAGCTTGGAACAAGTAACCAAACAGTTAAAGGAGCTGCAACAGTAAGCAAGAGGGAGGCGATTAAATTTCTCCATTCGATAGTACAATTGGAGAGTATAATCAACTCTCAAATACACTTTTCCATAAGGCTTGGAAAGGAAGAGACTATGTTCAATTTGAGGATTTCATAGTTTTTAGTCCCGTTTTACTATGATGTCATTATGAACAATATGGTGTTATATGTTATCCTATTTATTTTGAAAGAAATACAAAAACAAAGCCTTGTTATAGTGATTTGATTAAACGCCACCATAAAATGACATACATTTGATTGCATATATTTTCGATGAATGAAATTTGAAGACGGAACGTATACTGATTTACCTGGAGTTTATTACCCTCGAATATTAGCAGACATAAAAAAGAGTTCTGAGCGATTACAACCTATTTATGAAGCTTTTACAAATTCATTAGAATCAATATATCAAAAAGGAGGTAACAGAAAAAAGGACTTGATAACTGTTAAACACTACCTAAAAAATAACCTCCTAGTAGAACAACTTGAATTTGATAAAATAGAAATAATAGATACCGGTGTGGGGTTTGATGACAAAGAATTTGAAAGGTTTAATTTATTCAAAGATTCGAGAAAAGGCTTTAAGAATAAAGGTACTGGTAGAATTCAATTGATACATTTTTTTGAAACGGGGAATTATAGTAGCATATTTAAAGATGATGATGGTTTCAAAAAAAGAAAATTTACAATTTCTAAGTCTCGACATTATTCTCAAAAAAATAACACAATTACCTACTTAGAATCTACACATAAACTTAATGGAAAAGTAAAAACCACTGGGACCAGCTTATTATTGTCTAATTTGCTTGAAGATGAAGATAAAAAACATTACAACTTCGATTTAGATTATTTGAAGAGAAATGTCATCTTTCATTGTTTGATGAATTTCTGTTTAAATAGAGATAATCTGCCAAAAATCGCTTTTGAACGATACATAGATGGAGACTTGGTTCAATCTCTTGAAATAACCCGAGATGACATACCGATTAATGAACAAACATTTAATTTCAAAGTCAATTACAGCTTGCTATCTGAAAATAAAATCAAGAAAGCAGATGACTCAGAAACATTTAAAGTAACTTCATTTAAAATTTCAAAAGACTCACTTCACAAAAATGGAGTCAAGTTAACAAGCAAGAATGAGATCGTTGAATCTAATAATCTTGATATAGGATTAACAAGTATTTCTGACAAGGATAGTATTGATGGCAAAAGATTTTTATTTTTAGTTTCAGCTGATTATTTGGATAGTAGGGATAGTGATGTAAGAGGTAAACTCAAAATACCTAGTAGAAAAGACTTTAAAAAATACGTTGGTAGTATAATTAACCATAAAGAGATCATTATTGAGGATATCAGGAAAGAAGTTAATCATTCAATTTTATCCAATTGTAAAGAAATTCAAGAAAAGGTAAAAGATAGAGATGATAGAATTGAGGAACTAAAGTCAATGTTCCTTTTGAGTGATGATTTTTTACAGAGAATATCTGTATCCTTAAACGATTCTGAACATAGCATTTTAGAGAAAGTATACATTGAAGAATCTAAACAAGTAGCTAAGCTTGACACTAAAATTAAATATCAATTTGGACAATTAAATGATCTTGACCCATCATCAAAAAATTATGAGAAGGAATTTAATGAGGTTGTTAATGAACTAGTAAAAGAAATACCCTTACAGAATAGGAAAGAATTAACTCGATATGTAGCAAGAAGAAAAATTGTCCTTGAATTATTCAATATGATACTGAATAGAAAATTAAAGGTTCAAAATAACGGGATTAGGAAAAAAGATGAAGCATTAATACATAATTTAATTTTTAAGCAACAAAGTGATAAGCCTGATGCTAGTGACTTGTGGTTATTAGATGAAGATTTTATCTTATTTGATGGCTCTTCTGAGCGAAGACTTATGGATTTAGAAATAAAAGGAATTAAGATATTTAAAGAAAAAAAAGAATTGTCAGAAGAAGAATTATCTCATGTAGATTCTTTAAACGAAAAGAGATATCGTAAGAGGCCGGATATTTTACTATTTCCAGATGAAGGTAAGTGCATAATCATTGAATTTAAAGCGCCTGATGTGGATGTTTCTGATTACATAATTCAAATCCAAAATTATTCAACACTTATCAGAAATTTTTCAAAGGATGAATTTGAATTCGATACTTTTTATGGATATTTAATTGGAGAAAAAATTAGTGCTTTCAATGTAAGATCTAAGGATCCTGATTTCAAACAAGGACACAAATTTGATTACCTTTTCAGACCTTTGAAAAACGTAGCAGGATCATTTAGTAAAAGGCGAGATGGTGCACTTTATATGGAAATTATGAAGTATTCTACACTATATGAGAGAGCCAAAAACAGAAATGATATTTTTATAAAAAAATTGACTCAAAAGTTCAATAACTGAGACTTCTCACAATTGATTTATGTGTATAATCTCATTCTTTTGGGGTTATCTATGACCGTACAATAAACTCTCAATTTACATTAAACATGCATTCGTTTGTTGAGAATACATGAATTACTTATCAATAGTTTGTGCCACTGCTCTTGTCTTCACTTTTTCCTCACTCATTTTACGATTATGCACTCCAATTTTGTGGACAATAGTGAGAAAAATAAATCTTTTATTTCCACAAGCTTATGATATTTTTCAATTGAAAAAATTTCTAATTAACCCCGACTTTCGCACTTTTTTGAGTAATTTATATCACTTAAACACCTGTATATCAGTCATATAGATGATATATTTTGAATTTATTTTGTGAAAATATGTCCATGTGACATATTTATTTTTGCTGTTTATTGAATGTAACTTTTTTGCATCATATTTTATAATTCCATGTCATATTAGATCGAAGTCGTAGCCAATAGAAAATACCGACCAACCACGCTACTCCGTAAAGTCTGGAGAGAAGGAAAGAAAGTCAAAAGAAAAACCATAGCCAATTTGAGCGACTTTCCTGCCTCTGTTATAGAGGGCTTTAAAGCAGCGATCAAAGGAGTAGTCTATAAGGATATTTCCAAAGCCTTCCCTATCAAAAGATCTTTACCTCATGGTCACAGAGCTTGCATTTTGGGATTGGTCAAAAAACTGAAGTTCGATCGCCTTCTCTATAGGGAATCTAACCGAATGAGAAACATCGCTCTTGGTGCTATCATCATGAGGATTCTTTCTTCCCTTTCCAAACTAGCTGCCGCCCGTCTGCTCTCAGAATCAACCGCTACCACCTCTATAGGGGCTTTATTGAATCTGGGAAAGGTTGATGTCGATGAAGTGCCAGAACAGCAGAACTACACCCTGGTGAAAGATCTGGAACCTTGACGTTGAATGAGGTAAGTCCGCCAGGAAATCCTGACCAAGTGATTCATGTAATGTCTCAGGCAACGGAGATTCAACGGAGGGCATTAGTACTTTTTGGTATTGATCAGAAAAAATGTGTCCATTAAAGTAACAGTTGGAAATGGCACCTTTTTCAGTCTTGGTAAGGGTTTTGGGCGTATTTCGACCCGAAAGTCAGGTTTAAAGAAGGATAGGCCATATTTGTTTTTTGATGGAAAAGTCAGCATTGAAATTCAATTATCTTGCATGCTTGAATTGGCTCATTGCCATTAACATGCAGAAAGTGAGGTTTTTGAAGTTTGGTTTAAGGAGATTCTTTTTGGTACAAGTAAACAAGACAGAAAACATCTATAATAGGTGAGATACCACGATACAAAATCAACGCTGCTAAAATGGTAGTTTACTCCTTATAAACTTTGTATTATTTACACGAAGCCCTACAAAAAAAGAAAATGTCTATGTCCTCTATTTTGTAGCTCTTATGATGAATTGGGAATCCTATCATGACAAGTTTACAAGGTTTTCGGCAAACTCTGGGCTGAAAGCGGTAATTTATTCGGACAAGGAAAGAACACAGAGTCAATTTCATAATTCTTTGGTCTAAATATATTTTGACATTAAAAAATATTTTATTACCTTGCCATGCCGTTTATTATGTCATCAATATTCTTTAACAGCTACCCCCCCCCTTATTTTGGGATAGGAGTCCGTTTATTGGGTCCAAACCTCGAATATTCTACTTTTTTAAAGAGATTGTTCTTTTTAGTACGCAAAATTCTTGCTTATACCTTTCTAAAGGGAAGGATATGATAGTCTCACTTTCCCGTATTCTTCAAATCCCATTTTTTAGGGGGGGGGGTAAATGCAGCTTATGATTTTCTACTAGTCCGCTTTGAGGGGGTTTCATCTTTAAAACATATTGCTCAAATCAAAAACATTATCAAATAAAAGATACAATACAATGAAATTCAAAATTTTTCTATTTCCATTATCTATTTCCATAGTAGCACTACTCGTTTTATTTTCTTGCAATGATGGAGAAGTTGAACCTATTCCGATTGTTCAACTAGTTACAACTAAGTTCATGATCTCCACATCATCGGGAGTTGGCGGATCGATAACAGATTCTCAAAAGGTAGAAAATGGCCAGTCGGTGAAAATTATTGCTGCGGCCAAAGAATACCATCAGCTGAAGCAATGGACAGGCGATTGTGGTAGTTTTAGCTCAGACAATTCAGAGATTACCATCACCGCTTCCAAGAATTGTCAGATTGGAGCTGAGTTTGAGAAGATACAATACAACATCACCGCCACATCTTCTGAAGGAGGTAGTGTCGGTGAAGGGGAATTATCAAGAGAATATGGGCAGGTAGTCTCCTTTGTTGCAGAGCCAGAAGAAGGCTATCAGTTAAGTGGATGGACGCCAACCGAAGATAGTGAATGCCCTGACCTAACAACGGTCAAAAACAAGGTGACCTTCACTGTTGCCGGTGATTGTAGTTTGGAAGCGGTATTTACCAAAGCCCCTCGTACCATTACCATAGCAGAAAATGACCCCGTGACGGGGATCAAAAATGGGGAAATAAACATCAGTCCATCTCCAACTGTTGGCCATGGGGATGAAGTGGTGATAACAGCTACTGCCAATGAACACTATGCCTTCAAGGGTTGGTCTGGAAGCTGCGGTGAGTTCGGTGCTGACGAATTGACCATAACCATTACTGTGGAGGCCGATTGTACAATAGATGCGGTTTTTGAAAAAGTAGCATATACCATCACAGCGACATCTTCTGAGGGAGGTAGTGTAATCCGTGACGGACAACAAGGTGATGGGGAATTATCCATAACCTATGGACAAACAGCCGCTCTGTCAGCAATACCTGACAAGGGTTATCAATTTAGTGGATGGACAACTGAAAATTGTCCTACCCTTGAAGATGCTACAGATGTTGAAGCCAAGTTTATGGTTGAAGGTAATTGTAGTTTGGAAGCTGTTTTTACCAAAGAACCTCGCATAATTACCATAGCAGAAAACAACGCCGTGACGGGTACCAGGAATGGAGAAATAAGCATCACGCCATCTGAAAATGTTGTCTATGGTGATGAAGTAGAGATTACAGCCACTCCTAATAAACATTATGCCTTCAAGGGTTGGTCTGGAAGTTGTGGTAAGTTTGGTGCTGATGAATCGACCATAACGATTACTGTGCAGGACGATTGTACGATAGATGCGGTTTTTGAAAAAGTAAACTATACCATCATGGCAACATCGTCTGAGGGAGGTCAGGTGCGTCACCTGGGAAGTGCAAGCGATGAGGAATTAACTATAGAATATGGGCAGACCGCTATTTTGACAGCAACGCCTGACAAGGGTTATCAATTTAGTGGTTGGACAATTAAAGGAGGAACATCTTCTACGAATTGTCCTACCCTTGAAGATGCTACAGATGTTGAAGCCAAGTTTATGGTTGAAGGCAATTGTAGTTTGGAAGCGGTTTTTGAGAAAAGGGAATTTACCTTAATGATTTCTCCTACTGAGGGAGGCTCTGTAAGTGATACAGAACTAAGGAAAGAATATGGACAAGAGGTTTCTTTGACTGCAACTCCTAAAAAAGGAGGTGCTTTTGTACGATGGGAAACAACAGAAAACCTAAACTCGGACACCGAGACGGATTGTCCGAGCATAGCAGATAATGAACTTTCCAATCCCCAGTTGAGTTTCATCGTAGTAGGAGATTGTACATTCAAAGCGATTTTTAGCGATGAAGT
>MPMN01000103.1 GCA_002238525.1 Flavobacteriaceae bacterium bin25
GAAAGTGCATTGCCTGGCAAGGTGTTCTATGGAGAATTTGGTGCAGATATGAAAGTTTCATTAATCAATGATGGTCCGGTTACTATCATTGTTGATTCACAAAACAGAAAATGATTCCATGTGCAAGTTTATCATTTTATCTTGTAAGTAGTTGTTAATCAGTATTTTTGGATTTATAAAATATACTACGCACTACTTTTTACGCTTTCTTGATATTGCTTTCCTTTGCACACCCCATAATACTTGTAATCTGATGGTATTGTAATTCTTTTCAATTCGTATTCGTGGGATGAAAATTAGATATTTCTCATAAAAAACTACAAATAACTGCTACACTTATGAAAAAACTACCCATAACCTATCCTATTAATCATAAATATATCAAATGTTTAGTGAATTACTCATCTCCAATTTCTTATGAAAGACATGTATTTAACAAATATAATATATATTATGACAAGCTTGCTTAATGATTTTCAATCCATCTTAAAATGGCTTCATTTACTGATAACACAACCAAATAATCGCTTGTCTTATACTTTATTCATTACAATTATCGAAAGTGGGTTTATTCGCTTGTGTGAGTCCGCTACTGAGTGAGAATTCAGTGCAATTGGTTACCATATCAACATCCCAGCTACTGATATCTTGATTGAAGGCGGTAGCTCCTCGAAACATCCAGACCATATCAGTCACCTTACTTGTATCCCAAGAACCGGTATCTTGATTGAAAGCGGTAGCACGTTCAAACATAAGCCTCATATCGGTCACCTTACTTGTATCCCAGGAATCAATGTCTTGATTGAAAGAGGTAGCGCTGGAAAACATTCTATCCATATCGGTCACATTACTTGTATCCCAATTCCCAATGTCTTGATTGAAGGCGGTAGCTCCTCGAAACATAGCCCCCATATAGGTCACCTTACTTGTATCCCATGAACCGATGTCTTGATTGAAGGAAATAGCAAACCGAAACATCGCACCCATATGGGTCACCTTACTTGTATCCCAATTCCCGATGTCTTGATTAAAGGATTCAGCGCTTTCAAACATGCCACCCATACTGGTAACCTTACTTGTATCCCAAGAACCGATGTCTTGATTGAAGACAGCACGGTAAAACATATTAGCCATATTGGTCACATTACTGACATCCCAATTCCCGATGTCTTGATTGAAAGGGTTGCTAGGATAATAGTAATTATTACAACCAAACATAAATCTCATATTCGTCACCTTACTTGTATCCCAAGAACCGATGTCTTGATTGAACGATTTAACGCAATAAAACATGCTACCCATATCAGTCACCTTACTTGTATCCCAAGAACCGATGTCTTGATTGAAGGAGCTACCGCCGGTAAACATATGACCCATATCAGTCACATTACTTGTATCCCAAGAACCGATGTCTTGATTGAAAGATCTAGATCTAGAACTTCTAAACATATTACGCATATTGGTTACAAACGTAGTGACTACATTTTCTACACTTGAACCGTTTCTGATTCGTGTTTTAAGCATAGTAGCATCCACAATGGTGTACTCTACTCTCCCTCTACTATCTTGGTAATCTATATATCCAGTTTTTCCCACATAGTCCGCTTGTGCAAGACCTGACTTAACTTTTACAGTAACACCATTTCCATCAAGTTCAATAGGATTCTCAACATGTTCTTGCTCTTCAAAGGCTACACTGATGGAACAATCTTTGGAAGCAGTGAAGGTAGCTGGATTGGTTGTCTTGGCAAAGGTGCCACAAGTCCCTCTCCAGGATTGTATTTGATAGCCTATACTTGGCGTTGCAGTGATACTCACTGATTCTCCCTGCTCTACTGATTGATTTTCGGTAATTGATCCGCCTATTCCTGCACCTGTAGTTATTGTATAAGATTCTTTTTCCTGTTTTTGTAGACTATTAACCTCCTCAAAGGCTACACTGATAGAGCAATCTTTGGCAGCAGTGAAGGTAGCTGGATTGGTTGTCTTGTCAAAGGTGCCACAAGTCCCTCCCCAGGATTGTACTTGATAACCCGTACTTGGCGTTGCAGTGATAGTTACCGATTCACCATGTTCTATTGATTGTTTTTCGGTAATTTCTCCTCCAGTTCCCGCACTTGTAGTTATTGTATAAGATACTTTTTCAAAGGCTACAGAAATAGAACAATCTTTAGAACCAGTGAAGGTAGCTGGATTGGCTTTCTTGTCGAAGGTACCACAAGTCCCTCCCCAGGATTGTATTTGATAACCCGTATCAGGCGTTGCAGTGATACTTACCGATTCACCATGTTTTACTGATTGTTTTTCAGTAATAGAACCTCCATCACCGCCATTTGTAGTGATGGTATAAGATACCTTTTCAAAGGCTACACTAATAGAACAATCTTTGGTAGCAGTGAAGGTAGCTGGATTGGTAGCCTTGTTAAAGGTGCCACAAGTCCCTCCCCAGGATTGTATTTGATAACCCGTTTCAGGCGTTGCAGTGATGCTTACCGATTCACCATGTTTTACTGATTGATTTCCTGTAATAGAACCTCCAGCACCGCCATTTGTAGTGATGGTATAAGATACCTTTTCAAAGGCTACACTGATGGAACAATCTTTGGAAGCAGTGAAGGTAGCTGGATTCGCGGATTTGGCGAAAGTGCCACAAGTCCCTCCCCATGATTCTATTTGATAACCCGTATCATGAGTTGCAGTGATGCTTACCGATTCACCATGTTCTATTGATTGTTTTTCGGTAATTTCTCCTCCAGTTTCCGCACTTGTAGTTATTGTATAAGATGCTTTTTCAAAGGCTACACTAATAGAACAATCTTTGGTAGCGGTAAAGGTAGCTGGATTGGTTGTTTTCTCGAAAGAGCCACAACTTCCTGACCATACACTGATTTGATAACCTGAATCAGGCGTTGCAGTGATACTTACCGATTCACCATGTTCTATTGATTGTTTTTCGG
>MPMN01000019.1 GCA_002238525.1 Flavobacteriaceae bacterium bin25
AAAGAGGTAAGCCGAAATTCAAATCAAAAAGACGAAAGCAGAGTTTCCCGATAACTTTATACCAAAACGAAATAAAGGAAGCCGAAAATGGCAATGGTTATTTGATGCTCAAAAGAGGTGTCTTTATTCAGATAAGAGGCCATAAAAAACAGATTTGTCGTTATAGCAACCCCCGGTTTTTACAGGGACGTATCGTCAAAGAAATCACCGATAGAAGTAATACATCTAGGAGGAAAAGGAAGAATAAATACAAAGAGAATAAGTGGTTTATCTATATTCAATGCGAAGTAGATGCTGTTGAAAGACAAATAGGTACAATCGATATCAATGATATCGTAGGAATTGACAGGAATATAGGTCAAGTAGCCGATAGTAATGGTATTATTCATTATTTAGCGAATACCAAAAAGGAAGAAAAGAGAAAGAAAGTTCTTCAAAGAAGGAGAGCGAAAAAACAACATGGCAGTAATAAAGCCTACAAAACGAATATCCTGATAGCCAAAAAACAACGTAAAATAAGAAATAAAAGAAATGATGCACTAAGAAAGACCAGCAAGAAGATTTCCAGTAGTTCTTCACTAGCGGTTTTGGAAGATTTGAAAATCAAGAATATGACCAGATCAGCTAAAGGAACGATGGAAAATCCGGGCAAAAACGTCAAACAAAAATCGGATTTGAACAGAGTGATTTTAAAAACGGCATGGGGCATAAAATTGATCCCTGTCACAGGGTTTGAGATTTATCTAGGTCAAAAGATGTGGGTAATTAAAATTTCTCCTCATTATACCTCTCAAAAATGTAGTCGATGTGGAACTATTGACAAAAAGAATCGACTCTCTCAATCGAAATTCAAATGTTTAAGCTGTGGATTTTCTATCCATGCGGATAGCAATGCTGCCAATAACATCAGGGACACCGGAGCATGTTCCTTCTTTCAAAATTTTGGGAGTAAAGAGTGTTCATTGTCGAATCAGACCATGTTACATCGAACCTTTAAAACACCTTTGATCATTCATGGTCGTAAAGGGAAAAAGGGGGTAAGTCAACATAATTATCATGAAAAGTGAGGTCAATATAGCTATTGCTTATTCCAAGCGATCTCTATTCCACAACAAAGTGATTAGAGCTACATATTTATATCCCTATGGAGGTTTATATTGCATATATATTCCCCCAGTGAAACCGACCAAAACGGTTCAAGTAAGAGGACTTTATCGTAGCGGATATATTTATAAGTAGTTGATTATCAATACTAGAGTACCGATTTTGACAAACTTGCGAATAGTCTTACACAGATGGCCATTTGCGACTCGAAATAAATTTCAAAAATTACCTTGAAACATTTTCTTTCGGAACCCGAATAGGGCTAATGAAGTCCTTAACCACCCTACATTGACAATGGACTACAACAAACAGGTCATAAAAATCAAAACATACTCAGAAAATGGAATTACAGAAAAAGATTTCCAATTCGTTACAAAAGTCAATCTGAATCTAAAGTCCAATTAACTTTTGGGTCTCTATAAAAATTGATTCCCAATCGTTCAAGTATGGCCCCATGGGCAACTAAATCAATTTTATACTCATCCCAAGTTCTGGAATCACTCGTATCGGACCACCCTTTCTCAGCGTACCCCAAAATCCTGGGAAATGCCAAATACTCTATTTCTTCACTATTGGTAATAGTTTCACCCCATAAAGGAGCTTCAATTCCTAAAATGTCCTCTCGATTAATCCCCTCAACTAATAACTCAGGATCCCAAGAATAAGCTCTCTCCGTATCAATATATCCAGCCCAATTATAGCCTATGGGAGTCAAGGAGTCATATTTCATATCAAGATATGCATAACTAGCTGGACTCATTAGAACTTTAGATCCCTTCTTAACTGCATTTTGAGCATTTTCTTTACTCGCCCAAAACTGCACAGCAGCATCCTGGGGTAATTCACCCAAATTGATTTCATCCCAACCAATCACTTTTTTACCATACTTACCAACCATCGGCATTACCCTATTGACGAATTTAATGTAATCGTCCTCCGGAGTAGCATGCGTCTCGTCTCCACCAATATGAATATAGGGTCCAGGTGTTATTTCAGCTAACTCCCGGATAACATCTTCTGCAAATTGATAGGTTTCCTCCCTATCTACACACAAAGTTGAAAAACCTACCTCACGACCATAATACAATTCCCTCTTCTTATTGTCACAATTTAACTCAGCATAAGATGCCAGAGCAGCATTGGTATGTCCTGGCATATCAATTTCAGGAACAATTGTCACGAACCGATCGGCAGCATAAGCAACAATATCCTGATATTCTTTCTGGGTATAAAAACCAGCATCACCTCCATCAACTTGAGATTGTCCTCCAATTGCAGTCAGTTCAGGCCAGCTATTGATATGGATGCGCCACCCTTGATCATCACTTAGATGTAAATGAAGATAATTTATCTTATAAAATGTTAATTGATCAATATACCTTTTGACTTCGTCAACACTGAAAAAATGCCTAGCTACATCCAGCATAGTTCCCCTATAATCGAATCTAGGATAATCCCTAATAACACCTGTTCCTATACTTTTTTGATTGCTCAAATAAAGAATTTGCCTCAATGTCTGCCACCCCCTATAAACCCCAACCAAGGTCGAAGCTTCAATTTTGATGTCCCTCTTTTCAATAGTTAAACAATATTCTTCAGGATGTTGATACTCCATGTGGTGATCATCAACAATAACTTCGAGTTCGGTACTTGATTCATCAGAATGACTGCCTGACATTATTTCATCCCACTCTGATTGAATTTCCTGGTAGATAAATTCTGAAACCACACCTTCCCACTCAATTGATACATCAGCACCCAATTCAAGTATTCCAGAAGTAGATTCGTATTCCTTAACCTCAGGAATCAAAGAGAAATCTCCTAAAGATATAAACGAATCAGCTGGTATGTTAGAATCTTTACAACTGAAGACTAAAAAAGTCGATAAAAAAATAACGAAAAAACGTAGCATTTATTTAATTTTTAAATTAGTAGGATCCCACTGAATCATTGTTTTGATAATAACTGTCATTACAAAGCAAAGTAGGAGCCCGCCCTAAACCCAAATTCCTGATCTTCAAACACCTGGCCACCCGTTTTTATAGCGTAAATTAAACTCCCTTTGTGATCAAAATGAGTGCCACGATATTCATCTTCAACTCTGTAAAATGTCTCAGATGGTGGCAGCATCTTTTTTCTCGGGGAATCATATCCCATTACCTCCATATTCTTTTTCTCGTCGTCGGAAATCTGCTCTTCTAAACCTTTATTCTGTTTCAATCCCACAGTTTCCCAACTAACATCCATAGAAGCTTTACTGCCAACGAGACGTAAAATATCACTTTCCGACGTAGGGTCATCAAAATTACAATACAACGAAAGATTAAATCCCGGATGTGATTCAGCCTGAGGATAATTAAATATACCCAACCTGACATCAGGTGCCTCCCTACCATCTTTCCAATACCTCAAACCCCCAATAGATGAAATTGTATCAGGTCCAACCGTATTGACAACAAAATGAAAACTGGTAAAAAGATGAACAAAAAGATCATCAGACATACCTGTTGTTCCATTGTTCGGCATTTTCATTATTCAATCAATTTTAGTTTTAGATTTCTCCAACGAATTTTTATTCCACCTCCATCATGAATTTGTAGTGCGACCGAACCCTTTCCTTTTCCAATTTTTTCATCATCAATATGAACCATCTCAGTCCCATTTAACCATGTTGTTACTTGATTCCCCTGTACTTTTATCTTAAGGGAGTTCCACTGATTTACTTTAATTACTTCTTCAAGTTCAGGTTTGGGTTTAATTAGCCATCCTCGACCATAAGATTCATATATCCCGCCAGTGTGCAACCCCTTCGGTGCCACCTCTACTTGCCAACCCGATATTTTAATACCATCCAATGTTGAGCGAATAAATACCCCGCTGTTTCCTGATTGGGTCTCTTGTTTGAATTCGAGATTCAATATAAAATCTTGGTAGTGATCAACAGTAGACAAATAACCATATTCTTCTTTCGGACTGCTTTCGCATACTAGATGACCGTCTTCTACATACCATAGTTCAGTACCGTGAACTTTCCATCCATTTAGATCGACCCCATTAAAAAGGCTTATCTCTTGCTGACCAAATGTGCGAGTAATAGTGAAAACACCCACGAGTATAAATAATTTGTAGTAATTCATTGTATCATATTTTATTTGGTGAAATTAGCCAATAATTTGAATAAAATAGGCTTAGAACATCTCAATCTGAATTATTATTTTCTAATTGATCAGTAATAAAAGTTTTGGCTTTATTGGTAAAAACTGTATAGAGTAATTGATTAGCACGGGTACAAGCAACATAGACAGCACCTCTATATTTCTCATAATTAGACTCACCATAATCACTAACTAATACAATAACATCATTTTCCAATCCCTTAAATGACATTATAGTGCTATGAGTGAGACCTCTACATTCTATATACTTAAGGATCTGAGGTGAACCTTTTAAAATAGTCTTATTGAAAGTTTTATGAGTTAGAATAGTGACATTCCTAAAAGGTATTTTATTTTTTTCTATTTCCTTTAATACTTCGATGACCTGTCCTAGTCTTTTAGATTTTATTGGATACCGGACTTCTACTTTCCTGCCCCGAATGGAATTTTGTAATAGTTTAGGAAATGGGTAATTGGAAACTCTTGAAGCAAATTCGGCGATTTCTTTGGTATTTCTACAATTGACATGCAATTTTAGCATGGTAAACTGAGATCTCTGATGAATCAGATCAAACAATTTTTCTTCGCTTGTATCACTGAAGAATGATTGCCTCAAAAAATCTCCGACCAAAGCAAAATGACCTCTAGCCAAGCCTCCTTTGAGTACAGAATCAATGACATCTAAGTAGTTGGGACGTACCAAATCTTGAGCCTCATCAATGACGATAAAATCAAGCTTTTGGGATTCAGTCCATGAGCTCGCTGTTGTGATGAACTCAAGAGGTAATGCTTCATTAAAAAATTCCTTTTTTTCCGAAGGAGACATCTCACTAATTTGAAAATCTTCCTCAATATGATCGTACATAAAACCGTGAAAAGTCTTTACATATCTAAGATTTTTTTGATCTTTCTGGACTTGGCTAAAGCTCCTTTTAAACTCCTTAGCTAAAGAATTGGTAAAACAAAATAATCCCACATTTTTACCCTCAACAACCTTCCGATGAACAAGTTCAATAGCCATTAGTGTCTTTCCTGTTCCTGCAGCACCTTCAATCAAAACTCTGGGATTGTAGCTGGTTTGTTCTAGAATGTCGAACTGTTCTTTTGTGTAGTGATCAATAATCTGCTTTCGGTCCCTCAATCTGTTAATCTCCTTATAGTCATAATCAAAATCCCCACGAAGAATCCGAAATATCAATAAACAATCATTTTCTGTTGGACGAGAAAAAGTCTTGGAATACCATCCACAGGATGAACTTTCACTATATTTTGAATGCCATCCATTGCTCATATTTTCCATATATTCACTTATGGGTTTTTGAATGTTGTCTCTTTGAAAAATCTGCCACTTTTCAGCCTCTGGTTCGAAACTGTCCAAATTGACAGAACTAGTAAAAGCCACACCATAACCCCACATTATTTTCTTCAAATTTTGACTCAGATTAGGGTTGGCATTAATCTTTCCATGAACATGTCGTTTGATAGACTGCATGGATTTGTTTACCTGATCAAAAGGACTCCGGTTTCTGACAGTGACCTTTTTGTATCTATTGGTATAAAGCCATTTACCGTCTTTTCGTGAAACTCCTCCATGTTTTACCTCAATTGCAAAAATCCCATGGTTAGGCATGAGGACCAAAAAATCCAACTCCCCAGAAACTCTTGACAAATGTTTGCTACAAAATAGGGATGGCAATACAAAAGATTTTTCCAGTTTAGGGTCATCCTTAAACTTATTGGCTAGTATTCGTTCCCCATCGGAATTGAACTTTTGGATACTATTAGGATAAAGCATAAAATTTGATCATCATTAAGATTGTTGAACCCGCATTAGGGCTTTTTGGTAAACTTTTTCGTATGCCGAGATTATCCTACTAACATCAAACCGTTTAGCATTTTCAAATGCCTGCTCTCTATAAAGATTGTGAAGTACATTGTCGGAAAGGATTTCAATTGCACCATTAGCCATTGATTCAATATCTCCAACCTCATAGGTGCGCCCAGAAAAATTATTTCGATTTACCTCTGGCAGACCTCCTGTATTTGAAGAGATTACGGGAACCTTGTGCAACATGGCTTCCAATGCCACTAAGCCAAAACTCTCGGATTCTGATGGCAACAAAAACAAATCAGAGAAACAAAGAATTTTTCGAATTTCAGTACTCTCACCCAAAAACATCACATCATTTAATAAGTTTCTATTTCTACAATACTGAATTGCTTTCTTTCTGTCTGGACCATGACCAACCATCAATAACTTGCCAGGCATACGCTCTTTGATCTTCTGAAATATTTTCAACACATCAATAACTCTTTTTAGCGGTCTAAAATTGCTGATATGGGTAATTATTTTTTTGTTTTCATCGGATTCTATCAAATCTCTATTGCACTCTACTTTCCTTCCCAAATGCCTTTGAATATCAATAAAATTTGGTACAACTTCAATATCGTCATGTACATCAAAAAGTTCAAGGGTATCCTTTTTTAAACTATCGGAAACCGCAGTTACGGCATTAGACTGATTGATTGAAAAGGTAACTGCAGGCTTGTATAGTGGACTTTTTCCCACCAATGTGATATCCGTCCCATGTAAAGTGGTAACTATAGGGATTGCAATACCCATTTCTTCTAGCATTCTTCGAGCCATATAAGCTGCGTAGGCATGAGGAATTGCATAGTGTACATGTAGTAAATCAATATTGTATTGTTTAACTACTTCAACTAATTTACTTGACAGAGCTAATTCGTACGGCTGATAGCGGAACAAAAAATACTCGGGGACATCCACCTCATGAAAATGAAGATTTGCATTTAATTCCTCAAGTCTCACAGGATGGCTATAGGTGATAAAGTGAACTTCGTGGCCTTTAGTTCTAGACAGAGCCATTCCCAATTCTGTGGCCACTACACCGCTCCCCCCGAAAGTGGGATAACAAACAATTGCGATTTTCAATTTACTTTTTCATCTATTAGTGCTTCATAGACCAATTGGTGCATACGTGGTCTTATATATTGTTGTGAAATCAATTTGTTTTCCATAGTAGGATAAGTACGATTGGATAAAAAAACGAAAATCAATTCATTTTCCGGATCGGCCCAAGCAAAAGTACCGGTGAAACCAAAATGTCCAAAACTTTCGTCTGAAGCATCCTTTGCAACATTTAATCGGGTTGGGTTGATTTTTCGTCTCTTGTCAAACCCAAGTACTCTGTCATTTCCCTGGACTTGAAAATATCTTTTATTAAATAAATCAAATGTATCCGAGTCAAAATATTCTTTGCCCATATACTGACCTTTTTGCAAAAACAATTGCATGATAACTGCAACATCTTTAGCATTTGCAAATAATCCTGCGTGAGCACCCAAACCCCCCATCAAAGCCGATGCCATATCGTGGACATAACCATCTATGTGTCCATAACGAAAATACTGATCATGTTCCGATGGCACAATTTTTTCATTTTCAAAAGTTAAATACGGATTATAGGTGATATTCTCCAATCCCAATGGCTTTAATAGTCTTCTGGAAATCAACTCATCAAAAGGCTTAGCATATCGGGTTTGAAAATAGTCCATGAGTAAAATAAAACCCAAATCTGAATAACGATATCTAGGTTTACTCTGTACTTGAGATGTATAAATTTCTTCAAGTATCTCTTGGGTGTAATCTTTGTGAAGGAAGAGATTATCAAAGACTTGGATAGGATAATCTTCAGAGTATTTTTGGCTATACAAATCATCCATAGGCTTGTTTAAACTATTGAGAGTTTTTAAATAAAAAGGAATCCAAGATTTCAACCCAGCGTGATGGGACAATAGTTGCTTGATGGTTAAACCACTTTTATTTGTTCCCTTTGCTCGAAGGTGAAAATTCTCCAATTTTTCATCCAGGCTCAATTCATTGTTGTCGATTTCCTGCATCACCAATGGAACAGTAGCCAATATTTTGGTCAAAGAAGCCAAATCATAAATATGATCGTTTTCGACTTTTATTTGCTTAGAATAAGTATGATATCCAAAGCTCTTTTGATAAACAATTTTCCCTTTTCTGGCTACTACCATCTGAAGACCCGGAGCAATCATTGAGTCAATGGCAACTTGTGCCAATTCATCTAGTCTATTGAGTTTATCTGAATCAAAACCAAGATGTTGGGGATCAACTATAGGCATTGCTTTAGAAATAGGAATATCAATCCCACTTCCCAATTCTATAGACGAGCTAGGTGAAATGGGTAATCTTCCTTTGATTGAATGAATTCCAACAAGCGCTTGGGCAGCTATTTCTTGAGCTGATGGCGAATTTTGGTATGCCACCAAAATAGATTCCATTTTTTTAGGTGACAACAACTGACCCAAAGCATAAGGACTTGTAAAACTGACTAGAATAACCTTAAATTTTTTTGATAGTTTATCAATTAACAACAGTTCATTCTCATTGAATCGATAATTAACATAGGGACTTTGATTTCCTTTGTGATAGCTGACTAAAACAGTGTCAAATTCAACAGAAAGGGAATCTATCTCCTTGATATCCTGGGCGTTTATCTTTTCGAGCTTTAGATATTTTGATATTTCATTTTCAAATGCTTCACCAGATACATCGCCTATCTCCAAATACCCCAAGTGGGTAAATTCTTTTATAGGAATCAATTCACTTTGATTTTTTACTAGGGTCAAGGCATCGCTGATAGCTTGATTATATAATTCTTGATCCTGGGACGGATTTAAGTCCTCATGTAATCTATCAACATTGACAGGTGAGTAATTGTGGAGTCCAACCTTGTATTTAGCATTGAGTATTTTTTTTACAGAATGTTTAAGCCGTTTAGTTGTAATTTCTCCTGATTCAACAGCCAGAGTGATTTCTTGTATTCCGGAGGGTATATCATTTGAAATCAAGAGCACATCATTTCCCGCTAGAAAGGCCTCCTTATCAATCCCTGTTGAAGGGGCCATCATCGTAGCTCCTTTCATATTCAATGCATCTGTTAAAATGAGTCCTTTAAACTTCATTTTCTCTTTCAATAGTCCTGTAACAACACGTTTGGACAAGGAGGTTGGTAAGACCGAATCAGTCAAACTTGGAACATTCAAATGAGCAACCATCACCGAGGATAGACCATGCTTAAACAAGTTTCTATATGGGTATAGCTCAATTTCCTTTATTCGATCTTGATCCAGAGAAATTGTGGGAAGAGTAAGGTGCGAATCGGCATCGGTATCTCCATGTCCTGGAAAGTGTTTTCCTGTGGTTAAAACCCCGGCTTTATGGTGTCCCTTCATATATGCAAGAGATGTTTTTGTCACTCGCTCTTTGGATTCACCAAAGGATCTATTTCCAATAATTGGATTGTCTGGATCGGTATTTATATCCAACACAGGACCATGGCTCATATGAATTCCTAGTCGTTGAGCCTGTTGCCCCATTCGAAAACCAATCTGCTCAATTAAAGACAGATCCTGAATTGCACCTAATGTCATAGCCCAGGGGAAATCAATAACCGAATCCAACCTCATGCCTACGCCCCACTCAGCATCCATAGAAACCAGAAGAGGAACATTAGAATTGGCTTGAAATTCATTCAGCCAGAGAGATTGTTTGTGGGGGGTACCCCTAGAAAAAATAACGCCTCCGATATGATTTTCTCGAATCAATCTGAGTGTAGTATCAAACTCTTGGTCATTTTCTGAAAATACCATTGGCACAAACAATTGACCAATCTTCTGCTGTAATGTCAAGCTATTATATACACTATCTACCCATATTTTTTGAAGTTTTCTCTCATCCGGATTCTCCATTAGTAGTGGATGAGGATCCTTTTTTTGAAAATTTAATAATCCCAGTACTATGAGAACAATAATCCCTAAAACAAATCTCATGCTATAAATATCTTTTGTGCCAACTATTTTCTAAAGGTACTTGCCAGTTTGATTGCAAGTTTTTCTTATGTATGATCATATTATTGAATACTGTGGTTTTTTTGGTAACAATACCCTGGTCAATGAACTCCCTAAATCTTGTCAGATCAACAATCTTCAGTTTACCTTTTGATATAAATGCAACATTCATCCTATTGAGTAAGACCAGATGATATTCTCTTTCAAATCGTTGTATTTCACGCATCAATGCATCAATAGAACATCCGCTGACATTCTGACTCCGATCTACCCCAATGATAAGAAATAAATTATATCTAATCGTATATGCCGTATAAAGTGTGGATTGATGAGATGTCCATTGATCTAAAAATACCTTAATTGATTCATCAAGAATTTTAATCTGATTAGATCTTAAAACCTGATTAGATTGAAAAATCCAAATTTTAGATTCATCTGATAAAGAATCGAAAGAAACAACCATATATTACCTATAATCAATAACTTAAATAATAAACATGATATTGACAATCTCGGATAAAATCCATGAACACAATATTTTTCAATTTTGTAAAAAGCATCAAACGGAATAATTCAATTAATTGCTCTGTACCAAATTAAAACACGGGCAATAAATTTACTTCAGTCAATCCATTTTTTAAGTAAAATAAATCATCCAAACTATAAAAATATTTAGAGGTCATCACTTAAGCGCCTATTAGATTTTTTCCTTGTTGACCATTTTTGTCATCAGATTGTTGAATATCGTTTCTTTCCTCTGTGAACACTTTATCCTTATGCAGAGCTAATTGAAATACTTGTTCAGTGCAGCTTAAAGTTGCCCACTCATGAATGGGTGGTACTTATCCAAACTTTATCGGGTGGTTCACGGTATGAAAAGACAGCAATTTGAGTCCCTTCTTGCTCTCCATCTGGGTAATGTTATAGGCCGTGGCTATTGGTCTATACCTTTCCATTTGTAAGCAGCCACCTGGTCAGACTTACTGATATGTCTGGTAAAGATGGACTCAAGTGAGCGTGCCGAGAAATCTTCCTTTCGCATGGCATCCATACGCTTGACTTTTCCGTACCTTGATAGATTTACCGATGTTACCGCTTTCAATTCTTAACATTATAGCTACTCCCTATCTTTACTTTATCAACCCCGATCAAGACGAACTCGTCCATATCTATAGTACCATTCCTAGGGTTCTTGCCACAGGATTTGATAGCCTGTCTGACCTTTTGCATGAAAAGACGGGCAGTCTTTTCGGTCACTCCATAACCAGCTGCTGTGTACCTTGCAGAAAGGCTCTTGGTACAGGCAGACATCTCAAAGCAGATGAAAAAGGCCTTGCGTAAGCCGAACTTAACCTTGTGGAACAAGGTATTGGCAGTAGCTGACTCGGTATGACCACAGATGTTACACGTCCTAGAAAAATCCTTGCTTACCTGACAAGCACCATGACCACATTTGAAACATTTAAAGCCTTCTTTCCATTTGACCTCAGAAAGGTATTCCTTGCAATCAAAGTCCGTTTTAAAGTGATCAGAAAACTTTAAGAGGTTTTGTCCTTTAAATAAAAATATGCATAATAGTCTTTATCTATTGACATCTAAATTATGAAATTAAATGCTTACCTCAATAAAAGTATATTAAAAATTATGACATAGGAACTTTTTCACAAAAATTATTCAAAATCTATCGTCTATGTAACTGATATACAAATACTTAAGAGATAAAAATACTCAAAAAAGAGTGAAAGTCGGGTCTAATAGATAAACTCTTTTCTATATGATTTTCCAGCCATATATTTTGTAATTCTATCAAAATGATACTACTAAATCGCAACCAAAAAACCGAATTGGTGGTTATAAATTGGATATCATTTCCTCAATGAATCAATCATCAAAAACCTCAATAGTCACTTCTTTTTGTACTAGGTCTGTAAATTTTCCATTGTATCTGGTGGCACGAACCAAATGATTATCTATCCAATGATAATTCCCACCTCGTGGTTTTCCCATCAAAAGACTGTGGTATTTGAAGCCATTATTTTTCAACCAGCGTTCAGTCACCTCCCTATGGGATTCAACTCGAGCAGTAAAAAAGCATATCAGATGACCCTGGTCGTGCCATTTATTCAATGTCTTTAAGGCATCCGGATACACCTTAGCTGTCTCCATCCTATGAGGTTCCTCATTTGGAATATCATCACATATGGTACCGTCTATATCCACCAAATAATTTTTGACTCCCTCTGGTAATATTGGGCTGACAGTCAGTCCATCTTCAACTTTCTGGTGTAATAACTTTTCAGCTTCTTTGCGATTCATTGTTCATATTATTGATTTATTATGGCGTAGAATTAACTTAAAAATATGAAGTGCAGAAAATTGGATTTAATATCTAATTTTCCTTTTTTGGTGTGGTTTTGTCTTTTCTTCCAAATAGTGAAAAATGAACATATCGCTTTGGATTCGATTGCAAGTCTAACATTAATGAATTTAGATCGGCAGTGGTTTTGGTCAGATTATTGTAGAGCGTTGGATCATTAATTAATTGACCTATCGTTCCTTGATTTGAAGTGATTAATCCCATGGCTGAGTTGATTTGAACTATAAGGTGATTAAAATCAACAACGGTTTTATTCAAATCTAACCTAATCAGCGAATCTGATAGCGATTTAATATTTTCGGATGCGGATACAACATTACTTAGAGTTTGATCAAATGCCCCCCTATTTTTCTCAACTCCTTTCACAATTTCAGAAGATAGTTGATTAATATTTTCTACCAACAAGGTAAAATCTTCGAGTGCCCCCTTAAGTTTTATTTGTCCATCATCATCAAACACTTGATTGAATCCAATGACTAGTGTATCCAAGCTAGTGATTAAATTTTCAAGTTTTGTACGAAGAGGGGCAAACTGATCATTAAGCATACTAGTCAATACTGGTTTAACTACGGAGGGTAATTCGTCTCCACTCTTTATCACTTCAGAATCATATATTGGAAGAATTTGTATAGCCCTACCTCCAATGAGACTTGTTTCATACAAAACAGCGGAGCTATTTTTTGAAATCTTCAAATCTGAGCGTATATTCATTTCTACTTTAAGGGCAGAAAAGTCCTCGGAAAAATCTATGTCGGAAACTGAGCCTACTGAAAAGCCATTGATATTCACATCGGCCCCGACACCCAAACCTTCAACATCATTGAAGTAGCTGTATATCTTTTTCGATCCAGATAAAATGGAATTATTTTTCAAAAATGAGTATCCCAATATAAATATCACAATTCCTGCGATGGCGAAAATTGCAACTTTGAGTTCCTTTGTTATTTTCAAATCATGTAATCTGCGGCAAAAATACTAATAATTTATCCTATGGGTTTCAGGTACTACGGATTATGTTTGTTTTTCTAGGTACAATGTACAATTAAATATTTGAAATAATAAATTGCTTCTTATTCCACAAAAAAGTTATTAAAGCCTTGAAGAATATTTTTAGTTAAATCCAGACAATGTTTGGAAAAATAGAAAATATTTATTAACTTAGTCCCATCATGAAGGATTTGTTCCTTCGTTAGGGTCATGATGTTTTTAAATTGGAGCAATAGGTTAGTACAAAATACTATTGGAGGATCATCGTCAAAACCTGGTTTTGGGTTATGTTCAAAAGTCGTGGTTTGTATTGATCTGACCAAGCACCTATTATTTGCTTATTTAAAGAAATCACTTGGTAAAGATTTATGTAATAACATACATCTTCAAAGAACCAGAGATAGGCATTTTCCTTTTTGGTTCTTTACTTATAAGGGATTAAATATGGAGTTTCAAAGACCAAGCTATGAAATACCCCCCCTTGTACTTTAAGAATTAATAGACAGTTAGTTAACTGTACTTTTCAATTTTTTTTCCCCTTTAAATCCCTACCCCTATGGTGGTTTTTGATTTCCCTTTTATTTGATTCCTATCTCTGGGGATTCATAACCTCAATGCACTTTTCGGATGCCAATCTACAGAACACTTCCTTTAATAATACAATGGGAATTTTACCTTAAACAACGATTATACGAATTATTACCATGAGATCCAAAGTTTATAAGCATTCCTCGATTTTTTTTATGCTATCCCTCTTGATTTTATTTTCTTGCAATGGAGAAGGAGGGTCTGGACCTATTGCCCCTCCCCCTCCGGATCCCATTAAATTTACTATCTCCACATCATCTGGTGCCGGAGGGACAATAACAGAAACCCAGAGAAATATCAACAAGGGGCAATCAGTAAAGATTGTAGCCAAAGCTAATCAGCACTATCAATTAAAAGAATGGGCAGGTGATTGTGGCACTTTCAATAAAAATACTTTAGAAATTACGATCACTGCATCTAAAAATTGTTCTATCAGTGTTTCTTTTGAAAAGATCAAGTATAGCATCACCGCCACATCTTCTGATGGAGGTAGTGTCAATGATGCTCAACCATCAAGTTCGGTAACCGAGCACAAAGAACATGGACAAACAGTTTCTTTTACCGCTAATCCTGAAAAGGGGTATCAGTTAAGTGGTTGGACAACAGCCGAAGGTAGTGAATGTCCCGAACTTATAGTAGTCAACAACAAAGTGACCTTCACAGTTGCAGGTGATTGTAGTTTAGAAGCAGTTTTCACCAAGGCACCGCGAACGATTATGATAGAAAAGAACGACCCCATGACGGAACTCCAAAACGGGGAAATAATCATCACACCATCTGAAAATGTTGACTATGGCGATGAGGTAATGATTACTGCCACACCCAATGAACATTATACATTTAAAGGTTGGTCTGGGAATTGTGGTGATTTAGACAATGATGAATCAAGTATAAAGATTACTATCTTGGAAGATTGTACGATAGGAGCGGTTTTCGAAAAAGCTAGTTATATCGTTGCAGTCACATCTTCAGAAGGGGGAAGCCTAGTCCGTGATGGGCAGCAAATTGATGATGCATTATCTATCGTCTATGGAGAGACCGCTAAATTAACAGCAATGCCTGACGAGGGTTATGAATTGACACAATGGAGAAGTGAAAATTGTCCTGACCTTGAAGATTCCATAGAGGTTGAAATTGAGTTCATCGTTGATGGCGATTGTAGTTTGGAAGCGGTATTCACCAAAATTCCTGTTACCATTACCATAGACACTGCATCAGGGACAAACCTTACAACAGACGACAACCCTGTGACAGGAAGTAACCCCGTAACGGGAAATAGCTCCGAGACGACCACCAAAAACGGAAAAATAAAAATCGTAAAAACTGAAAATCCGGATTCCCCCATAGTTTATGGAGATGAAGTAATGATTACTGCCACACCCAATGAGTACTATGTTTTCAAAGCCTGGACTGGGAATTGTGGCGATTTAAACAATGATGAATCAAGCATAGTGATTACGATATTGGAGGATTGTACCATAGGAGCAGAATTTGAAAAGGTGTCTTATACCATCACAATAGCATCTTCTGATGGAGGTCAAGTGGATTATTTGGGAAGTCCTGTGGATGAGAAATTAACTATAGAATATGGGCAAAATGTTGTTTTGAAAGCAATCCCCGAAGGGAGTTATCAATTCAGTGATTGGACAACCGCCCCCATAATGGGGAATGAAAAGGAAACATCAAATTGCCCTATACTTGAAAATAATACAGATCCCCAAATTGAGTTCATCGTTGAAGGTAATTGTAGTTTAAAAGCGGTTTTTGAACAAAGGGCATTTACCTTAACGATTTCTTCTACCGAAGGAGGCTCAGTTGGTGATACAGAATCAGGGCAAGAATATGAATACGGAGAAAAAATTTCTTTGATGGCAATTCCCGAAAAAGGCTATACGTTTAAAGGATGGGAAATCATGGAATGTCCCGATAATACCGACCTTTCTAGCCCGGAATTAACTTTTACTATCACCGATAATTGTAGCCTAAGAGCAGTATTTGAAACAAAATCAATAAAAATCTCTGTGCCAAACCAAACGGAACAAGGAACAAAAAACGACCCCATAATGGGGATTACAAACGGGAAAATAAAGGTCGTAAAAACCGAAAATCCAGATTCCCCCATAGTCTATGGAGACCGAGTAACGATTACTGCTATTCCCGATGAACATTATGAATTCAAGGGTTGGGAGGGAGATTGTATAGATGAAAAGGTGTCGGAAAACCCTATCACTATTACAGTAACCGAAGATTGTCAAATCAATCCCGTTTTCAATAAAATCTCCTATGTTATTACCGTGGAAGCGGATTCCGGGGGTCGCATAAACAATGGCAGACAGGAAATAGATTATGGTGATAGATTTGAGGTAAATGCAACCCCAGACAATGGTTATGCTTTTGAGCGATGGACATCTGATGGAAAAGGGTGTCCAGACAATTTAGATACTACTTATTCTATTGCTTCATTCAAAGTAATAGGTGATTGTCATTTGGTCGCTACCTTTACTTTTACCGGTGAATATACCGAAGAACCTGAACAGACTGAAGAACCTGAACAAAATAACGAAGATGAGCAACAGACAACCCAGCAACCAAATAATCCACCTACGAACAACCAACCACCAACAAATCAAAATCCTGTAACTAACCAGCCAACCACGCAAGAACCGAATGATCCACCTACGGATAACCAGCCAACAACCGAGATGCCAAATGATCCGCCGCCACCAGATGACCCACCTGCTGATCCATGTCCAAACCCATTGTATGTTGATGCAAATGGAATAATCAAGGCCATTGAGTGTGCCAGAGATTTGATTGGACAGGAAACACTCATTGACAGCTCCGACGAATCATCCCAAAAGTATTTTATAGCAGATGAGGATGCATTGAGAAATTTAGTCGCAAATGATGAAAACCTCCAATATGTAAACACCACTTTTGTTACCGATATGTCCAGACTATTTAAAGACAAACAAAATACTAATGGTGATATTACCAAGTGGGATACTAGTAATGTAACCAGAATGGATGAAATGTTTTATGGCACCACCACATTCAATCAGGATATAGGAGATTGGAATGTCCCTAAGGTAACTACAATGGCAGAAATGTTTCGTGGAGCAACAACTTTTAATCAAGACATAGGAGATTGGAATGTCCCTAAGGTAACTACAATGGCAGAAATGTTTCGTGGAGCAACAACTTTTAATCAAGACATAGGAGATTGGAATGTCTCTGAGGTAACTACAATGGCAGAAATGTTTCGTGGAGCAACAACTTTTAATCAAGACATAGGAGATTGGAATGTATCTAAGGTAACTACAATGGCAGGAATGTTTCATGGAGCAACATCTTTTAATCAAGACATAGGAGATTGGAATGTCTCTGAGGTAACTACAATGGCAAGAATGTTTCGTGGAGCAACATCTTTTAATGGGGCATTAAATGATTGGGATGTCAGTAGTGTAACCAATATGAGAAGAATGTTCGATTTAGCTACTTCTTTTAATCAACCATTAAATGATTGGGATGTCAGCAATGTAACGGATATGTATGAAATGTTTTTCGATGCACATGCATTTTCCCAAGATATCAGTGAATGGGATGTTTCTAGTGTGACCTGCTGTTCAGGATTTTGGTATTGGAGCTCTGGACCTAAGGATTTTAGAACAAAATGCCCTTCATCATGTTAAATATGGGGATGAAAGGACATAAATAGAATACCTCTCATGGAGAGTTTGTTTTGGCAGTCGTTTTAGAATAAGATTGTAGGTGTGTTTTTTGTTGCTCATTTGATATCAGGATATATACTAAACCATACAATCAACTCCTAAATGCAACTTTTGGTTTGATGTTTTGAATTGCTCCTACAGGTCTTACTTTCTATTTTTTTTGCTTAAACTATTCCTTTTTTCTATTGGTATCCTGCTTGATCTTTTATTATACCATTATTGGAGAAGATATTATTATTGTTTAATGTCTAACGCAGTCTTAAGGATAACTCCAACATTATAAAGTTGATACACCCCCTTTAAAAATTATTTTATGTGTTTCTCTAACACTAAGCTTGTAGGGTGGAAGACCGGTCTCGAACCGGCGACCTCTAGAACCACAATCTAGCGCTCTAACCAACTGAGCTACAACCACCATAAATTGCGTGCAAAAATATCATATTTAGATAAGCAATAACAATGCCGATGCTACTATGTCAGTAAATTCGAATCATCATCTGGATAAATTAAACCAGATTTACTTCTAATTAAGTCCAATAGAGATATCAATTCAAAACTATTTTGATGCGACCAATTTTGACTCTGAGTTTTTCCTTCCCTAAAACTCTTGTTACATTCCCTTATTTCATATATATATCCTTTTCCTTCAATTTTTATGCCCATTTCAACAGGCTCATTCCCATCTTTAAATAGTGTAATTGATGATGGGTTATGCCAAGGATGATTTATCTGAATTTGACCCTTAGTACCACAAATTCTTGAAACCATTTGTTCATTGTTTTTAAATCCGCAGTGGAGAATAGATTGTGCACCCTCATATTGAAAAATAATGGATGTCTGTAAGTCGATGTTTTGTTCAGACTTTATGGAACTAGCTAAAATTCTAATCGGAAAACCAAGAAATAAGTAGGATAAAAAGATTGGATAAATACCAATGTCTAAAAGAGCACCTCCCCCTTTTTGTATGTCAAAGATTCTAGAGTCCCCCTCCCTGGCCATTCCATTAAAATTGAACGATGCATTGATATAGGTAATTTCGCCTATTTCACCGTCTTTGCAAAGCTGAAGAGCTCTTTTGAGATTGGGATTGAATCTTGTCCATAAGCCCTCCATTAAAAAAACTTTTTGCATAGCTGAAACTTTGATCATGCTTTGAACCTGGTTTTGATTCATCGCAATTGGCTTTTCGCACAAAACTGCCTTCCCCGATTTCATGACCTCAATGCTCTGTCGATAATGATCTGGATGTAAACTAGCGATATAGATAATTTCAATATCAGAATCACTTAATAGTTCATCATAATCCCCATAATACTTCTTTGCTTTATATCGTTCAGCAAAACTCTTGGCTCTTTCTATCGAACTAGATGCTACGGCTTCCAATACCGATCCATTCTCCATAATCAAATCATGACAAAATTTATGCGCGATGTTCCCAAGACCCAAAATCCCCCATTTGACCTTTCTCATACGGTGAAATATAGATTGATTTTTAAACTAGTACTATTAAATATTTGAACCATAATCTTTTGATAAAACCTTCACATCTTGAGGTTAAATTATAAACTCAGTGAGTCAATGTCTCCCACATTTGCTAAAGTACCAAATATGATTTCTAACTTGTCCTAAAAGATTCTATCTTTGGTGGATATAAATGTCTATTGTAAAGTGTACAGGTTAGTTTTTATTCTATTAATGGTTCCAATTCTTGGTTATTCACAAGGTACGGCAAAACTCAAAGCACGTGGTGGGGGCGGTAAATCATATGCAATACTTAAGCAATGGGATGCTAACGGCAAATTAGTGAGATATGATTCTATCGCAGGAAGCAGATTAATAGGATTGTTTAAAAAACAACATAAATTCAATCTTCTACCCTACTATATTGATAAACAAATCCTACCCCAAAATCCACGAAACAATAAAAAATCAGACTCCACCGGTAAAAAGGGAATTGTAGTTAAAAAGACGTCTGGTAAAAAGGATGCCAATATTTTTATAAGTCTGCCTAATTTTAACGTAAGCAATGAAAAGTATAATTTTAAATCTTTTGTTCAGGATGCTTATGAAAGGGCAAACATCAGATTAATTATAAGGAAAAAAGATGGCAAATGGGTATGGCCAGATGAATCTAGTGAAATATACCAAGTAATTGAAAAAAAATATGGTACTTCTTTAATTGATAGTATTAAAACCCTTGTAAAATCAGATGAGATCTTTACTAAACAACAAGACTTAATTGAATATCATTCTATAAAAGTTGATAGTCTTGGTTCTCTACAACTAGATTTTCATAATCCCAAAGCCCGAAAAGAAAAAATAGTTAAGAGAAAAAGTTCTCTCGAATCACAAATAGAAGAATTAAGTGAAAAAGTTGACGCTCTATTGTCAAATCAGAATGTTATTATCAAAGAATATCTAATTCGTTTAGAAGAACTAATCAATGAAATAGAAGAATCTGAATCAAAAGAAGACTGAAAGCCCTCATTAAAGAAATTGACATTCCATTGAACCCTCTCCGGGTAGGCTTTTCTGTTCCTCGAAAGTAATATTGAGAATAGTTCCTTAGTCGGTTCTCAATTTGGAAATAAAATCGTGCTTAATCAAGTCAAAAGCAGTTTAAATCAACAGGTGATCTAAGTCTTTTATTGCTATAGGATGTGGTGAGGTAAATCCTTCAGCGGCCTGGCTTCCGATTAGTCTTCCATAGTTTATTGCTCTATTGTTTATCGAAATGAGAAAGTTTGGTTTACTTATAGGTGTGATATCAACATTTTCAGGGGTGTTGAAAAACTGACTTTTATATGCATTTATTGATTGACTTTTCTTGTCTAAAAATCCCGTTATATCAATAATAATGTCAGGCCTAAGCTCATTCCATTGAATATACTCCAATATGATTTTTGGTCTCCATACTGACAGCGGTTTTCCATCATCACGGGTTAAGCGTATTTTTTTTAGCCCACTGAGAAAGCAACTGTCATTAATCAGTCTATTGGTATTTCGATGGTCAATGTGCCGGTCTTCCCTAGCAGTGGCAATTACAATCTCCGGCTTAAACTCTCTCAGCTTTTTGATAACTTTTATCTGACTCTCTTTATCGTTGGTGATATATCCATCAGGAAGTTCAAGGTTTTGTCGTAAGTCTACACCGAGTATCCTTGAGGCTTCTAAGGCTTCATGTGAACGTGTATCAACATCACCTTTAGTGGATAATTCACCTTTTGAAAGGTCAATTATACCGACAGATTTCCCCTGATGTACCGATTTTGCCAAAGTACCTCCACAACCAAGTTCAACATCATCGGGATGTGAACCAAAAGCCAAAATATCCAGCTTCACAAACGAGAATTTATAATGGCATTTTGGATATCAGATTTCAAGTCATCTATGTCCTCAATACCCACGGAGAACCTTACTAATTGATCCCCTATATTCTGCTGAGACCTTTCTTCTGAGGTTAGTAAACTATGTGAAGTTAGCCTTGGTGAAGATATTCCGCTTTCAACTCCCCCTAAACTGATAACCGGTTTTATAATCTGTAGCGATTTAAAAAAGTTGAGTAAATCTATTTCAGGATTTAAGTCAAATGAAAGCATTGCTCCAAAGTCATGCATCTGATTTAGAGCAATTTCATGATCTTCATGGGTCTTCAACCCAGGATAGTAGACTTTGTCAACCCAACCTTGGTTATGAAGAAAATTTGCCATAAACCGAGCATTTTTAGTTTGCTCACGAACTCTCAAAGACAAAGTTTTAATGCTCCGTTCTAGAAGCCAAACCGTGTTTTCTGCGAGATTAGCACCAAAGTTTAATGCAAACTGCCTGATTGTTGAGATTGCAGATTTACTTCCAAGCAACACACCGGCACAAATATCACTATGACCACCAAGATACTTAGTTGCACTATGCATCACAAAATCAATGCCGAAATCAATGGGATTCTGATTGACCGGGGAAGCAAAAGTATTGTCAATCAAGGTCCATAGTCCATATTTTTCAGCTAAAGTAGCTATGGATCGCATATTGATTATCCTCAACAATGGATTTGAAGGAGTTTCAATAAAGATACCTTTTGTTTTTGGGGTAATGGCTTTTTCAAAATCATCTGGATCCATTGAAGAAACTGAAGTGTATCCGATGTTGTATTTGGGGAATTCAGTCCTGATTAAGTTGGTAGATCCCCCATACAAATCTCGTTGAGCCACCAAATGATCTCCAGATTTTAATTGAGAAAACAAAATTGCACTTATGGCTCCCATTCCAGAACTGAATATCAAACCATCTTCAGCTTTTTCTAAGGATGCAATTTTCTTAACCAAACCCAACTGGTTTGGCGTAGTGAAATACCGAGGGTAACGACCAATATCTTGGTCTAAAAATTCATAAGCTGAAGCAGGATAAATTGGAGAAACAGCACCCTTATAGGTGAGGTCTTTTAATTCCCCAGCATGAACACAAAGCGTTTTGAACCTCCTGGTATCACTCATTCAGATTCAATCCAATCAATGATTTCTTGGGCATCAGGTTCAGTTCGGGGTTCAAGGACTTTAACTAGCTTCCCCGTTTTGTCAATCAAGTATTTTTGAAAGTTCCAAGAAACAGAAGAATCAGTTATACCATTTTTTGATTTAGAGGTTAAAAACTGGTAAATCGGATGTATATCATCTCCCTTTACCGAAATTTTTTTCATCATGGGGAAAGTTACCCCATAGTTATGCTTACAAAAAAGAGCAATCTCTTCATTTGTTCCAGGTTCTTGTCCAGCGAAATTGTTCGCTGGAAATCCCACGATAACAAATCCAGAATCTTTGTACTTCTGATATATTGATTGTAATTTATCGTATTGAGGGGTAAGTCCACATTCAGATGCTGTATTTACAACCATAATCTTTTGTCCCTTTAGAGAATTGAAATCAAATAAATCTCCATAAAGATCTTCAACTTTGAATTGATGAATTGAGGTGTTTTCTATGCCCTGAGAATAAACAATTGACGACATAAATAAAAAAAATGTAAGTACGGAATATATCTTCATCCAAAAAAATTTAAACAAACAATCTATTCAAAATATTTCAACGGTTAGGCCTTCCTGTTCTAATTTCTCACCGATTGTTTTGAGTTTGTCCAAAGGTCCAGATTTCACTTCACATTTGCCATTGTAATGTACAATATAGGTGCATTGTTCAGCTTGGACCCTTGCATGTTTACAATGTTTAATTAGACAATCTATGACATGGTCAAAAGTATTGAAATCATCATTGAATAGAATCAGTGAATACTGTCTTGATTTAATTGTTTTTTGAACTGCCTGTTTTTCCGGGAACTTAATCCTGCTCATTTAATAAATAATTTTTCATCTGTTAAACCTCAGAATATATATGGACAAAATTACTCATTTGATCGTGTTTACTATATTCAATGATATCTTTTAGAATTTATTGATCAGTTGAATAAAACCAACAAAAAATATTTGTAGTGAGAAATTCATGTGTTAAGATATCATATCTCTATCGTAGGGAATTTTACCGTTTATCGGTTTTTCTTGCTGATTCAATTATTGAGTTAAAACTCGAAGCATCTAGAGAAGCACCACCTACAAGACCGCCATCAACATCGGGTTGTTCAAAAATCTCTAGAGCATTAGATGATTTAATGCTTCCTCCATAAAGAATACTGATATTTTGAGAAATTTTGCTGCCGATGGTTTCTTTTAATAATTTTCTTATGAAATAGTGCATTTCCTGAGCTTGCTGTTTGGATGCCGTTACTCCAGTACCAATTGCCCAAACTGGTTCATAAGCCAAAATAATTGAGTTCGAAGCCCAATGCTTTTTATCAATTTTAATCATTAAATCATCAAGTTGACTTTTCACTTTATCGAGATGGGTTTCTGCTTTGCGTTCAGCTAATGTTTCTCCGATGCAATAAATGATTTCTAGTCCGTGTGCCAAAGCAGATTGAGCCTTTCTGAATAAGACTTGATCATCCTCAAAAAAATAAGTTCGTCGTTCGGAGTGACCAATGATGACAATATTCACACCAATCTCAAGAAGCATTTCAGCAGATACCTCACCTGTGAATGGTCCAGCCTTGGGGAAATAAAAATTCTGAGCTGCTAATTCTATTTTTGAATTATTCAAATCAAGTAGTTGCCCTAATCTGTATAAGTTGGTTAAAGGTGGGGCTATGATTACACGTTGGGAATCCTTATGTTTATCGAATATGATTTTTTGAACCAATTCTATTGAATCAGATATTCCTAAATTCATCTTCCAATTCCCAGCTACAATTTTATTTCTCATATTGTTTTGTTTACTCATTCCGAGTTTCATTGTCGCTTAGATGAATTAGTGCAAAAATTGAATAGTTGATAATATCTAAAAAATTTGAGTCGATTCCTTCGCTAGCGAGAGTTAATCCCTTATTAGCATCAATTTTTTTTACCCTATACAATTTTTGAATGATTAAATCAGTTAATGAAACTACCCTCATTTCTTTCCATATTTCGCCATAATCATGATTTTTATCTTGCATCAAATTAAATGCCTTATTTACCTGCTTATCATATAATGACATAGCTTGCTGAGCATTCATATCCGGTTCAAGTACGACCCCTTTTTCCAGCTGAATGAGCACGATGATTGAATAATTAATGATACCTTTAAACTCAGATTCTTGACTTTCATTAATTTGTGGATTACCGTGTTCCTGAATTCCTCTGATTCGATTGGCTTTAATGTGAATTTGATCTGTTAATGAAGGGATCCGTAGAATGCGCCAAGCGGTTCCATAATCATGAAGTTTTTTGTAAAAAATGTCTTTGCACTCACAAATTAATGTTCTAAACTTTTGGTTGGTATTTGATTCCACTGTTCTTATCTATGAAATTGAGTTCCCGTTTTTGGTCCCCGTCACGGGGTTCGCCTGACTCCTTATGTTAAGTAAAGAGTGCAAAGGAAAATTAATTTTTCTATATAATACATAAATAGAAGGTTATATATAATTAAGTGTACAATTAATCTGAAATCTTTTGTGTTTAAAATAATACTTTGAATCTAAGTTGAAGATCATTGGAATATTTAGGGCGACAATGACTGGTAAAGTGTCAAAAAATATTTGACTACAAGAAAAATCAACCCGCATCACTAATTCGAGTTTAGTATAAATAATATGGGATTTTTGGTTCTGTTTTTTAAGATACTGATTTTGATGTATGTGATGAAGAAAATTACGTGGCCAAAAATAGAGCAAAGGCAAAAAACGAAAGTAAAACTAACCAATACAATGCAGTTTATGGCATACTCCCTTCGGAATTAATGAGCAGAGGCTAAAAATTGGGTCTCGTACAGCTTGGAATAATGACCATTAGTTTTGCTAATTAATTTCTTATGTGTTCCCATTTCGACAATTTTCCCTTTCTCTAATACAATGATTCGATCTGCATTCTTTATTGTAGCCAACCTATGAGCAATTATAATAGAAGTTTTGTCCCTGGTGATCTTACCGATGGCTTGCTGAATAATTTCCTCAGAATAAGAATCAATGGAAGAAGTAGCTTCATCTAAAATCAGTATGGAAGGATTTATAATATAAGCCCTCAGAAAAGCAATTAATTGACGCTGACCGGCAGAGAGCATACCTCCTCTTTCTTTTACATCAAAATCATATCCGCCAGGTAGATTCATAATAAATTCATGTACTCCAATGTCTTTTGCAGCACTGACGACATTACTTCTTGTTATTGATTGACTGAATAGAGTGATATTTTCATATAAAGATCCCGCAAAAAGAAATACATCCTGTAAGACTACCGCTACATGTTTTCTTAAGAAAGACAGACTAAAATCAGTGATATCAATACCATCAATTTTGATTGTCCCAGACTGAAAGTCGTAGAATCTAGAAATCAGATTGACAATTGTTGACTTTCCGGATCCCGTCGGCCCAACAATAGCTACTGTTTCTCCCTTATCAATATTTAAAGAAATATTATCCAACACTAGCTCTCCCTCAAGATAATGAAACCCTACCCTATCAATGATGATATTTCCAATAATTTCTTGTTTTTCAATCTTCCCATCATTTTCTATTTGCTCCTCATTTTCTAGGATTTTTACGATTCTTTCAGAAGCAACCATTCCCATTTGTAAAGTATTGAATTTATCGGCAATCTGTCTTAGTGGTCTGTATAGCATCTGAGACAGCTGAATAAATAAGAATATAGTACCAAAGGTTACTGACTCACCCGACACCACGTTCAGCCCTCCATACCAAACTAAAAGTCCAATTGTTAGAGAGGATACAATTTCTGCCACAGGGAAAAAAAAGGAATTATACCATACGGTTTTTAGCCATGCTTTTTTTAGATTTTTGTTTATGCTCTTAAAATCATCATATTCGATTTTCTCTCGATTAAATAGCTGAACGATAAGCATACCACTAATTCGTTCCTGTACAAAAGTGTTTAGGTTAGCTACCTGCTTTCGGACTTCCTCAAATGCCTTTTTCATTGCATTTTGGAATAATTTTGTGGCAATGAGAACGATGGGAAAACATAAAAATACAATCAGCGACAATTTTAAACTGACTGCCAACATTACGATGACTATCACTGCCATTTTTAAAAGATCAGCAATAATCATAAATAATCCTTGTGAAAATATACTAGCAATTGTCTCAACATCGCTGACTACCCTTGTCACCAAACGTCCAACAGCTGATTTATCATAGAACCCCATTTTGAAATTCACCAATTTGTGGAATAACTCCATCCGGATATCCTTGACAACCTTCTGTCCCAACCAGTTTGCATAAAAAACAAATAAATACTGAAAAATAACTTCCAAGAAAAGGACAATTAAGAGAAAGGAAAGAAAAAGGACCATCCCAGAATAGTCTCTTACAGTGATATAATCATCAATGGTAATCTTCAATAGATAAGGAGATGCTGTAGAAAAAAGTGATAACAAAATGGCAGATGCCAATACCAAAATGTAGGTCTTTTGATAGGGCTTAACGAAATGCAAAATCTTTCGAAATAGAGCCATATCAATAAATTGAAACATTGAACTAATCTTCATTTTGTCAGGAATATGTCTGATGGGTACTCCACTGAAGTTAAAAATAATCCTTTAGCTGGGACAGAATAACCAGCTGCTTTTCTGTCTCCACTGACCAAGATGTCTCTAAGATTTTCGAGGGTTAAACGGCCTCGTCCAAGCTCAATTAAGGTGCCCGCAATACAACGGACCATCCCCCTAAGAAATCGATTGGATTTTATTGTCAAAATATCCTGATGTCCTTTGATTGTCCAGTTAATTCCTGAAATCTTACATAAGAAATTCTTGACATCACTTTTAGACTTTGCAAAACACTTAAAGTCGTTGAAGTCTTTTATGTATTCACAAGCAGAATGGATGATTTGATAATCTAAGTTCTCTCTGAAATAGTAACAAAAATCCCAATTGAATACATCTTTTTCAGAAGTGATAAAATACTTATAGGTCCTATAGACGGCATCAAAACGAGCATTTGCATCGGGTTTAACCCTATGTAATGCATTGAATTTTATATCCCTACCTAAGAATGAATTTCCTTTTCTCATGAAAGAATTAATCTCTGAATCCATTATTTCAGCATCGAAATGAGCAATCATTTGTAGAGCATGTACTCCAGTATCTGTTCTCCCTGCTCCAGTCACTTTGGTTGGTGTCCCAAGAATAGAACTCAAACAATCTTCAACGACTTGCTGAACCCCTATAGCGTTGGATTGGGACTGCCAACCATGAAACCGTTGGCCATTATAGGATAAGTCAAGGAAAAATCTCAATTCATGACAAAATCTGCTCGCTAGAGTTTGCTACAATTTTCTTGAATCCGAAACAAACACCGCTATAAACTAAAACCTGATCGTTAATCAAAACTAACTATCTATTCGAAAAGTTTTATTGCTCCTACTGGAGTATTAAATTTGATACACCAGAACACTAGGTACCTGTAATCTCTTAAACCTACATTTTCAACAGTGTAGGTACGAGGACCCTTATAGTGAGACTTTCCATACCAGACTCGTATTGACCCATCATTCGGTCGATTAGCATTTGAAAGAAATAGAGCTCCGTCTGGTAAACTACTATTAATACTGTAGTTTGCATCCAAAATAATCAACAAGTCATCACCTTCTGCTTTAACTTCATAGCCACCTTTTAACCCGTATCCCCCAGAGAGGGTTCCTTTGAAGGATTCAGTTTCGTCACCTGAATTACTATTGGGATTCTCCTGGATAATAAAATTAAAATCTGTATCGTACGTACTTCCATCATATGTAACGGTGAGGGTAATTCTAGAGGTTCCAGACCCTACAGTGGTGACTACACCTTCATTATCAATTGTAAGAACATTTTCATCACCCGAATCCCACTCTATGCTATCTGGTGTGGCTGTATTTCCTTCGTCATCAGTGAATGAAAAGTCAAAATCATAACTCGTTCCTTCAATTATTCCACCAGCAGGGTTAGTAATCGATACTTTTGGCGTTACAAATACTTGAATGGTTACAGTATCAGTGTAAGTCTGGTTGTCTTCACTTGTTGTAACTGTAATTTCTGCGCTGCCAATACCAATGGCCGTTATTCGACCATTTGAATTGACGGATACTATTGATGGGTCTGATGATTCCCAAGAGACTGATTGAGGGGATTGCTCTTGACCTGAATCATCGGTATAACTATAATTTAAGTTGACTCTGTCATTCAGCTCTAATCTAGATATATCATTAGTGATTCTAACTTCAGGATCAACAAAAACCATAATGGTTATGGTATCCTCAATTTCTTGACCATCATATGATGTAGTTGCCGTTATGGTGGCTGTACCTATTGAAATAGCTTCAATTTGACCATTTTGGTTGATGCTTATTATTGAATCATCGGAAGATGACCAGTTCACATCTGTTTCGGCTTCATCACCTGAATCATCGGTGAACAGAACACTTAAATTTTCTGAATTATTAACTTTTAATTGAGAAATATCTGATGTTATTATAAGTTCAGGATCAACAATTTGTGGTTTTGCCGTTACTGAAATTGAAATTTTAGTGCTATACTGCTGTCCTTTGTAGCTAGTGGAGACCTCAATTTCAGCCGAACCGGCTTTTAAGGCAGTTATCGTCCCTTGTTCATTAATCTCAATGACATTCTCATCAGAGCTTGACCAAGTAGTTTCAATAGATAAATTTTCTCCTTCTGCTTGATCATCGAATTTTGAAACAAAACGATGAGATTCTCCCTCAACCAAAGTCTCAATTACATTGGTTATACTGATGGCAGGAAGTGGAATTATTGTCAATGAGTGCTCCTCAGTATATTCTGTACCATCTATTTCAGTGGTTAAGGTAATTATTGAACTTCCAATGGTAAGTCCTTGGATATTACCACTTTGATCAACTTGAACCAATGTAGGTTCAGAACTTGACCACATTACTGATGGATTTTCTACAACTTGCCCTTTACTATCTATAATCTCAAAATTTAATTTGGAAGAATTGCCTTCATATAAATTGTTAATGGGTTCTATAAGATTTATGGTATAGATTAACTTTTCTTCAATTTGGATTGTAATCTCCTTTTCAAATAATTCATCATTATAGGTTAAACTAGCCTTAACTTTTGCTTCCCCAGCTGCGACAGCCTGAACATTTCCATCTTGGTCAACCTCAATTAATTCTGGAGTAAGACTTTCCCATTGAATCGTAACTTGGTTGTTCTCATTGCCTTTTTCATCAGTGAATATCGCTGTGATATTTTCAGACTTTCCTTCGGTAAGAGTAGCTACAGAGTTTTGTATAATTAATGCAGGTTCTAGGTTTACTGATAGTTGAACTTGCTTTGAGTAGGTTTGGCCCTCATAGGTCACAGTGATGGTAATCTCTACTTTACCAGCTTTAACTCCAGTTATATTCCCCATTTCATCAACTGAAGCGATTTGGTTATCATCTGATGAAAATATTAATTCAACCTCTTCAACCTCTTGACCATCAAATCCTTTAAATATGGGATTTAATTCAAGTATTTCGTTCACTCTTATCGTAGATTCTTCTGTTCCAATTGAAAGTTCTGGAGTAACGATGACTTCTACTACAAATTCTTCTTCATATGTTTCATCATCGTAAGTAATAGTTAAGGTAATGGTTACATTTCCCGGGGTTAATCCATTAATAGTTCCATTTTCATCAACTAAAGCGATATTTTCATCTGAGCTAGCCCAGGATACCATTTCCGGATCCAATTGATTTCCTGTTTCAGCATCTGTAAAACTGTAATTCAAATCAATTTCCTCGTCTTTTTGGATTGGTGAATCTGGAGGTGAAATAGTCAATTCAGGTGTTTCTGTAACTTCCGGTTCAATAGTTATTACATTGCTTTTTACTTCTATATTAAATTCAGTTTTTTTAACTGGATTTTTAGGATCACTTGTTTCAACACTCACTGTAATCGTGGCATTTCCTACTTTTTTCGGTACCAGACTCCCATCTTGGTTTACATCCAAAATAGTAGAATCAGAACTAGACCAATTTAGGTTTGGATTTTTAACTTCTTCACCGATAAGATTGAAGAATCTGACTACTATTTTTTGATTTTGACCTAAAAAGATAGTGGAAACACTTTCAATTGTTCTTAATTCAGGTTCTTGATAGTTATCAACCAAATCTTCACCTGAACATGAGAATAAAATCAAGAAAATAATCAGAACATTATAAGAGAAACTATGTTTTTTCAATTTTGGTTTTTTTAGTTAGTTTTGGATACAAAATAAACTATATTTTTGACTTAAATGAAATAGTAGTCCAAAATGTAGCAAAATATTTCTTCTTGTCTATCATAACATATTCCTTTTTCAATTGAAATGTATGCTTCCATTTATATTCTCTTATATTTGCAAGTGAATAACAATCCACCATTGATTGACTATCAGACAAATTTAAGTTGCTGATGGTTCTAGTTTTTCACAATAAATGCCTTTATTTGACACAATCCTTTAATCGGTAAAATTTTTAACACAACCAATAATTTTTATTATCTCCACCCTGAAGATTGAATAGTTCCATAACAAGGCTATTCATACTTCTAACTTTTTAACTCATATGATTGAAATCTTAACCTTGCCAGACAAGAAATTACCTGAATTAAAACAGATTGCTAAGCAACTAGGAATGAAACGTGTAACGGGCGTGGGAAAACAGGATCTTATAAATTTCATCGTTGATGAAATTGGAAAGAACCCCGAATCAGCGAATTTAGTTGCACCACAAGAGGATCAGTTTAATTCTGAAATTGAGGAATCACCTTTGGAGGATCAAATAGTCGATTCTCTATACGAAACAAAGGAGATTAAGTCCTCAGAAAAACCAAAAGTAGGTATCCCAGTTATTGAAAAGAAGACTATCGAAAGAGTAACCAAAAAGAAGTATTCTGATAATAATAATGGAGAATCCTCTTTTCCTTCTAGGTTTTCTGACGGTTATGCTACAGATCAAAAGAACAAAACTCATGATAGGCGTCATGATTCTCGATTACCGATTGCTGAGGATTCTGACCAAAAGTTAAATAATTATGAGTTCGAAGGTTTTGTTGATGCTGAGGGGGTTTTAGAAATAGTTAATGAGGGTTATGGTTTTTTACGATCTTCGGATTTTAATTACCTATCATCGCCGGACGATATTTATGTCAGTCAATCGCAGATTCGATTATTTGGTCTAAAAACTGGAGATACTGTTTTGGGGTATGTGCGCCCACCAAAAATTGGTGAGAAGTATTTTCCTTTAATCAAACTAAAGAGCATCAATGGTATGTCTCCTCAACTTGTTAGAGATAGAGTTGCTTTTGAGCATTTAACACCTTTGTTTCCAGAAGAAAAATTTGAATTAGCAAAAAAGAGATGTTCTATCTCAACACGGATGATGGATTTGTTTTCACCAATTGGTAAAGGACAAAGAGGTATGATTGTATCTCAACCGAAAACCGGTAAAACAATGTTATTGAAAGATATTGCTAATGCAATTGCTGCTAATCATCCTGAAGTATATCTGGTTGTTTTGTTGATTGATGAGCGTCCTGAAGAGGTGACAGATATGCAAAGAAATGTAAATGGTGAGGTAATTGCTTCAACTTTTGATGAACCGGCTTCTAGGCATGTTAAAATTGCTAACATAGTTTTGGAGAAAACAAAGCGATTGGTTGAGTGTGGACACGATGTAGTTATTTTATTGGATTCTATTACCCGTCTAGCTCGGGCTTATAATACTGTCCAACCAGCTTCAGGTAAAATATTGAGTGGAGGAGTTGATGCAAATGCGTTGCATCGGCCAAAAAGGTTCTTTGGAGCTGCCAGAAATATAGAAAATGGAGGCTCATTGTCAATCATTGCAACCGCTCTTACAGAAACCGGGTCTAAGATGGACGAAGTAATTTTTGAAGAATTTAAGGGCACTGGAAATATGGAGCTTCAGTTGGATCGTAGGATATCTAATCGGCGAATGTATCCAGCAATAGACCTTCAATCCTCAAGTACTAGAAGGGAAGACTTGCTTATGGATGAAAATCTTCTTCGTAAAATGTGGATAGCACGAAAAATGCTCGCAGACATGACACCTATTGAAGCGATAGAATTAATGCTTGATCGATTCAAGAGAACTCGGGATAATGAGGAATTCATAGCCACAATGGGAAGCTGATTTATTATGCTTCAATTCTCCCAATTGTAAGGTTCAACCTAAATACATCGTTGTAAGGATTTTCGTAGAAAGAAGTCGAAACATCAGTTTAATGTAAAAACTAATACATTGTTGTAATGGTAATATTCCATGTCGCATTTGGTTGATTGAGACATTTCTATACACCACCAATTTCAAAGGAATTAGTTCAATGAGATTACATATAGAATTGAGTGTAGATCAAAAGCTGCTTAGCGTACAATCAGCTTTCAAACTTTACCTTAGGCAATTCTTCCACTAGTTCTAATGTCTTTATTGACAGGTTGATTACCGAAAGTAATAGATCTAGAATATATCTTGGATTCCCTACTTCCTTTGACCAATCGTTTGGATTGTTGGTAATTCCAGATTTAGTATCCGTTTTTACTTGATATCTATCTATGACCCATTCTATTGCTGATTTACCATTGATGACATAATCATAGGCTTTTAAGGGAATATTTTTGATGATTATGTTTCCGTTATAGAAAATAGTGGTTTTGTCCAATCCTTGTTTGTTCTGTTTTGTTTTTAAAGATTTGTCTTTTTTAAACCTCAGCTTGGTAACCCCATAAAAGTTAAATGCATTTTCTTGGTCAGCTTTGATTGCATTGGGTTTGATTAACTCTGTTTCACTGATGATCACCTCAGGATGGGGAGTTATAGATTCATAGTTTAGGTGCAAGTCTGCTAATTTCCTTCCTATTTTAGAAAAAGACCAGAAATCATCTTTATTTTCTACTAGTGGAATTCTCGGTAGACTTTTCTTTAAATCGTTGGCGAATGTTTCTCTATACTCTGGACTATGCAAAAATCCATAAACATAGTAGAAAATGTCCTCTTTTATGATACCTTGATGATTGTATTGAGATCTTGCCTTTTGAAGTATGAAATCCGAGATGGCATCCTTTCTAGTGTATTGGTTCTTTGTTTTAATTTCCCTATCAAAAGTTTCATCTAAGTTGAATATCGGAGATTTTTCTTCTGACTTTTCGTAGTAATACAAGGGAAAGCATTGTGCACCAGCACCCTTGAAATTTAAATCAACTATCTTATTTGAGATCAAAGAAGAAAAATCCTTTTTGCTACCAAGGCTTGGAATTGTAATAACTTGATTTACAATTACTTGGGTAGGGGGGGGGTAAAAAGATTTTAGATGCTATTGTTGAATATTCATATACTAGGTCTCGATTTAAATAAAGTTTTTGCTTGCAAAATGGTCTATAATGACTAACTATTATACTATCAGGGATAAAATCAATTTTTTTATGTTCTTTTATCTTGTTTATGGTATCAGAAGTCCATTTGAACTTTTTATCATTTCTGTCAATGAGATTTTCTGCTGAGATACTTTTATCTATCCTTTGACTATACGTATTAACTTGTTCATTATAAAAAGTAACCGCCCTTGATATGTTATCTCGTAATACATTTTCACTATAGTTATAAACCCACGAATCTCTTGACGTTCCTAGCCCCCTGCTATAATTATTTTTAAAAACTGATTTGTTTTTATTTGACAGCACTTTACTACCAATAGGAATAAAAGTCTTAAAACTCTGACTTCTTTGATTAATCCAATCTCCATATTTATTCGGTTTTATTTCTTGAAAAGGAATCTCTTTAATACTCTCGAAATCAGAAATAACTTTTAGTTTTTGTCCTCTGTCTAAGTAATCATCAATATTATAATAATAAATATTTGCTTTTCCTAAGTGATTAGGTTGCTTCACCAATAGAACAATGGTTATGCCAGTCATGATGGGAAATATATTTTGTCCTGCTTTCTTTGCTTCTTCTCTTGATTTACCTCTTATTCCTCCTCTTAAATTAAATACATAAATGCTACTAAATTCTTTTTCAATAGATTTTCTAAATCCACTTCCACTATCACTATCCAACCAACCTCCATTGGTTACAAAGGCAATCACACCACCTTCTTTTTCATCTATTCTATCTGATGACCATCTGTAAGCTTTGAAGTAGGAATCATAAAGAGCTACTTTATTTTTTGCTAAACTATTTTTTACATAAGTCTGTTTTATTCTACTTTCTAATTTGGTGTAACTTTCATTTGCTGCATTATCATTTGCCGATTTCTGCTTAGCCGAATAAGGCGGGTTTCCCAGGATCACAGTAATCGGTAATTTCTTTTGTTTTTCTAATCTTTTACAATTCTCGGGAAATATCTCAGACATCAAAGTCTTATCTTTTTCGGTGCTCTGGAAGGTATCGGTCAAAACTATCCCCTCAAAAGAAGTGAAATTCTTCGTGCCTATACCATCATCCGGATCTTCGGTAGCATCATGGTAAGCATTTTCGATATTTACTGATGCCACATAATAAGCCATCAGAACAATTTCAAAGGCTGCTAGCTCTTCGGTGTATTTACGATGTAAATCTTTTTGCTCTATCAAGCCTGATTGAAATAGTCTAGTGATGAATGTTCCAGTTCCTGTGAATGGGTCTAATATCCGAACCCCTTTATCAGAGATGGTTCTGCCGAATTCTTTTCTCAAGACATCGTTGACCGAATGGATGATAAAATCAACCACCTCCACAGGGGTATAAACAATCCCCAGTTGCTCTACAACTTTCGGAAATGCTTCCTTGAAGAAATTATCATAGATATCTTTGATTAAATCTTGCTTGGCACTGGGGTTTTCTATTCCTGATACTCTATCCTTAACAGAGCGATAAAACCTTTTTAGTTTCGGATTATCTTGTGTCTTTTCTGCAAGGTTTTCTTGTATATATTCCACCACCACTTCCATTGATGCAGAAACAGCATTTTTATTGGCAAAGGAGTATCCTTCAAAAAGGCTTTCGAATATCGGTTTGGTGACCATATGTTGTCCCAGCATCTCTCGGGCTTGGTCTTCGGTGATGTTTGGGCTGACGCTTTTTTTGAGACCATCCAAGAATTCTTGGAACATTTGTTTTTTATCAACATCCTGTTCTATTATTTTTCGGATATCCTCTTCCTGTTTCCTTGCCATCATACCGGCCTCTTTGGCCCAACTGGTCCAATAACTCCTGTCAGTCAACCAATCTACCAAAACAGCTTTCACCTTACTGGACATGGCAATAATATCTCGTCTTAATTTTTCGGTTACCTCTATTTCCTGTCCACCACCCGGCCCGCTGTGTTCAGTATGTGTAGGTGTGTTGATCTTCATTTTTTCGATGACCACATTGAAATCCTCATCGTGTGCTTTTAATGCCTTAAGAACTGTCCAAACTGTCCTGAAATTCTTTTTCTTATCCAAAATATCTCGGTAATTAGCACCTTCTTCCATCAATACGGGAATGATGATGTATCCAAATTTTTTGCCAGTTGCTTTTCGCATTACCCTACCAACAGCTTGAACTACCTCTATCTGTGAATCTTTAGGGGATATAAATAAGGCAGCATCCAATGATGGCACATCTACACCTTCTGACAGACAACGAACATTACTCAATACCTTACATGTGGGATGGTCAGTTTCGGCTTGGGGAGATTTTAGCCAATCCAATAGAGCATCTCTTTTCGGGACATCCATATAACCATCAACATGTTCGGCCTGGGCATATACTCTCTTCTTATTTCCGTTGATTGTAGAAAATTCTTCTGCATCCCTCAAGGCATCAGAAAGCGAATTAAATAGATTCCGTACAGTCTTGGAATGAGCTACTGTCTTACAAAAAGCAACAGCAGTTTTCATCGGCTGAGGGTCTTTTAGTTCCTCCGGAGAAAGATTGTTGAGAGAAGCAAATCGAAAAATAACTTGATCATTTAACCCCCGTTTTGCCATAGCATTGATACAGCCAATAGTCGCTCCCAAAGAACTCATCAAATCCGTAACCTCTCGGGTTTTCCCTTCCAACACACCCTCTTTTTTCTTGATATACTCTTGCAAATCTTGGGGGATATCTTCGGGACGATAACCCAATGCCAATACCTGATAGGGAGATAGTTGCCTTAACTTTACTGCTTGGGCAAATCCCAATCTATAAAATTCCTTACCGTATTTACCCTCATCATCCATAGAATAGACATCCGCATCACTATCAGAGGCTTGAGTTTTGGCTTGATCACTATACATTCTCGGTGTTGCAGTCATGTACATCCTCTTTTTACTCCTAATCTTATCATTATCATGGACAAGAGTAAAGGCTGTATTATCTTCACCACTTCGCCTGATTCCCGTAGTCTGATGGGCTTCATCACAGATGATTAAATCGAACTCGGCATCTATTCCTTCAATGGACAACATTTCTTGTGCTCTGGCAGAGACCCCGATGGAATGATATGTGGAAAAGATGACGATCAGACCCCCTTCCCTATTTTGTTTTTCTCGAAAACCCTTTATCTGGTGGAATATCTCTTGAGGGTCTGTAGAAGCAGGCAAGCCGATATCTACAAGACTGCCCAACAGACTATCTTCTTCATAAGCCTTGAACTGATTAGTCTTGGGGTCAGAACAAACCACGATGGTATACATCATTTTCTTGGCATCATCATTCCATGCCCTGATGGTTTGACCTAATAGAGCAAGGGAAGGCATCAAGAACAATACCATCCCCTCGGAATCGGTAATCGCTTCAGATATTCTTAAAGAAGTCAAGGTCTTGCCCGTACCACAAGCCATGATCAATTTACCCCTACGGTATTTGTCGTAATGAGATAAAGCCTCCTCCAGAGCTTCTTGTTGATAATCTCTTAATTCCTTTGGAGCATCTTTTATGGCATCTTCACCGGTTATTGCCCCATTGAGTTTTACCCAATCCACATTGGCATTTCTCAAATCAGAAAGCCTTATCCTCTGCACCGGAGGATTTTGGTTCCGTATTGCCAATTCTGCTGGTCTGCTCCAATTGTTGGTGGTAGACACAAAATATCTAGATGCAAAACGCTTATGCCCTGCAAAAGTCTTCTGAGATGTTGCCAAAAATGAATCAACACCCTTCTTATCTACTTGACTACCTTCTTCATAAAACTTACACTGAATCGCATGAAATTTCCCAATATTTGTCAACCCTACTAAATCAATCCCGACATCAGCGCCACCGAAATCACCCTTGTTAGGAAAATCATCCCACATCCAAACCCGTTGGTAAGTGTTTCTATAAATCTTCTCGGTTAAGAAATATGCCCAAATCAATCGCTCAAACTTCTCCCCTTTCTGTCGCTGAGAAAAAGACTGCTCCCGGTATTTTTTGATGATGGTATCAAATGAATTCATGAACTCGTATTTTGTGTGCTAAGTGAATTGTATCCTACACTTTTTAACCAATTTTGATAGTAAATAAACAAAATTTTATTTACTATGAAAAATCAATTATCCTTTTACATCATTGTCTAATTGTATTTAAGTTGTAAAAAATATGATCAAAAAGGATTTGAATGAATGGTTACAATGGTATATAATTCCCTATTAAAAAGTAGAAGTGCCACACGCAAAATTATAAACTTATGTTCCATGACAAACAAAAATCGCAGCACTTCTACTATACTATTTTAATACCTATATATCCTTTAACTTTTCTTGAAGTAATCCCCAAGTACCATCCAAAAATAAAAGATACATGATGATTAACTCATCAGTCTTCTTAACAAACTAATCCCTATCGCACTTGCTGTACATCTTAATCTTGAAACCCCTTAATTCAGAGTCTTAATAAGCCCAAGATGTATTTTCTGTTCGCTTATTCTATGTATACCCTAAGGTATATTGTTCAGAGACTTTGTTAGTTGAGATTTCAAATTGGCGGCTTTGTTTCTGTGGATCACATTTTTTTTTGCCAACTTGTCAATCATTGAAATCACAGTTGGAAAACGAGTTTCGGCACTTTTTTTGTCGTCCAATTTTTTAAAATCTCTTATTGCATTTCGAACCGTTTTATGTTGATAACGATTTAACAATCTTTTTTTGTCAGAAGATCGGATTCTTTTAATTGCAGATTTATGGTTAGCCATTACTTGATAATTCTATTGGTTTAGTAGCCCGTAGGGGAATCGAACCCCTCTTTCCAGGATGAAAACCTGGCGTCCTAGCCGATAGACGAACGGGCCTTATTTCGGGTTTGCGAAATTACAATCTATTTTCAACAATTCAAAATAATTGTTGTTCCTATCTCAAGTTTAAAATTCTTGACAAATCATGAATATTGATTGCTTAGGTATTTAGTCTAAGTTTATCTATCAAAAAATATCTAATGGTATAGTCAACCCGCTATTTCGACATTAACATACACTCTGACAACTTGTTGCCAGAGTGTATGAAAAAGAGTTAGTCTTGGTGCTTATCACGAAGTTACAAAATGAAAAAACATTAGACTAACCAAAGGTAGAGATACCAATTATCAATACTTCTTGGAGCGGGAACTTCCCAAAAAAAGATGGAGAGAAGAGAATCCTTAAGGTTTTAGTACTTTGAAATGATCAAAATGGGGTGGGATTAGAATTTATGTCATTACTTTCTGATGCCTTATTTACTGAATTATATTTGCACCAATGCATAATTCCTTATTAATGTTTCGCTATCTATTTACCCTTAGTTTCATTTTTTTTAGTCAGTTTACAATTTTTGGCCAAATCTCTTTAGATTATTATCTGGACAAAAACCATCAATACGACGAAAGTATACCCACACCAGAGCAAGTATTGGGATATCAGGTTGGTCAGTGGCATATTTCCCATGACCAGCTGGTGTACTATATGCGCACCTTGGCTGAAAAATCAAATAGGATTCATATTGAAACAAGAGGTAAAACCTATGAAGACCGTCCCGTAATTCTGTTGACTATCACAAGTGAAAAGAATCATCAAAATCTTGAAAATATCCGCCAGAAACATCATATCCTTACCACCAAACAAGGTAGTGATTTAGATGTTGATAATATGCCCGTAGTGGTTTATCAAGGATTTTCAATACATGGGAACGAATCAAGTGGAGCAAATGCTAGTGTGCTCGCTGCATACCATCTTGCCGCAAGCCAATCCCAAAAGACAAAAAATTTATTAGAAAACACAATAATATTATTTGATCCATGTCTAAATCCTGATGGTCTTCAGCGCTTTTCAACTTGGGTAAATGCCCATAAATCGCTTCATCTTAATCCAGATCCTAATGATCGGGAATTCGATGAGCCATGGCCAAAAGGACGCACAAACCATTATTGGTTTGATTTGAATAGAGATTGGCTTTTATTGCAACATCCAGAGTCTCGCGCAAGAGTCAAGACACTTACTAAATGGTACCCGAATATCGTGACCGATCATCATGAAATGGGTACCAACTCTACCTTTTTCTTTCAACCTGGTGTCCAAAGCAGAGTTAATCCCATGACTCCGAAAAAAAACCAGGATTTAACCTTTAAGATTGCCCAATATCATGTTCAAGCTCTTGATTCAATTGGCTCATTATACTACTCCAAAGAAAACTTTGATGACTTTTATTATGGTAAAGGATCTACATATCCAGATGTCAATGGAGGAATAGGTATTCTATTTGAACAAGGATCTTCCAGAGGACATGCCCAAAATAGTCAACATGGTGTATTGACTTTTCCTTTTACCATTCGTAACCAGCTAACTACTGCCCTTTCTACACTAGACGCAGCATACCATCTAAGAATTGATTTACTGAAGTATTTGCAAGATTTCTATAGAGATTCTTTTCAGATGAGCAAATCTCAAAAATTTAACGGAGTCATTTTTGGGAGCGATAAAGACCCAGTCAGCAGTTTTAAACTAGCAAAAGTTCTCAAGCAACACGATGTTGATCTTTACCTCTTGAGTCAAAACATCAAAAAAGGAGATAATCATTTTGATAAATCCTCAAGTTATTTTATCCCTTTTGGACAAAAAAAACACCGCTTAATTAGGTCCATATTTGAAATGCAAACAGAATTTGAGGATAGTATTTTTTATGATGTTTCCGCCTGGAATTTTCCACTAGCCTATAATTTGGATTACAGTCTTCAAAACAACACTTCGCTTATGGGTGAAAAAGTAGGTGAATTAGAATTGCCGAAAGGAAGCGTCACAGCAAAATCTGATTATGCTTATCTGGTTTCTCCCCATGGATATTATTTGCCCAAATTAATTAGACTGCTACATCAATCAGAGATACGATTTTTAGTAGGAAGTAAACAATTCCAAATTGATGATAAATCATACGATTATGGTACACTACTAATCCCTGTTGTTAATCAAAAAATAAACAAGGACATATTGTATGATTCCCTTATAAAATTTGCCGATAATACCATGCTCCAAATTGATGGAGTACTAACGGGTTTTGGACCCAAAATAGATCTTGGTTCAAATCATTTCAGTGCTGTCAAAAAACCCAAGATAGCAATGGTTGTCGGTAGAGGTATAAGAAGCTACGATCCTGGAGAGATATGGCATCTAATGGATTATCGCTTCCAAACACCAATTACAAAGATTGATACTCGATACTTTAATCAAATTGACATATCAGAATACTCACATCTAATTATTCCTAGCACCTCCGGTAATGAACTTGATGATGCAAAAGATAAAATCGAATCATTTGTTGCCTCTGGTGGAACTTTAATTGGTTATCGAAGTACAATAAACTGGTTGATTGAAAAAGATTTATTAAATGTAGATGTCCTAAAAGACGATGTAACTGCAGAAAAGATTTCCTTCGAAGAAAGATATGACTTTTTGGGAGCACAGAGAATTGGCGGTGCTATTTTCAACACAAAACTTGATCGTAGCCACCCAATTAACTTCGGATATTCTCGTGATTTTCTTCCTATATTCAGAAATTCCACACTTTTTTTAAAAGCAGATAAGAACAGTTATAACAATCCTATTCAATATACCTCAGACCCTCTATTGAGCGGATATATATCACAACGAAATCTCAAACTATTGAAAAATTCTGTACCACTTAAAATTGAGAAGAAAGGACGAGGAAAAATAATCGTATTTACAGACAATACCAATTTCAGAGCATTTTGGTTGGGAACAAATCGACTATTGACAAACGCAATTTATTTTAGCGATTTGATGTAAAATTTTCTATGTTATAGTACTTGTTGTCCGTTTGGAATTTTGGATTCTGGTTCCAGCAAGATGACATCATTACCTTGAACTGCTCCTAGTATTAAGCACTGGCTTTTGAAACCCGCAATCCTTTTTGAACCTAAATTTACCACTGATACAACCTGACGTCCAAGCAGTTTCTCAGGGGTATATCTCTTGGTAATCTGAGCAGAGGAATTTAGAACTCCTAAAGGCCCAAAATCTACTTTTAATTTAAAAGATGGTTTTCTAGCTTCCGCAAAATCAGAAACTTCAATGATAGTGCCAACCCGAAGGTCGATTTTTTGAAAAACTGAATAGTCAATTTCCATTGAAAACGTAAACTAAACACAAAGTTATCTATTGGCAGAGAATACACTAATTTTGGTGATAAATTTAATATGTTCATATGGCTTTAACAAAATCAAATATGCTCCCTCTGGGGTTTAAAGCTCCAAATTTTTCTCTACCAAATGTAGTGAATGGCAATTTTGAGAGTTTGGAAGTTCTCAAAGGTCATGGAGGGACTTTAGTTGTATTTATGTGTAATCATTGCCCATATGTAATTCATTTGCTTGATGAATTCGTCTCATTGGCTGCTGAGTATAAAACAAAAGGAATCAATACTATTGCAATTTCTAGTAACAATGTAAATACCCACCCGGCTGATTCACCGGATAAAATGAAAAAATTAGCACTAAAGAAAAATTTTAGTTTCCCTTATTTGTATGATCAATCTCAAGAAATAGCCAAGAGCTATGATGCAACGTGCACCCCTGATTTCTTCCTATTTGATCAAGAAATAAATTTGGTCTATAGGGGATGTTTTGATCAATCTAGACCTGGAAATAATACTCCTATTACAGGGAATCATCTTAGAAATGCAATAGACTCACTTTTGTTAGGAGAGCCTATTTCAAAAGAGCAATTTCCAAGTATGGGTTGTAATATCAAGTGGATATAAACTATCGTCTGTTCGGATACATCGTTCTTAAATGACCTTAGGTTTACCAATATAAACAATCTAATTTCATTTAAAAATAGAAATCTGTGTCTCTGTATTTTAATAGGGATTATATGAAATAATGATTTAGACAATGATTTAATAGGGTAATTGATTTTTCACATTAAATAAAATTTTTCTTTATTTACTATGCAGGGCGAATATTCACAGAATTTGGAAACCGTTTGCAATTGAACTAACTTCATAAGATATGTCAAAAATTGAGTGGACAGATCAAACATGGAATCCCACCACTGGATGTAACAAAGTATCAGCTGGCTGTAAAAATTGTTATGCTGAAACGATGGCTAAGCGCCTACAAGCAATGGGAACTCCAGGATATGAAAACGGCTTTGAATTTACTCTCATGCTAGAGAGATTGAATCAGCCACTGTTGAAAAAGAAACCTACCAAGTACTTCGTAAACTCAATGAGTGATCTTTTTCACGAAGAAATGCCCCATGAATATCTTGAAAAAATTTTCGATGTTATAAAAAGCACTCCTCAACACACTTACCAAATACTTACCAAGCGAGAAAAAAATATGGCCGAGTATTTCAAGAATAAAAAATTGCCAAAAAATGTATCTGAACTTCCCCCCTATTTTGAGTTTCACATTCGAAAATTCGCATCATTTTGGAAGATTTTCAGGTGTGATATTCTCCTATCCGGATTCGATTTACCGAGCAGTAAATCTTAACTTTCAACCCTTGGGACTAGATGCTTGGATTTTAATTCCCAGCAGATCAAAAGCCCTCTTTCTGGTTCCCTCTAGACCATGAAGGATGACTACCTCAGGGATTGAGTCTGTGTTGATATTGGGTTTTCCAATAATGCGAATTACCCCAGTCAGTTCGTTCATCAAGCTGGCAAAACTCATGACC
>MPMN01000020.1 GCA_002238525.1 Flavobacteriaceae bacterium bin25
TACCTCCATCAGACTCTGCTTATCCAGCTTATCCAGATCCACCGTTTTGGTCTGCTTGACCACACTTGCGATGGTCTCCTTACGCAAAGCCGAAATCCAATCCATACCCACAGGAACCAACTCTTGTTGTATCCCCTTATGGGTCAATATCCCACGATCCCCGACCATAATCACATGCTGCAGACCAAAGGTCTCTCGCAACTTGGTGACCTGGTCTGATAGCGTCCTGGGATCCGAAGTATTCCCTTTGTAGATCTGCACAGAAACAGGACAACCCTCCTGATCAGTCATTAGACCGATGACTATCTGCTTCTTCCCTCTCTTGCGGTCTCTATTATACCCAAAAGCAGCTAACTCATTCTGCTTACCTTCCACATAACTACTGGTTAAATCGTAAAGTACCATCCCTCCTTCGGTTAGATGCCGTTTGGCTAGGCGATACTCCATGTCGGTTTTTCGCTCAATGAGCCAGTCCATGGCTTCATACAGATCATCCGAATCGACTCCTTTGAGTGCCAATTCCTCATTGAGGGTGGAGGATGCCGAACATCGATCCAACAGCGTGCTGGTGGCTAATTTACTGGAAGGATGCAACACACGTGCAGCGATCATGCCAAGCACCAACCGGCGGTTACGGGAATCTCTAGGTGCAAGCAACTTGGGGATGCCTAGTTTTTTGATCATATGCAGTACCACAGCCACATGACCGTGTGGTTTACTGCTGATCAGCGTGAAGGCATCTTGAATGGACTTGACCACGATTCCTCCTTTGAAGAGTTCTTTGATTTGTAGAATGATCGGTAGAGGAAGCTTGGTGATATTAGCGATGGTGGTTTTGATGACTTTACCGTTGTCCCATTTGGACTCACGGATGAGCCATGTGGGCTTAGATTTTCGATTTGGTATGCGAGCTACGTACATGGGTAGGTAATAAAATTTTAATGGTTTTACATATAGGTATCAAATATAGGAAATAATTGGATAAAATAGGTTTTATTGGATGATTTTATAAGAAATCTTTATTCATTTATACATGGGTAGTAAATTTCGGGTAAAATTCCTTCAGATATACATATAAAACACATATAGACATCTAAAAATCAGTAAAAAAGAGTCGAAATCCCTATAAAACCCTCAAAAATCAATGAAAAAACCTGAAATTTATTCAAATTTCTTCCTGAAATCAATTAAAATAAGCCCTATTAGTGAAAAATAGGGGGGAAGTTCAGTCAATATCTTCAGAGAATTTCATCGCCACTCTTTCTTTCATCCATTGCCATACCTTTTCAGCAGGATTAAGTTCTGGGGTATATGGAGGAATTCTGATGATCTCAATGTTTTCTGGAATGGTCATATTCTTAGAAGCATGAAAGCCAGCATTGGCTAACATTTAATTATTTTACTTAGATGGAACGCATAGCGCTATGCGGTTGTCTATAATCATGATTTTAAGTTCTTTCGGATTTTGTTTGCTAACCCTCTGAGAGGGAACAAGAACCTTTCAGCAAACCCTAGAAAATAGCATGAGACACTGATGATGTTTCCCAATAGAACATATTCCCTATGATAGGTGAAAAGCAACCCCCATAACCAAAGCGATTGATAACTATGCTAATACTTACCAATAGACTTGACACCTTTGGAAACCAATACACGCTTTTGTTTGGTCATTAATCCAAAATGAGATTCATCCTGAAAATAAAGATTGAAGGAATCAAACTTAGCCTCATCCGTTTTTAATCTTAAACAGTTTATCCGGAAGTTCTTCTTTAAACTCTTTTAAAGCCTCTTTATCTTTTTTATGATGAGATGTTCTTGAAACAATCAGCACACTATTGTGACATTTCCGACAATGATTATAAAGGACTTGATAATTTAAATTGGATTGGTGATTTTTATGCACCTATGCTAATAACTCAACATAACTAGTTATCGTTGTTGAAGGATTTGCAAGCATAGATGCTATGGCTTCTTTGCTTTGTTCCGTTATCCATGGCCAAATACCACCTCGTTGTCTAATAGCGAGCAATTCCTTTAAACCACCTTGATAATGTAACCTAAGCAAATGGTAAATAGTCTTACGGCAAACCTTAAGAATTGGGACTAAATCCTTAGTATAAATCACTTTCTCCTATATTATCAGGAAAAGCATCCCAACTCTACCTTTATTGGTGAGGGTCTTTTACATAGATATGAGATTTTTCAGTTCGCTCACACTCAATTTTACTTGTATATCTATTTGTTTGGCGATATAGAAAAAGCATAAATTAATTTGTAATATATGTGTATATATCGTGTTGTTCACTCTCACCTCTTTTAGTTATAGATCAATAAGTTTAACTACACCGCAGATATATAAATTAAATGAGAAATATAATAGTGTATATGGTATAACTTAAGGAAAACTAATGGATATGAGAATAAGGGAGAAACTCATGAAATATAAAATGCTTTTCGTGAATTAGTGTCACTCTCTTTTCACAAAAAGCGCACTTTGAACTACTACATTTCACTTCTGTTTCCCTTCAGTTAGGTTCATCGATTTTGACTCAGATTCTATATATTCAGTTCTACGAATTAAGAACTAAATTTGCCAAAGCAATCTATTTTGAGACATTCCTTAAACTACTGCATTAGTTGTTTTAAAACTTGGTCTTTTTAAATATTAATCATGTCTTCATTTAACGTAGAAAATTCCAATCCTTCCAAATCCATTGTAAAGTTTCATGATTGTGAAGTCAAATTCAATAATAATACGGTGATTTCAAATCTAAACTTTGAAATACTTCAGGGAGATTTTATTTTCCTTATTGGACAAACCGGAACAGGTAAAAGCACTCTAATGAGATTGCTTTATGGAGATTTACCCTTATCAAAAGGAGAAGCCCATGTGGTGGGATACAACCTAAATAAAATTAAAGGCAAACAGATTCATAAACTTCGAAGAAAGTTAGGAATTGTATTTCAAGATTTTAAATTACTCAATGATCGCTCCATCTATGAAAATTTGGCTTTTGTTTTGAGAGCCACTGGATGGAAATCAAAACAAGAAATCCGGAACAAAATTCACGAAACTCTCAATCTGGTAAAAGTAGATATCAATCCCAAAAAATATCCAATCGAAATATCTGGAGGAGAACAGCAGAGAATTGCTATCGCCAGAGCTCTGCTGAACGAACCTGAATTGATAATAGCCGACGAGCCTACGGGAAATCTAGACCCTAATACTTCAATAGAAATCATGAAGCTATTCGAGTTGTTGCACAAAAAAGGAATGACTATTCTGATGTCAACTCATGATTATAATATGGTCATCAAATTTCCTGGAAAGGTCTATCGTTTAGAAAATAAAACTCTCGAAGAGGTCGTCAGAAAAGTCCGTAAAGAACCACCCCAATCGCCTCCTTCAAATTGATTCACATCTAGACAAATCTCCTCGCAGATTTCTATTGCAGTATTAAAAAATGGACTTCAACCGTATTTTGAACAAAAATTCAAAAACTTTTTTTCTCATAGCTGGACCCTGTGCTATTGAAGATGAATTAACAGCCTTTGAGATTGCTCTCCATATCCAAAATGTATGTCAGTCGCTGAATATCCCCTTTATATTCAAGGGTAGTTTTAAAAAAGCCAATAGAACAAGAATTGACAGTTTTACCGGTATTGGGAATGAAAAGGCGTTGAAGATTCTAAAAAAAATCAGTCAATCACTCAATATCCCAACCCTGACTGATATCCATGAATCATCAGATGCAGAAATGGCTGCAGAATATGTCGATATTCTTCAAATCCCTGCATTTTTAATCAGACAAACTGATCTAATTAAAGCCGCATCTAATACAGGTAAGACAGTAAATCTAAAAAAAGGACAGTTCATGTCTCCTCAGAGCATGAAGTTTGCAGTTGAAAAAGTAAAAGATTCCGGAAACAAAAATGTTATTATCACAGAGCGCGGAACTCAATTTGGCTACAACGATTTGGTAGTTGATTTTCGTGGCATCCCCCATCTGCGCACCTTTGCCCCTACTGTGATGGATATCACACACAGTTTACAGCAACCCAATACTTCTCAGGGAATTACCGGAGGATTACCTCACCTAATCGAAACTATGGGCAGAGCTGCCATAGCTGTTGGAGTGGATGGAATTTTCTTAGAAACCCATCCAGAACCTTCAACTGCCAAAAGTGATGGGAAAAATATGCTCCAGCTTAATCTCATTGAAAATCTCTTAAGTCGCTTTGTAGATATACAAAACACCATAAATAAATTTTAGAAAACATTCGAATACTACACTACAGTATGCCGAAAACTGTGTAAAATAGGTAAGAGTGGGGTGCCAGATCTCTATCCAAAGGCAAGAAAAAATAGAACTATGCATCTGTTCTTTTTTGTTATTATCACTCGGATTCTCTAATGATCAATAGGAATAAACTCTCGGGCAAGGCTCAATCCCAAAAGCCTTAAGTTATTTGCCTAAGCATGGAAAATTTTATCCAAAAAATATTCGTGTTTGTCTACGGACTTCTCTTTTGGCTCAAAAAATCTTTCTAGGAATCCTCAATAGCAAAACACTCCCAAGCAAAAAAAGAACTGGGAAAAAGGTAATGGAGGTCCTTATGCTTCCTGTAAACTGATCCAAAAAACCAAAGATTGTAATTCCCATGATAAAAGCAATTTTTTCAGTTACATCATAAAAACTAAAAAAGGAAGTAGTGTCCTTAGTCGGTGGTAATAACTTGGAATAAGTAGACCGAGATAAGGACTGAATGCCACCTACAACTAGTCCTACAAATCCGGCAAGAATATAGAAGTGTGTGGGCTCGTAAACCAAATAAGCACCAATACAAATTATTGCCCAAGATATGTTCAAGGCAACCAATACCGGTATGTTACCAAACCGACCAGATGCTCTAGCAGTTATTTCAGCACCAAAAATAGCAACCACTTGAATGAGCAGAATACTCATAATTAACCCCATCGTTTTTTGAGTGTCATCATTCCAATTGAGTTCTTGCTCACCAAAATAAGCCGCAATTATCATCACCGTCTGAAGTGCCATACTATAGACTAAAAAAGCTCCCAAGTATCTTTTGATACCAAAATGTTTTTTGACGATATTCCAAACTAGTGCCAATTCTTTAAATCCATTAAACAACACATTTTTGACGACTTCGATCTTTTTGTTCCCCTTAGGTAAATGATAAAATGAATAATGACTAAAAAGTAACCACCAAACACCTACACTAATAAACGAGTACCTCATGGCCAATAGGGCTTTCTCTGATGATGAACCCTGAATTCCATATAACTCCGGTTTGATGACCATGCTGAGATTAAAAACCAATAAAATAACACTCGCTAAATAACCATACGAATAGCCCATTGCACTTGCCCTATCCATCTGGGGCGGATATGAAATATCCGGCAAATAAGAATTATAAAAGACCAAACTTCCCTGAAATCCAATGATGCCAAGACTATACAAAGTCAATCCCAAATAAATAGTATCTACATCAAACCAGTATAGCCCGATACAAGAAAAACCACCCAGGTAAACAAAAAACCTCATAAATAGTTTTTTATTACCTATATAGTCGGCAATCCCAGAGAGTATAGGTGAAAGAATTACCACCAAACTAATCGACAATCCAACGATGAAACTAATCATTGCCGTACTTCTGATCTGTTGACCTAAAAAAAGTATTGTATCGCTATCATCTAAAATCGAACCATAATAAATTGGGAATATGGTAGTAGTAATCACGGCGGTATAAACGGAGTTAGCCCAATCATATACAGCCCAAGCCCTTAATAGTTTTCTATTTCCTTTTTTTAATTTTTTCAACGTTCGTCTTTAACTGAAAATAATTTCCAAGATCTTCATTTTCAATGAAACATCCGAGTTCCTTAGATAAAATGATGATTAAAAATTGTGTTGATTATTCAAGACAGTAAAAATAGGTATAAATATAAAATATGAACTCAATTTGAATGAATATATTTTGGCTAAGTCAATATTCGAGAAGATTTCCAAAACCTCGGATATACATAACTGCTAACCAATAGCCACTTTCATAGACAATTGTAATGATGGTAAATATTTGAGTAGAGTAAACTTTTTAGATCTTTCATGGAATCAGGTCCAAAGCTCTTATGTCTAAAGAATTTTTTAAATTGACCTCTAAGGTCAATAAAAGTTATGCCATCAACCAAAAAAATTCATATCAATCGAAGAGAATTCTTACAATCTTCTGTCGCACCCCTCTTGGTTTCGCAATTTGGAATCTACGGATTAGATTTTATGTATCCCATTGAACCCCGAAAGGTAGCAGTGATAGGGACTGGATGGTATGGAAAAAGCGATTTGTTTCGACTCATGCAGGTAACCAAAGTCGAAGTTGTAGCTATTTGTGACGTAGATCAAAAACTTCTTGTAGAAGCTGCTGAATTGATTTCTCAAAGACAAAAGACCACCAAAAAGCCCCTTTTGTATGAAGACTATAAAAAAATGCTTAAAGAAAATGAACTCGATATCGTTATCATCGGAACTCCAGATCACTGGCACGCACTCCAAACAATTGATTGCTTAAAATCCGGAGCGAACGTCTATGTTCAAAAACCCATAAGCGTTGATATTTCCGAAGGACTTGCGATGGTTGAAGCAGCAAAGAAGTTCAATCGAGTAGTTCAAGTAGGAACGCAAAGAAAAAGTAATCCCCATATAATTCAGGCCAAACAAAAGATTATTGATTCTGGCTTGCTAGGAAAAATCGGTCATGTTGAGATGTGTTGCTATTACCACATGAGAGCAAAAGGCAACCCCCAACCTAGTGAAATTCCAAATTTCCTTAACTACAATTTATGGACAGGTCCAGCTCCGCTAAGGCAATATGATAAATTACCACACAGAAGTTGGTGGAGAGCATTTATGGAATATGGGAATGGTATTACTGGTGATATGTGTGTTCATATGTACGATACTGTTCGCTGGCTACTTGGACTAGATTGGCCAAAGAAAATCACCTCCTATGGAGGCATCTATGTCCAAAAAGGACATAAAGCAAATATTTCAGATACCCAAACGGCCATTTTTAATCACGATGAGTTTGATTGTGTATGGAACCACAGAACATGGGGACTTCCACCCGATCCAAACTATCCATGGGCTCTTTTTATCTATGGAGAGAATGGAACACTAAAGGCAAGTGTATTTAAATACGAATTCATTCCTCATGGAAATCAAAAAGGCATCAGTCAAGATGTAGTCTACCAAAGAGAAGAGTTTCCTGAAGATCTCACCGAAAAAGATATTGAGCTGAATGCTGCCCCTGCCACTCGACTACATATGATTGATTTTTTAAGGGCGATTGATACCGGTTCTCAACCTGTGTCACATATTTTGGATGGTCATATATCAACTGCAAGTTGTATTCTGGCTAATCTATCAATGCAAGTAAACCGCCCCATAGTTTACGACCCCAAATTACACTTGATTGACAACGACGACCAAGCTACAAAACTCTTATCAAGAACTTATAGACAAGGCTGGAACCATCCGTGGAAAGGATTTGAATAGTATATATCTAGCCATTAAACCTTTTTGGTTTCACAGGTACTGCTCAAGTCATTCCGGTACAGACACTTCTAATACTTGTGCATCCTTAGAATCTATCAAAACGCTATCAAAACAAGCAGGAATCAATAAAGCCTCACCCAAATCAAGGGTATATTTATAGTTGTTCTTATTAACTCTTAAGCTCAATTGACCCCCTACACAAATTAAAATATAAAAACGATCTTCCTTTGAATAATCAATTAGTACCTCACCCCTAATTGGGATAAAATTGGTACTGAAAAAAGGAGACTGAACGAGTTTATTGGGACGATTTATTTTTTTAAAATAGGAGATTGGATTTTGGTGAGAGGAACCGTAATTTATTGCTTTTAAGCCTAAATCAAGATGTAATTCTCTTTTCTGATTGGTTTTGCTATCCAGGCGATTATAATCGTATAATCTATAGGTTATATCTGATGCTTGCTGAATTTCTGCGAGTAAAATTCCGCCGCCGATTGCATGAGGCCGACCAGCTGGGATATAATGTACTTGTCCCCTGTGGCATAAAATAGAATTCATCTTCTCTTTTAATACACCTTGTGAAACAAATTTCATTAGGCTTTCCGAGTCATATTTTTCAGTAAACCCATCCAAAATGAATGAACTTTTATCCGCACGGAGAATGTACCACATTTCACTCTTTCCTATTGTCCGATGTTTTTTTGAGGCCAGTTCATTGTCAGGATGAACTTGGATAGATAAATCCTCAGAAGCATCTATTAGTTTGACTAAAAGGGGAAAAGAGTCGGACCATCTATTATAAATTTTCTTTCCTACTAAATCAGATTTGTATTGTCTAATCAATTCATCTAGATGAAATCCCTTCAAAGGCCCTTTAGCAACCTGAGAAGGAAAACCCTTCATGGTAGAAATCAACCATGCCTCACCCCATTTTTCACTTGAAGGAAAAATTCCAAATAATTCTTCAAGATTATTTCCTCCCCACAATCTATGAAAAAATTGAGGTGTGAATTTCAGTGGATAAAGTCTTTCCAAACCCTATATTTGAACTTTATTTTATGCAAAATTAAGTCAAGACTACAAAGCGAGAGTTCCATATGATGAAATCAATCTAAATCGAATGACTACCTCAGAATAGTTTACATTGGAACTCTTCTGGTTTGGTAAAAAAATTGTTACATATAAAACCCAACTTAAGATGCCAAAATCAGTAATAATCACTGGCGGAAATCGGGGAATCGGCTTCGAAATTGCAAAACAACTGGGACATAGGGGATTTTGGGTTTTTCTTGCAGGGAAAGATGCTAACAGTGGACAAAAAGCAATCAAAACCTTGAAGTCTCAAAATATTCAAGCCAACTGGTTCACTTTAAATGTTTGTAATCCCGATTCTATCAAACTCGCTTACGAAAAAATCTCTAAGAAAATAGAATTTTTAAATGTGTTGGTCAATAATGCTGGAGTATTAATCAATGAGAGTAGAGATATCTTCACTCCCGCTCCCCAAGAAGATCTTTTGTCTGTTACTACCAATGGGTTGGGAGCCTTATGGGTAACCCAGCAATTTATGCCCTTACTTAATAAAGGGAGTAGAATCATCATGATTTCAAGTGGAGCAGGGAAATTCAACGACAACTATTCTACCTGGGCTCCTCATTATCGAATATCAAAAACTCTGATGAATGCCATCACCAAGCAACTTCACTTGGCACTGGAAAACAAGGGAATCGTAATCAATGCAGTATGTCCAGGATGGGTCAGAACACAAATGGGCGGAAATCAAGCCACGCGTTCTATCAAAAAAGGAGCTGAAACTCCCGTCTGGCTAGCTACGGAAGCATCCGAAAAAATCAATGGAAAATTACTTAGGGATAAAATAGAAATTCCGTGGTAATCATTTATACACCACTAAAGATGTTGATTCCACCATCAATCGGTAAAACGATACCAGTGACAAACTTTGATGCCTCACAACAGAGGAAATGAACCGCGCCATGAAGTTCATGAGGCAACCCAAATCTTTTCATGGGCGTATTGTCAATAATCAATTTTCCTCTTTCGGTATAACTGCCATCTGCATTTACCAAAAGAGATCGATTTTGATTGGCTAGAAATACACCAGGAGCTATTGCATTAATTCTAACCTGATCTCCGAAAGATAAAGCCATTTCAACAGCCATAGATCTGGTAAAATTTTCCATTGCTGCTTTAGCTGCAGAATAACCCACCACACGAGTCATCACTCGACTCACTGAGAGAGATGAAAAATTAACTACCGAACCGCTTTTCTGTTTTGTCATCTGTTCTGCAAATACTAGTGTGGGTAAAATGGTTCCTTTTAAATTCAATTCCACCACCTTATCAAAAGCCTTTTCATTAAGATCAAAGATGGATTTCCCTAATGGGATTGTTGCTCCATCAATATTGCCACCAACTGCATTAATTAGAAAATCAACCCGCTTGAACTTCTCAATGATTTTGGTTGCTGTACTCTTCAATTCAGTTTGGCTAAATACATCGACCTGATAAATCTTGATAGGAAGATCATCATTAATAAATGGTTTAATTAGACCATGAGCTTTTTCATAAGATCTGCTAAGAAGGGCAATTTTCACCCCTTTTTTCAACAAGTATTCTAATAAAGAAAACCCTAATGTACCGGTACCCCCAGTGATTACGGCAATCTTGTTTCGAATATCGAATAAGTCCATGACACTGGCATATAAAAGACATAGGTCATCCGATTCGAACGACCTATGTTATGAATTTTAACTTATGAAAAACTATATTCTATACCAAAATTAATTGACATTTGGGTTTGCTTGAATCTCCGAAATTGTGATTGGAAAAAATGAACCTGGAGAAGAAGTAGCATCCGAATTAGAAGTCCAATATGTTGAGGGCAATCCAAATCGATAATGATCTGCAATCCTTCTTCCCTGGAGGAAAAGATTTACCCTGCGGGTATGAATCAATATTTCCTTGGCATCCATCTGACCTGTATAAGGAGTTAAGCCATCTAATTCCCTTATTGCATTTATGTGTGCGGTAAAGGTATCTTGGTCATTATTTGCAAGGGCATGTTCAGCTATTATCAAATGCAATTCCCTCGCAGAAACTACCGGATAATCAGGATAAGTTTTAGGAACAGTAAAATCTCTTACAAATTTATATAGAGCAGGATCTGCTTTATCATCAATCGGATCATTGAGCGAAACCGTAGTTTCTGGTTTGTTATCACCAGGTGATGACGGACTTTTTAATTCATTTTCAGGATCAGGAATAATATATTCATCCGATATTCTCATTTCCAATCTATCGTTGACTTCACCTGCAATATCTAAAGCTCCAACTGTTTGTGGAGCTGAGGCATCTGTTTTTAGAAGATGAGCAAAGTCAGGATTCGAATGAGATTCCAAGGCTGCTTTTGCCGCAGCAACTGCAGCTGGTGAGCTAACTAGCGGATCAGTAGTATTCACCGGATTGGTTTTAGCCCAGACACCTTTCGAGAATTCAGCTCGAGCTATCAAAGCATTTAATTCAGGATTTAATTCCGTGCCGAGGGCAATTGCTTTATTGATGTAACCAATGGCTGTATCATATAGTCCACTCATGTTTCCTTCGCCTACTGGTGAACCGGCTTCAAATTTCGATGAATCAACAACAAAATCATCAAACATATCGGCAATCACGATATAAATAATTGCACCATACAGATAAGCTCTAACGAGATCTGCATCGTTGGCATATTGAGAATCACTTGCTTTAAATTCCTCCCCCCTTGCGATAACATCATCAGCCCAATATCTAGCCTCATTGACATAGAAATAAGCTGCATCAACAAACTCATTATTTGGATTACTCACATTTCCAAAATTCAACTGCTGCCACGCATCTCTTGACCCTACCCAAATCATTTCATCACTTGCCACCGAATAAGGAGCCAAAATATTTCCATAAGCTCGGACGAGCACTCCTTCGAGTCCATTAACCATAGGTCCAAATGCTCTAAGATTTAATCCTTGTTCCAAAAGATTATTAGGATTTTCCGTTTCGAGGTTACAATTTCCTAGGACAAAAACCAAAGAAAAAATGATAATGATTCTTTGAAATTTAACCTTAATAAAATACCAATTTTTCATGTTAGAAACCAACTTTTAATGTTAATATAACTTGAGTGGGTATAGGCCATCCAAAAGCAGCATTCCCTTGGCCAAAATTTTGTCCGAGTGTTGTGCCGCTCCCTCTACCGAGATAATTAATTTCAGGATCCACTCCCGAATAAGAAGTGAATAGGGCAACATTCCTTCCGGAAACTCCTAATGAAGCAGTTTCAAACCCAAAATTTTCAATAAAATCATTATCAAATCTATAGACCAAGCTAACTTCTCTCCATCTCAAAAAGTCTGCCTTTTCTAAAGTGTTTAAACCAGAAAAGGGAGCTAAAGCTAAAGTTTCATACAACCATTCATTTAAGGCATCTAATCGCACATTGGGATCGTACATAGGGGTGAAACTAGCATCTACACCTCCAGTATGGTAATCTCTGGTTACCCTAGCTGATCTGGGGAGGTTTCTTCCAATTGCAGCGTTGGCTTGACGGAAAGCATCTGTGAGGTTATTAACAACATAATTACCAAACTTAAATTCAAAATTCGTGCTAAAGGTGAAATTTTTAAAATTAAAAGCCCCGCCAAAGGAACCTGTCCAATCGGGTGTAGGTTTCCCGAGATAGTGGTCCAATAGGTCGCCATCGCCATCTTCATCTTCTAACAAAACACCTCCTATTCCAACTGTGGTAGGCACTGAGAGATTTTCATTAATATTTTCTTGAAAAAAAGCCAACAATTGATCTCTTGTATCGGGCAAACCATCCTGATTGGCAATGTCGACAGGTAATTGATTATCTCCAACTTCAATTAGCTTGGCTCCAAAATTTGATCCCGGAGCATCGCCTTCTCTTAAAAAGTTCCGATATCTAGGATATGAACCTCCAACTTTTAGAGGTGGGGCACCGCCAAGGCTAACAATCTCATCTCTATAGTACGCTCCGTTGATAAATAAATCTAGAGATCTATCTTGTCCTCTGATTACGGAACCATTTAAATTGAACTCTAAACCAAAGGCACTTAGTTCACCTATGTTGGTGAGCTGGGGGTTTCTAAATCCACCAGAAAGAACGAATTGACGGGCGTAGAGTGCGTCTTTTGTTACTCTATCCCAATAGGTAAATTCGAAATTGACTCTATCCTGGGCTAAACCTGCAGTAAATCCGACCTCAAGTTCTTGGGACACCTCAGGAGCTAATTCTGAATTACCCAAATTATTTGGTGCTATTCCAGCGCCTGTAGCTGATGCCAATGCTTGATAAGTCGTTAAGGCGTCAAAAGCACCCGGCTGAAGTCCTGAAAAACCATAGGAACTTCTGATTTGTAAGGAACTAATTGGACCTAAATCAGACCACTTCGGACCATCGGAAGGTACATAAGAGAGTGATACTTTGGGATAAAATGCAGCATCAAATTCAGTGCCAAAAGCTGAGTGAGCATCAAGACGGGCTCCGACTGTAAAGAAGAATTGATTATTTAAGCCAATTTGCTCTTGAGCAAAAACACCTGCATTAATTGTTTCTTGGTAAAACTCAAAAGTTGATTGATTGGCTGCAGCAGAAGTTACCGCAAAGCCAGGTCCTGGAAAATCTTCACCTTGTGCAGCAACTACTTTGGTCTCTTGAGAAACATATTGTCCCCCAAGAATAAAATCAGAAGTGATGCTCTCAGAAATCTGATTATTAAACGATGCTTTAATTTCAACTGATTGGGATAAAAAATCTCGACTATCTTTATATCTAGCTCCAAGAGGATTAGCACCAGAGAAACCATCTATGTTATAACCAAACGGCCAAAATTCTGTACTTGTTTGACTTGAATAGTCTAGCCCAAAAGTTCCTTGAAGTTTTAGCCAGTCATTTGCAGTATAATTCAGCCCAATCACACCATTAAAGTGATTGATTTCTGAACCTATGGAAATTTGAAGAGTTTCATCAACTGTTGCGAAGGCGATGGTACCAGTTGTATTAGTGGGTTTAATCAGTTCAGGCTTGCTGAATTGGGCGAGAGAACCAACTCCATAGATATTGTTGTTGTTTTGCATTGTTGATGCATTTCGAGCAGTAAACCCTGAAGTCACCTTGATGTTTAATTTACTTGATGGATTAATTGTAAAATTGAGATTCAGTTGTGCCAACTCATCAATATCCGCGGCCAGAGTTTCTTGACCTTCGGTATAGCCCGTTCTATTTTTACCACCAAAAGGTCCATCAGTATAGGAATACCTTGCTGCTCCATAATAGGAGAATAAATTTGTTCCACCTTGTATATCTCCACTAAATGTATTCTGGATACCAGTCTCATAAAGATCTTCCAATGCATTAGTTGTAATAAGCTCATAAGGACGTATAGTCCTTCCTAGAACTTCTGAAACAGCGGCAATCTGGGTAGCGGAACTTGTCCATCCAGTGTTGTCGGCTACTCTACCTTTGGGATAATTTATAAATCCTTGAGTTATTTTGAAATTAAATAGTGGTTGCCCAACTCTTCCCCGTTTGGTAAAAATTTGGATGACACCATTACTTGCTTCTGTACCAAAAAGAGTTGCAGCTGAAGCTCCTTTTAGAATTTCAATTCTTTCGATAGACTCGGGATTGATATCATCTAGTCGTGAGGTGGAACCTCCTCCTCCTGAGCCTACTAAACCTCCACCAAATCCTCCGCCAGCATCTACTCGTATACCATCGATTAATACAATAGGTTCGTTTAGCTGAGAAAGAGAAGCACTACCTCTAATTCTAATAGCTGAGCCTTCTCCTGTTAAACCACTTCCGGGAAGTGTTACAATTCCAGGCTCTCTTCCTTGAAGAATATCTGAAAAACTGTTGATCGGTAAATCTTGTAGCTGAGCAGTTGTTATAGAACCGATACTATTTCCCAATTTCTTTTTCTCAACTGGAGAACCTGTTCCGGTTACAACAATTTCATTTAACTGAGAAGCTGAATAAGTCAACTCAAAGTTTTGTTGGATATCAGATGTTCCAACTTCTATCTGACTGTAGTTACTAGAGTATCCGGTATAAGAAACGACTAAGACATAGTTACCTGATTCTATATTAGGCAACGTATAGTTTCCATCAAAGTCAGTTACTGTCCCTAGTGTAGTACCTTGCAGAAGAACACTGACTCCCAAGAGGGGGTCATTGGTGTCAGCATCAACAACTTGACCTGAAATGGTATACTGAGCTGATAACTGACCACATAGTAGAAATGCAGTTGACAGTGTAAAAAAACTAAGCCAACTAAAATTTTTCAACATAAAGCAAAACGAATTATTTTAAGGTTAATAATAAAAAACACGAACTTATCTCGTGGGTTATTAAATTCTTCTTTTTATGGGCACAAACTTACGAAGATTTTTACTTTACACTAAGCACTCTTCAATATCCAGTGAACTTATAAAATATATTCTCAAATCAAAGATAATAATTGTGTTCTACGTGAAAATATCTCACAAATTTTGTAAATATTCAAATTATAAACATCGATATCTTTTAGTATTTTTTTTAACCATATTATTAAATTAGTGTTATGATTTTGACTTACATAATTATCGGATGAAAAAATGGAATTTTATAATTAGTCTTCTGATTTGTACTTTTTACGCAAAGAGTCAAGTTTATCATACAGATTATTGGGAGCCTTTATTCAATGGTGAAGATCTGTCTGAATTTGAAGTATTGAATGGGCAAGTTGAATATATATTGGATGATGGAATCATCATTGGATATTCCAAATATGGTCAGAGGAATAGTTTTTTGGCCACCAAAAAGACTTATGGCGATTTTATTTTAGAATTCGAGGTAAAAATTGAAAATGGCTTGAATTCGGGGGTTCAGTTTCGTTCTTTGAGCGATCCTGGCTATTTCGATGGTGCGGTCCATGGCTACCAGAGTGAAATAGAAACGAGTCCCAGGAAATGGGCTGGGGGTATCTATGATGAATCACGTCGGGGTTGGTTATACCCCTTGTCACGAAATGAGAAAGGACAAAATGCTTTCATACCAGGTCAATGGAACCATTACCGCATAGAGGCAATTGGCAATACCATTAGAACCTATATTAATTCAATACAATGTGCCAATCTAGTTGATGATCTTACTTCTGAGGGATTTATTGCACTCCAAGTTCATAGCATTCAGAATCCGGATTTAGAAGGTTCAAAAGTCAAGTGGCGAAACCTTAGAATTGCTACTACAGATCTAGAGGAATTACGAAATCCAGCTTTCGATTATGCTCCCGAGATTAGTCTTTTGGATAGTCGACTTACAGAAAATGAAAAAAGAAAAGGTTGGCGTTTTCTTTGGGACGGAAAAACTACTAGAGGCTGGCGTGGAGCTAAATTGGAACAGTTTCCTGAAAAGGGATGGAGCATTGATCGGGGGATACTCACTGTTGAGGCATCAGATGGTGGTGAATCTAGTAATGGTGGCGATATAGTCACAGAAGACAGATATTCAAATTTTGAATTATCACTTGACTTTAAAATGACCCCGGGGGCAAATAGTGGCATCAAATATTTTGTTGATACCGATTTAAATCAAGGTCAAGGTTCTTCGATTGGACTGGAATTTCAAATTCTTGATGACCAGAGACACCCCGATGCCCATGAGGGCAAAAATGGAAACAGAACCATTGGGTCCCTATATGACTTAATTAGAGCTGAAAGCCATTCAGTGGGATCTAAAAAGAGATATAGCTCATTAGGATGGAATAACGCACGTATTATTGTACGGGGCGGATATGTAGAACACTGGTTAAATCAAATCAAAGTGGTAGAGTTTGATAGGTTTACCCAAGTTTTTGGTGCACTGGTCGAAAAAAGTAAATATGAAAGGTGGGATAATTTTGGCCGGCAACCCAGTGGTCGAATTTTGCTGCAAGACCATGGAAATCAAGTGCAATTTAAAAATATTAAAATCCGAGAATTTTAGATTTTTCTACATTTGATCCACTAATTTTATTATCCAATACAAATCATGAACAGATCCAGACGCAGATTTATAAAAAACACCACAATAGCCACAGGGACTATTTCATTGGGGGCATCATCTATTATGAGTGCCAAGAGTTATAATTCAATAATGGGCGCAAATGATCGGGTGAGGGTAGGAATTGTAGGGTTCTCAGGTAGGGCTCGAGCTTCATTAATCCCTGCATTTATTGCTTTACAGGACAAGTTAAATTTTCGTATAACCGGAGTTTCAGATATCTGGAATAAACGAAGGGAATCTGGAAAATCATACATCAAGGAACTGACAGGAGATAACATCACATCATACAAAAACAACGAACAGATGTATGAAGATGATCAGATTGATGCTGTTATTATTTCAACTGCTGATTTTCAGCATGCCTTACATACGGTCGAAGCTGCTCAGGCAAAAAAAGATGCTTATGTCGAAAAGCCATTTGCTGAAACTATGGATGACAATATCATCGGGCATAAAGCGGTGAAAGAGTCTGGAATTATCGTGCAGATTGGGTCTCAGAGAAGGAGTGGCCTGAATTACCATAGAGCCAACCAGTTTATCAAAGAGGGTAAATTCGGTGATATAGTGATGGTTGAAATGACCTGGAATGTCAATCAACCAGGTAGGTGGCGCCTTCCCAATTTGACTAAAGAAATCCAGGAGTCTGATACAGATTGGAAGCGATACTTAATGAATAGACCTTATGAGGATTGGGATCCAAGGAAGTATTTAGAATACCGTTTATTCTGGCCTTATTCCTCTGGTATACCTGGACAATGGATGTCGCACCAAATAGATACTGTTCATTGGTTCTCTGGTCTAGGTCATCCGAGGAGTGTTGCTGCCAATGGAGGGATTTATCTATGGAAGGATGGAAGGAAAAATTTCGATACCATGACTGCCGTTTTCGATTATGGCCCTCCTGATGAACCGGATAGTGGTTTTCAGGTAATCTATTCTTCTAGATTTACCAATTCTGCCGGTGGCGTAAAAGAAATCTACTATTCAAATGGAGGTGAATTGAATTTGTCCACCAACAAGGTTTCATCTAATGGCGGTCTTACGCAACATCAAGCGGAAAAAATGGGCTATTCTGCCAATCTACTTGAAGATTATGATTTGTCTCAGGATGATAATCTAGGAGTTGTAACATCCGCTGACACAGGTTCTGATCCTTTGACTAATGCCCATATGCTCAACTGGATGGAATGTGTTCGATCTCGAAAACAGCCCAATGCACCTGTTCAGGCGGGCTATGATCATTCCGTTGCCAACATAATGACTACTGCTGCCTTAAGAACAGGACTCAAGGCTACCTTTGATACTAAAAGACAACAAGTGTTGGCAGGTGGAGAGGTATTTAAATACTAAGACATTTTTATCTTGGAAGAAATCTTGACACGATATTTCTGTATTTTAGAGATAGGGGAAAGGAGATTAAAGTTGTTCTATCTATCCGATGGAGACCAAGTCAAGGAGTGACCTATAGCATCAACGATAATTACCAGGCTAAGAGGCTAAACGGACGTTCAGTATAATACCATTTAGTCACTATATTTGCTCAAAAAAGATTTGATATGTCATTCATATTCTGTAATGCATTTTATGAGTTCAGAATCCATCTGATCAACCATTTGATTTATACTATATTCATAGGACACAAATTAATTGATTAAATTTTCTATATGCCTAAAAAAATTGACATACAAGTACAAGAGAGCGAGGATGAACTAAGGAAGCTCATGCCCAAGCAAAAGAACAGTAGCAATAAAAATAAAGTTAAGATGCTTCTCTTGCTCAAACAGAGGAAAGTGACTTATTCCAGGGACTTAATCCCCAGGCTTAAGGTTTGCCGTAGGACTATTTATCATTGGCTTAGGTCATACGATGAAGGCGGTTTAAAGGAATTGCTCGCTATCAGAAAGCGAGGAGGTATTCCGCCATTGATAACCGAACAAACCAAACAAGCCATAGCATCTATTCTTACAGATCCTACAACAACGATAACTAGTTATGTTGAGTTATTAGCATGGGTGCATAAAAATCACCAATCGAATATAAGTTATCAAGTTCTTCATAAGCACTGTCGGAAACATCACAATAGTAGGTTAAAAGTGTCCAGAAAATCTCATCATAAAAAAGATAAAGATGCTGAACGGACATTTGAAAGAAGAGAAACTTCCAAGTAAACTGTCTGAAATTAAAAGCAGTACATCTAAGAATAAGAATAAGTTTGACTCAGTGAATCTTTATTTTCAAGATGAATCCCGTTTCGGATTAATGACCAAACAAAAGCGGGTGTTGGTTTCCAAAGGTGTCAAGCCTATTGGTAAGTATCAGCACAGCTATCAATCGTTTTGGTTATGGGGATGCTTTTCACCTATTACAAGAAATAGATTCTATTGGGAAACATCATCAGTGTCTAATGATATTTTCGAGGGTTTTCTACAAGAATTGAGCAAACAAAATCCGATAAGAACTTAAAATCCTTATTATAGACAATGCTGGCTTTCATGCTTCTAAGAATATGACCATTCCGGAAAACATTAAGTTCATCAGAATTCCTGCTTATACCCCAGAGCTTAACCCTGCTGAAAAAGTTTGGCAATGGATGAAAAAGTGGCTATGAAATTTTTTGAAGATGTTGAAGCCCTACAAACTAAAGTAGCTTAAATGATTCATGATCTCAATCCAAAACTCATAAAATCCATTATAGGATATGAGTTATACCCTAAAACCTTTATGAGCAAATATATTGTTTAAATGGTACACATAGTGAATTTAGGTTTATTACTTTCTGTTAATCCAGAATTATTTGAAAACTGTTGGCATTCTGTGACCATATCAACTTTCCATAAACTGAGATTTCGATTAAACATACCGGCATCCTCAAACATTCTAGTCATATTCGTCACCTTACTGACATTCCAGCTACCTATGTTTCCATTGAACGTTATAGAGATACTAAACATTTCTTTCATATTCGTCACCTTACTGACATTCCAAGAACTAATGTTTCCTTCAGCATATCCATAAAGCTCTGCACCTTTAAACATCTCACTCATATCAGTCACATTACTGACATCCCAGTCATTTAGGGACTTATCAAATGATGCAGCACCATTAAACATGCCACCCATATCGGTCACATTACTGACATCCCAGTCATTTAGGGACTTATTAAATACTCCAGCACTTCTAAACATATCACCCATATTGGTCACATTACTGACATCCCATTTACTGATATCTTGATTAAATTCACCAGCACCATTAAACATGCCACCCATATCGGTCACATTACTGACATCCCAGTCATTTAGGGACTTATTAAATGATCCAGCACTTCTAAACATATCACTCATATTGGTCACATTACTGACATCCCATGAACCAATGGGTTGATTGAACTTTGTAGCACCTGCACCTGTAGCACCACTAAACATCCCACTCATGTCGGTCACCTTACTGACATCCCAAGAACCAATAGGTTGATTGAACCTTGTTGCACCTTTAAACATCCCACTCATATCGGTCACCTCACTAACATCCCAACCGCTTATGATAGCAGCACTCGAATTAGTAATTCCAAATTTTGTATCTCCAAACATGCCGCTCATATCCCTGACATTACCGACATCCCAACCACTGATTCTTGGTACAAATGAAGACGTAGTAATGGAATGAAACATCTCCTTCATACTCCACACACTACTCACGTTCCAATCTCTAATTCCTTCTGCTCTGAAAATTTCAGCCCCCTTGAACATGCCGCTCATATTCCTGACATTACTGACATCCCAATTATTGAGATCTCGTACACCATTATTGATGCGACCAAAAGATGTAGCATCTTTGAACATATAGCTCATATCCCTGACATTACTGACATCCCATTTTTCACCGAAAGCTCCATTGAAAGCAGTTGCACCATCAAACATATGTTGCATATAAGTTACATTACCCGTATCCCAATTAATATCTCGATTAAATGCACTTGCGTTACGGAACATATAGATCATATTATCCACCTTACTGACATCCCAAGAACCGATGTTTCCATTGAATTTAGTCGCACCATCAAACATATGTTGCATAAAGGTTACATTACTCACATTCCAAGTGCCGATATTTTGATTAAATTCACTTGCGTCTTTAAACATAAAACTCATATTCTTCACATTACTGACCTTATCGGACCAACCAAGAGGTTGATTGTAGTCACTTCCCTGGAACATACCGCTCATATCCCTCACATTACTGACATCCCAACCACTGAGACTATAAGGGAAACCCTGAACACCTGCAAACATATTCCTCATATTTTTCACATTCGACACATCCCATTTCCTGATATCTCCGTGATTATACGTTGTTGGGACTATCATATTATGATCAGGATGGGGAACCCTAAACAATTGATTCATACTCGTAACAAATGTGGTAACTACGTATTGAAGGTTCTCACCACCCCTTGCTTGACTTCTTAGTATTGCAGTATCGGCAATAAGATACTGATTACCAGCATGGGTAACACGCTGACCAATTTTTGACCAAGCAGCACAACTTGCTTTGATGATTCCATCTTCTTCGTATATGAGATCTGTCCTAGTATCATCACATTCAATCGTAGACGGGGGAGTTTGGGTATTGGTAGGTTGCGTATTAGTTGGTTGATTCGTAGTAGTGGTAGGTTGACTCGTTGTCGGTTGATTGGTTGGAGTCGTGGTAGTGGGCTGGGTATTGGTAGGTTGTGTACCAGTAGGCTGCGTATCGGTAGGTTGCGTACCAGTAGTAGGCTGCGTATCGGTAGGTTGATTCCCTGTCGGATCACCTCCAGATGATTCTACCTCAGTAAACAAAGCCTCCAATGAACAATTACCACCTACGTCAAAACGCACCTGCTCATTAGTTAAAACAATATCATCAGGACAGCCAGAACCCGATGCACGCCACCGATCAAATCCATAACCATCATCCGGCTCAGCGGTAATGCGAACTTCCTGACCAAAACCCCTTTCCTCTTCTTCACTATCCACACTACCACCAGTACCACCTTCAGCAGTAATGCGGTATAATACCTCAGTAAATTCCGCCTTGATTGCACAATCTTTAGTCACTATGAAAGAAATAGTACTCTCAGCTACATCAATGTCCGGAGAATCCTCTTCACCACAACTGAATACCCATTCCTCGAAAGCATAATGCTCATTGGCAGTGGCTGTAGCCTCCACCTCATCCCCATAAACAAGATTCTCCGATGGTGTAATCACTATCTGTCCATTCCCGTTCTCTTCTATCGTAATCGTGTGAGGAGACTTGGTAAAGACCGCTTCCAAACTACAATTACCCTCAACAGAAAATTCTAATTCACGATCAGAAGCATCCGCTATGACTGGACAATCCGTATCCTCTATTGTCTCCCATCGCTCAAATACATAGCCCTCATCAGGCATTGCTGTCAAGGAAATGGTCTGACCATGTTCCTTGGTTATTGGATCATCACCTCCTAATGACTGACCTTCTGAATCATTTACCGACCCTCCATCTGATAAGGAAGCACTGATGGTGTATTGTGCTTTTTCAAACACCGCCTCTAATTGACAATTACCCTCAACAATGAACTCAACCATAGGATCAGTATTATTTACAAGTGTAGGACAATTCGAAGGGGACGTTCCTCCTTCAGTTGTCCAGACACTAAATTGATACCCCTCTTGGGGTGTTGCTGTCAAAGATATGGTCTCTCCGTAGACGATACTAATACCCGTCTCAGAATCCTCATCGCCAACACTTCCTCCTTCAGAAGATGTCGCTGTGATGGTATAAGATACCTTTTCAAATACCGCTTCTATCGTACAATCTTCCAATATAGTTATCGTTAGGCTTGATTGGTCATCGTTTAAATCGCCACAATCTCCAGACCAGCTCTTGAAGGAATAATGTTCATCAGCGGTGGCGGTAACCTCCACCTCATCACCATATACTACACCCTCTGATGGGCTAATGGTTATCTGTCCATTTTCGTTCTCTGCTGCAGATATCATACGAGGAGCTTTTTCAAACACCGCCTCCAATTGACAATCCCCTTCTACCACGAACTCTGCTTCAACCTCTGTAGCATCTGCAAGGGTAGGACAATCATCACTCCTCCATTCACTAAACTGATAGCCCTTGTCAGGGGTTGCTGTCAAAGTAGATGTCTCTCCATAGACTGTAGATAATTCCTCATCAACCTGCTGTCCATCTCGGACCACGCTTCCCCCATCAGTAGAGGTCGCCGTGATGGTATAGCTTACTTTTTCAAAAACCGCTCCTAGTGAACAATCCAATACCAGAGTAATCACTATGCTTGATTCATCGTTATTTAATTCTCCACAGCTTCCAGACCAACCCTTGAAGGCGTAATGTTTATTGGCAGTGGCAGTAACCACTACCTCATCACCATGATCAACAGTTGCAGATGGGGTGATGCCTATTTCCCCATTCTCGTTCTCTTCTATCGTAATCGTTCGGGGTGCCTTGGTAAAGACCGCTTCCAAACTACAATTACCGGCAACTGTGAAGGTCACTTTGTTGTTGACGGCTATAAGGTCAGAACATTCGCCGCCCTCGGACGGTGTCCATCCGCTTAACTGATAGCCTTCTTCGGGTTCTGCCGTAAAAGAGGCTACCTGTCCAAACTCTCTTGATAATTCCCCCTCACCGACACTGCCTCCATCGGTTGAACCGGCGGTGATGCTATACTTGATCTTTTCAAACTCAGCTCCAATCTGACAATTCTTGGAAGCGGTGATGGTGATTTCTGTATTGTCTGAACCAAAACTACCACAATCGCCTGTCCATTGCTTCAACTGATAGTGCTCTTGGGCTGTGGCAGTAACGGTCACCGACTGACCACCATCTACACTTTGACTACCCGTTATCGAACCACCAACACCAGTAGATGTGGCGATGGTAAACTTAGCCAATACCGGCTGAATAGGTGCTGTGGGCGTATCTTCATCATTACACGAAAATAATAGAAGTAGCCCTAATACGGAAATGAATAATGGAAATGGAAAAATTCTAAATATCATCGAATTGTGAATTTATAAGTTGATGTTTGATTCAAATAATGGGTTGTAACTGATGAAAACCGATCAAAATAGTCAGAGAAATGATTATGGGTTCTACCCCCCCCCATTTTCATTGGGACATGGGTCATCAGAGGAAATAAAATGACTATACCCTTCCCGAAAGAAAGGAAAAAACAAGCATAGAAAACCATACCCTAACAGAGTAGGTTCCTTAAAAAAATAGTTGAACTGAAACTGGAAAGGATTTACCCGATCCCTATTCCAAATAAATGGGGGGGGGTAATTACATTAAAGAAGATACAGTTTATTGCTAATCTATTACAAGATAACAATTGGGTACAATTAGAAAGCATATTTCTCAATTAAATACTAAATTGGGAAGCAGTTACAATGGAACAAATATACAAATTTTTATTAGGAAAGTATCCATATCGTTGGTATTTTGGCCTGCCTGCAAATTTATATGCTTAAGCTCTACTCCATAATGAAAGCATTAGAACCCTATTTTTATTTTAAAACTTGTATAAATACCAACGCTGCACAAATCCCCTGTATACATCCTGCACATATGATATGTAGCTTAATTTTATTGTTTGGGCAATCAAATTTGAATCAGTGAGTTAAGTCTATTCTGATTGGGACTGTTACTTTGAGTATACCACTATTATTGTCCGTATTTACAAACAAAATAGAACATAGACGGCAAATTGTTCTACGGAATACCCACGTTCTTGCTAACTTTTCCTTGTGCCCCTGCAAATTACTTCCACTCCGCAATAACCTTAACAAAATAATCAAGACGGATTAGTCATAATATTTAAGCCAAATTAATTCCGCCAAGGACACAGATTGATGGTTTAACCAATGTCTATCTTCCGGACCACAAGAAGAGATATAGGTTTTACCTTTATACTCAAATATTTCAGCAGCATGACCGAAAAGGGTTGTGATAACATTCTCGTTATAGTCAAAGTAATCAGAATTATCTGATAGAACCACAATAGTTTCTGCATAGCGACGATGGGCATAGGTAAAAAATAGGTACCACAATCCATCACGTTCAACAATAAAAGGTGATTCTATACCGCTTGACGGGGCGTTATCAGCTATACTCATCACTGGTAGGGGACCCTCAAAATTGACGAAATCAATTGTTTTGAGCCGAACCACTTGTGAAAGAGTTGGGCGTTTACTACCATCTTTACTTACCAAATGAATCCAGTATTTACCATCTGTACCCTTCATAATATGTGGATCACGAGATGTCAGCCATAACGATTGAGGTAATATAGCTTTATAGGTTCTTTCCCATTTATACAAATCATCCGACCAAACTACTTCCATCCTACGTCTTCCATTGAGCATTGTCTCTACAACCATTACCCAACGTCTTGATTCCTCATGCCAAATAACATAGGGAGCCCCCACATATTCCGTACCTTGAGACTCGTCAATGGCAAATGCCTCACGTTTCCACTCTCCAAGTGGTTCTTCAGTTGTTAAATGTCCTAAATACGGATGATACCTATATAAAGACTTCCCGGGTGGTGGGTAGGGGTTATTGATACCAAACCAATGCAATTTTCCACTTTTATCAATCACAAAATTGTGATCATTAGTAAACCATCTCATGTTATCAGTTGCGTCAGGAGGTTTGGCATCGAATACTTTCCTACTTTCTCCGACCAAGTAAGGAATCTCATGACTCCATTCTCCTTGCTCATTTTCAACCAATATTTCAGTAGCCGTACAAGAATAAATGAGACAAATTATAAGAAGATATAAAAAGCATTTTGATGGTTTCATTTATTAAAAATACACGCTTTATTTGTAAGCGGAAATCTTTAGAAATAAGCATCAAAGCTTAAGTCTCCCCAAAGCATATTTCCCGATGCTTGATTATTTAGAGGAACAACCCGGATATATTTCACTTTAGTTTTATTAGTAATTTCAGCCGAATAAGTATCATCGGCTTGAGGGCGCGTACCTTCCAATAATTTTACCCAACCCTTACTTTCCATTTCAGTTTCCCATCCAACCAAATCTGTTCCTGCATCAACAGTAGTATCTGCGTCAGTAATATCCGAAATCCCCCAAATTTGATAATCCTTTATTTCTTCATTCCGATTAACAGGGAAACCGGGCCAATAAAATCGTTTAAGTTGAAGGGGCTTATCAAGACCTAAATCAATAGTAAAGTGTACTGGCTTAGTCTCACCTATGTATGCTCCCCATGTCGTGGGATCTCCATCCCAACAATAAGACAGTTCATTAATAGGACCCCACACACTAAGCGATGAAGGTATATCGTTGTTTAATGATACTAATTGCCATAGCGTTCTATCTAAGGTAAAAGTATCAGGATATGAAACTTCCTGACTAATGTTTGTAAGAAAGGTATCTATAGCATTTGGAGAAGGCCTATGTAAACTTTTTACCAAAACTTTTTTATCTCTATTGTAAGATTCAATATTTACCGACTCTGTAGAGTTGTCTATTGTTATTTTCTGTGTCGAACCTGATGCATCTTCATAAATTAGTTCTGTTGATGTTACAGTATTAGGGAAGCTGTTTGACAAACTAAATGTAACATGGCTAGATGACCACATTGTGCTTACCACTTGACGAGGAAGTAATCCTGATTGATAAATTGGTCCATAAATTGCTTCATTTACCTCTAATTTTAAGGACTTTAGACCCGAATCACTCAGTGATGTAAAAACAAATGACCTGGTCCCTTCGCTAATATCATCCAATTCAAAAATCAAAGTTTCATTGCCATCTTTTGTCCGTGTGTAATCAATATCATGAGACCTTAGAGTTCCATCCGGTTCCGTCCATGAAATATTTATAGCGTTGATTTTTGGGTCAGAGTTAATCTCAACAACAAACTCAGCACGTTGATTTCCCGGGTTAACAGTTACCGATAGTGGTTTTCCTAAAAGTATTTTTTCTCCTTCTCTCGTAAACTTTTCAAATGTTTCAACAGTTGTTTCACAAGATATCATTAATAGAGATAGGGAATAAAAAAGAAATGAGTAGATTTTGATTTTATATTTTTCCATTGCTTTTAATTTATTGATCAAATGAGCCGTAAAACTCAAGTTCTTGACCATCAAACACAATGCTATCCGGCGGAAGAAAATTATCAAGAAAAGCGAATCTAATATATCGAACAGGTTCTAATTCTAACGGGAATAAAAACTCGAAACCATTAGCTGCTAAATCTCTATCCTCCTGTGTTGTACTCAAGTGTGGAAGCCCCGAAGGTTTGACAATTTCTGCATTCGAAAACACCTTGGTCCACCCGTCAAAAGTCCCTTCAGGATTTGGCTCATCACTTCTAACCCAAAGATCAAATAGACGCACAGAACCCCACTGATATGGAAAGGCATCCCAATACTTAAAACGACTCAATTTTACAAGACGCCCCAAATCAATGGTTTTTAAATGAGATTCTCGTTTTGGAGGTGCATATTCAGGAAGAGGGTCCGGATCCCTAGTTGTTCCATTGTTGTCGGCAGTTAACCATTCTCGCCTTCTTATGACATAAACTTCTTCCCCAGAGATAGAATTGCCTGCGTCGTCAATAGCATTCCACATATTACTCCATTTTAACCCAGGACTCTGGTCCCACATATCATGAGGTAGTTTTGGGTCCGACATACCGTCCTTAGGGACCATTAATTCCAACAAAGGCTTCAGCTCTTCTTCAACTAGGGGAGCAGTATTCCCCCACCTGTCTGATATTTCTACCGAGAATTTGCGCAAATCAGGATTATACCCCCTTTGGACAATTGTATCTGCTACATTATCGGCCTTTGTTTTAGTAACTAATGCAAGTGGAAATCCTTGATCATCAGTGGATAAAAGTCTAAAGTTTACACGCTTTTCAGCAGGATTTGACCAGAAAATACGAACTCCTCCAAAATCAGGTATCATTTTAACTGTTTTAGCGACTTTGAAAATCGGAGCTTCCTTTATAGTTACCTCAATTTCAACAGGCTCAGAAAGATTGCCCCCGTAGTCTTCTGCAATAAGTTTTATAGGATGAGTAGCAAGAGAATCTATAAGACCATCTATTTGCAAATAATTTTTGTGTTTCGACGATCTAACAATAGCATTTTCACCATTAGCTAAAATATATTCAGCCCTCACTAAAAGTAAATCTTCATCCGAAGGCAATTTGTATTGAATTAATGCCCCTCCAGGTTCAGGCGTAAAAGTTACATTAGATACTGAACCAGGTGCCTCACCATCGCTGTATAAGGGACCTTTCGTTTCTGAATCACAAGCGATGCCAAGAAAAATGACTGTTGGTATTAATAAGAAACTTTTGATTATTAACTTCATGACTATAAAATTTTGTGACAAATTACCATCCAGGGTTTTGAATTAGGTTACTATTTCTGAGAATTATGGGTAAATCAATCGGCCATAGGTAATCTTTAATTGAAAAATTTGGTTGGTATATCGTCTGAACATTATAATAAAGATCAGCTGTATCACCAAATACATTCCATCCTCTAATTGGCTTACTCATAAGATCAATTGCTTTTTTCCAGCGTCTTAAATCCCAGAATCGACTTCCTTCAAAAACAAGTTCGATCATGCGTTCTTGATGGATTATTTCACGCATTCCATCTTTTGTAGTAGGTTTGGAGGGATTTGAGGAAAATGAAGACCAGGAATCAATAACTCCGTTTAATCCCGCTCTTTCTCTTACAAGATCTATATACTTGTAGACTTCAGCATTCGGAGATGCTAGACTTTCATTTAAAGCTTCAGCATACATTAAATAAATATCGGCCAAACGAATGATCGGCCAAGGATAGTTTTCCTCTATCAGGGGAACTATATTATTGCCTCCTGCCATAGTTGTTTCGTAATGAACAAGCTTCTTTGCAAAGTATCCCGTCGCTGAAAATCTATTGAAACTGGGAAGATTTTTTGCTCCAGCTCGTTCTGTATATTTTGCCCTAACCGTTATAAGAGACGTATCATCAGTATTTCCTTGTCCATACCAAATACCTCCGTCGAAACCAAGTGATGCATAGAAACGAGGCTCTCTATCTAGATTTAATTTGGCAGTTGTAAAGCCTGGTTGAACATAAAATTGCTTGATAGGATCATCTTCAGGAGCAATTTCAGTTTGGTATCTATTGTTGAAATCATAACTCGTATCCTCCTCAATAGGAACACCATTCTCGGAATAAAACATTTCTGCAACACGTAATGTGGGAGAAAATTGAGCGCTTATAACAGATTGTAACTGGAAGTCAGTATTTCCTGTTGGAAAATCTAATGGAGCGATAAATGCCGACTGATCCGAAACTGTCCTACCTGTTGCTGGGAAAACAACCTCGGTTGTTACTTCAGAAGTATAAGCCCCCCTAATAGACATCTTTAAATTGGTCGTTTCAGACAGACTAGGAAGTTCGTCAAATCTGTACAAGCTATGACCTGCTTGTTCAGCATTTTCTATAGCCTCTTTACAAGCCTGGGCTGCCCTATCCCATTTTGTGGCATCAAACGTAGAATTTATTAAGCCCGTTCCTTCAGAGTTCACTAGATTCACATAGTCAGAATTCCCATTAAATAGAGGACTTGCGGCAGTTAATAACACTTGAGCTTTAATGGCCAAAGCACTTGATTGATTAATTGTCCCATAATCTGCATTACCTACAGTTACTTGGGGTAAATCGGGCACTGCTTCATCTATAAGATTAACTATATAATCTACTACTTCATCAACAGATCTCCTTGGAATTTGTGAATTGGAAGGGTCGGTATCCACAGGGAGATTAACATCTACAATAGGTATGGGACCATATTGACGCATCAAGTAAAAATGGTAATATGCTTTAAGAACCTTGGCCTCCGCTGCCCATTGATTTTTCAAAAAATCATCCATGTCAATAGGATTATCAATATTCTCTAAGAAAATATTACAATCTCTAATTGCTACGTAAAGGCTTGACCAGGAGCTGAGTATAGGATTGTTAGATGATTGAAATCCTCTTGCAATATCATGAGACAGAGGTATTTTCTGATTGGTCGTTTGATTAGTACCTAAAATATTATAGGCAATATCATTCATCCAAGCTTCATCACCCGTCCATAATGTGTGACTACCCCCTAAAGGGTTCGTAAAATTGGGAAGGTAACCGTAAAGTGTAGCTTTGAATCGCTCTGCTCCGATTTGTTTTTCAAAAGCTATGTCTATTGTAGCGATGTTATCGGGTACCAAATCCAAAAACTTGCTACAAGAAAAAGTTATCTGTAGGAGTGTGAAAATTAGTATTATATGTACAAAATCTGTTCTCATCGTCTCAACTTTATTTATCGTAAAATGCTATGACCATATTTAATTCTATTAGGACTAAAAAAATCATATGTCAAAAATTTGTTAAAAGACCTATATTGAAGGTACGCTGTAAAGGATAGCCAAAGCCATTGCCACCGACCTCTGGATCCCATAATTTAAACGTACTCCAGTGAACCAAATTTGTTCCCGTTAGGTAAATTCTCAATGACTTTAAACCCACAAAACTCTTTTGGTTTTTTGGTTCAACGGTATAACCCAATTCCATTTGCTTAAGTCGTAAAAAAGATCCGTCTCTTAACCACCAATTACTCAATTGCTGGTTGTTTTGTGTAGCACCTCTACCTAATCGAGGCAGTACAGCATATAAATCCCTATTGTCTTCAGACCAATAACTTTCGGAATAAGCTTTTAGTAAAGGTGTTTCTCCGATTGCTGGTGAAAATTCAACAGAGCTATCAACGGAAGTAAACTGTGAAGGATCAACAAAAACAGTATTGAAAGGAGAGGTTGCAGTAGGATCTATATAGAGTGATGTTTCAGCAATACCTTGAAAAAACGCTGATATATCAAAGCTTTTATAGCCTAATGAAAACCCAAATCCATAGGTAACTTGTGGTGTAGAAGGCTTACCTATGGGAACTCTGTCTAAGTCATTAATTATTCCATTCTCGTCCATATCCTTGTACTTGATGTCACCTGCTAAAACATTTCCAAATTGTCTTGGAGAATTTCTCACATCTTCATCATCAACAAAAAGACGTTCGCCTATAAATCCAATTCGTTGATTGATTTTTGTACCTATTCTTGATCTATTGGGAGCGCCTACATCACTGTAATTTGGCTCCTCAAATTGAACAACCTTACCATTAGCATAGGTAAAATTGACGCGCCCACTTACCCAAAATTCATTCTTAAAATAATGATTGACATCTACAGAACCATCAAAGCCTTGGGCTTCTACGATTCCAATATTGGCTCTATTTACGGCTTGGAGACCTAGACTTAAAGGAATTAAACGATTTTGAAGAATGTTTTCACGGCGTTCAGTAAAATAATCGGCTTTAATTTGAATAGCATTATTAAACAAGTCTACATCTATACCATAATTGGTTTTTTTTGCCACTTCCCAATTTATATTCGGATCAGCATACCTAGAAATTGATACTCCTGGTGTAAATGCACCTGAATTTCCCCTGCCAATAAAGTAACCTCTTCCCCCATCAACAAGGTTAACAGAAGACAAGTAGAAAAATCTATCAGTATCATTTCCGAGGCTATCATTACCTACCTCACCGTAGGAAAATCTTAATTTAAAATTGTTAATGGTTTGGTTCAAATTACCAAAGAATTTTTCATCTGAAACAACCCAGGCGGCACCAAATGACGGGAAAAATCCGAATCGTTTACTCGGGTGAAAACGCTCCGATCCATTGTAACCGAAGCTAAACTCAAAAAAATATTTGTCATACAATCCATAAGTGAATCTTCCGGAAATCCCCAAGTTTCTTCGCTGCAAGGAGGTCTCTAAATTTGTTGCATTTCCATCTGTCGATTGACGTCCAATACCTACCAATACACCTGAAAGGGAATGTTTTTCTTTAAATGTTCTTGAATAATTCAATGTTAATTCACCATAAACTGTACTATAGACAAGCCTGTTACCAGCTGCAAATCCCAAAGACCTACTACCTCCCTGAGGATTCAAAGGAGTTAATTCATGAATGTTGTTTATTCGATCGTAATTAAATTCTGATGCATAAAACCAAAAAGGTATGGAAGTCCTAAAATTGCTGAAGAAAGCAGTTTGATTGCTGTTACCTAAAAATCTTAAACTTAATCCTGGAGTAATACCTTTCAAATCTTGTTCCAACTCTACTTGAATTAGAGTAGAAGAATTGTTCTGTCTAGAAAAACCGCTTACAACTTCTGCAAATGGGTTAATATAATACCCTTGACTACCGCCAAATCGATTCCCAACAAAAGGATTATCATTAGCTATTTGATTTCCAAATAATATATCAGGATTTTCTACATTGTCCTCATCAGGCTCGTAAATAGCTGGAAATCGAACAGGACTAGTCAATAGAGTACGAGCGAAAACATTTGCTCCTGGTGACCCATTACCTGGAACAGCAGGACCTTGAAGTTCATCTATACTTGACTGTAATCGAATCGTAGCTTTTGTTGTATCTGATAGATTAACGCTAACATTAGACCTTAAGAAAAAACGATTCAAGCTCACATTGCTCTCATTGGAAACCGTTTTGATTTCTTTGAGATTTCCAGCATCACTAACAAATCCACCTGCTACATAATACTGTGCCACTTCACCGCCTCCATTTACATTGAAATTTACACGATGGCTTAAACCATAATCTTCCAATAATACATCTTGCCAATCAGTGCTTGGAAAAACATTATTATTGATACCTTCTTGGGTAGCAATTATTCGCTCTTGGCTGTATGGAACTGGATTTTCAGGAGTTCTAGTTCTAACAGCTTCATTGTTTAATTTCATATAAGTGATAGGATCAGCAAATTGAGGTAATTGAGTATTTGAGTTTAGGGATGTTTCATACCTAACAGATATTCTTGGTTTTCCAATTTGCCCCATTTTGGTGGTGACCAGTATAATACCATTAGCACCTCTTGCACCATAAATAGCAGTTTCCGTAGCATCTTTTAAAATAGAGAATGTCTCTATATCATCTGGATGAAGTCTAGCCAAATCATTAGTGGTTAATTCTACACCATCAATTAATATCAGTGGAGATGCGGCTACACTTAATGTAGTGATGCCTCGAACAAAAAAATTAGCATTATCAGCCCCTGGCTCACCACTTCTTTGAAAAGAAATCACCCCAGAAAGCCTTCCAGCCAAGGCTGTTGTAAGATTACTAGCCGGTATTTTTAATTCTTTTGGTGTAACTGTCGAAATAGATCCAACTACACTTTTCTTTGTTTTAGAGCCAAAACCTACAATCACAACTTGTTCTAATTCGGCTGAATCTTCCTGTAACACGATATCTATGACATCACTATCACCAACTGTTGTTTCTTGAGCAACATACCCTATGTACGAGAAGACTAAAACATCTCCTCTGGTAACTCTCAGGGTATAGTTTCCATCAAAATCAGTCTGTGTTCCCGTTTTAGTATCCTTGATAATGATATTGACACCTATCAATGGTGTTCCGGCTTGATCAGTTACAGTCCCAGTCAGTTCTTGTTGGACTGATGGATGAATACCATGTGGATAAAAAAACTCGTTTGCGAATGAGAAATTTATCTGATGTAATAAGACGATTAAAAACCCAGTACAGTATTTTATTCTCAAAGGACTTTTATTCCGATTTATGTAGCTCATACTTCATTCATTTATAAGGTGGATTAGCTCAAAATATTCATGATAATTTTATTGATTCTTTTTTTGCGTATGTAAATTCTTGTGGTAATAACGTCAGACGTCAAGACCATAACGATATTCAGACAGCAAATAATACGAATCGGTAAACAGCGTGTATATGTAAAAAAAAGAAGACCTTGTTGCCTATTGTCTAAGCTCTCAAATAGGGGGGGGGTACAAGATCATTCGGGCAATATTTTTAACGCTAAGCGAATATAATAATAATTCATTAGAGATTGATACACTTGCACTAAATTTTAAAATTCGCATTAGGATATTGATATTAAACGAATTTAAAAATTTATTTTACAAACTGATTAAAAACTTGTTAAATTGAATTCAAACAATCAATATACAAAAACAGTTTCTTGTCTAAGTTCTACAAATACAGCCCAAAGGCATACCAAATTGAGTTAATTACGGTTTGGCTTTTAGATTTTTTCACATTTTTATCGAAATAGGAGAATTTCAATCAACGTAAACAATAGCAGAGATTTATCCTCTTTTCCGATAAAATACTAAGTTGCATTTGTGAGGTGATTGAATAGGAATTTTGAATAAAATGAGTGAAATTTGCGAATCAAATTCTGTAATCTCAATAGTGGTAGGTATTTCTCATTTTTTATTGATACTTGATCAAATACAAGTTGAGAAAATTATTAAGTAAGATGCAAGGTAGGTTTTCATTATGCCTCATGAACAATTTAAAAATTCGTTTTTTGTTAGGTGCTGGTATTTTCTTATTCTTTGAAATACAAAACGCATATGCACAAGTAACCACTGCCCAAATACAAGGAATAGTTCTTGACATTCAGCAAAAACCATTAATGGGAGCATCTGTGGTAGCTCTTCATCAGCCCACAGGAACTACAAATGGAACTATTACTCTAGAAAGTGGGCGATTCACTATACCAAACCTGCGAGTAGGAGGACCTTATCAAATTGAAATTAGTTATATCGGTTTTGCAAATCAAGAATACAATGAGATTTATTTAGTACTTGGAGATAAATTGGAAATGAATTTTCAATTAAGCGAGCAATCCGATGAACTCCAGGAGGTTAAACTAGTAGGCAGTTATGATGAAAATCTTACGGTAAAAAATAAAACTGGGGCATCTACACAGGTCAGTAGAAGACAGCTGACCAGTTTGCCAACAATAACCAGATCAGCATCAGATTACACTCGGCTAGAGCCTTCCTCAAATGGAAATTCTTTTGCTGGGCGAAATAATAGATTTAATAATTTTTCACTCGATGGTTCTCTATTTAATAATCCTTACGGATTAGATTCGGCTGTTCCTGGTGGCCAATCCTCGGCCCAACCTGTTTCTTTAGATGCAATAGATCAGATACAAATCAATATTGCTCCGTATGATGTGACTTTAGCTGGATTTACTGGTGCTTCTGTTAATGCAGTAACAAAGTCAGGAACAAATGAATTGAAAGGTTCTGCTTTCAGTTTTTTTCGAAACCAAGACTTTACTGGAATAAAAGTTAGGGATGAAAAAGTGTTCAGGTCTGATTTGACCCATTTACAAACAGGGTTTATCCTCGGTGGACCGATAATCAATAATAAATTATTTTTCTTCTCAAATCTAGAAATTGAAAGGAGATCAGACATAGGTTCTGACATTGTCGCATCAAGACCTGGTCTATCTGGTGAAGGGGTTTCCAGAGTAGAAGCCAGTGATTTAGATTTGGTTTCCCGAACTTTATTTAGTCGATTCGGCTATAAAACAGGCCCGTATGAAAAATATACACACAGAACCGACAATATCAAAGGGCTACTAAAGTTGGATTGGAATATCAATTCAGTTCATAGTTTGGTGGCAACCTACAATTTTCTTGATGCCTCAAAGGAATTGCCTCGCCATCCTCGGGCAGGTGGAAGAGGTGGCCCAGACCAAATCACGCTTCAATTCTACAATTCCGGGTATCAAATCAACAACGTATTACATGCGGGCATTATTGAATTAAAATCGAATTTCAGCAACAAATTTTCTAATAATCTTCAACTGGGTTTCACCAGCTTTAATGACTATAGGCTTCCTTTTTCCGAACCTTTTCCAATTGTTAACATCAACAAGAACAATATCCGTTATATCATAGGTGGCCATGAACCCTTTTCTATTCAGAATTACATCAAACAACAAGTATTTCAATTAACCAACAATTTCAATATATATCTACCAAATCATCAGGTCACCATTGGTTCAAGTCTTGAATTATTCAGATTTGAAAATAGTTTTAATCTGGGATGGTATGATCCCCAAAATCTTTCACCACCATATCCAAGCGGTACTTATGGGCCAGGATTTGAATCGGTCAAGGCTTTTGTAGACTTTGTTGATGCAGGATTTATGGACCCGGCAGTAAACTTTGCTCAGCAGGTTGATTCCCAGGGAAACTGGAAAGTTTACTTTATTGAGGTAGGTCAGTGGGCATCATATATTCAGGATCTGTGGCAACTAAATCAAAATCTGGTATTAACCATTGGATTGAGAATGGATATCCCTTTTTATGGAAATTCAAAAAGATATACCCAAGAAATTATTGATACCGCACCAGGTGATTATGATGCTTCAATAGCTTATTTCGAGAGAGATGGCAGTCGAATTAAGTTTGATAATACACAGTTTCCAAGAAATCGTCCTTTATTTTCCCCAAGGTTTGGTTTTAATTGGAAAACAAACGATAAGGGAACCTCTGTACTACGCGGTGGAGCGGGTATCTTTTCAGGAAGAATTCCATTTGTTTGGATTGGCAACCAAATCGGTAATCCATTCTGGTACTTTAGGCAAGCTATTCACCCTGAGTTTAAATTCCCACAGATAGTAAGGACAAATGTAGGGCATGATTATCTATGGGGAAAAGGATGGTCTACTAGTACTGACATATTGTATTCAAAAGACATCAACGGGATGCTTGTTCGGAATTATGGCTTGAATAAACCTACTGGTAAACTAAAGGGAGTTGATAATCGATTGATCTATACCCGAAGTGACATTGCTTTATACGGCCCCGTGGGTAGTCAGTCTCTTGCTAACATTTATGTATTTACCAACACAGACATAGGTTGGTCTCTTAATGGATCGGTAAAAATTCAAAAGTTCTGGAACAGAAATTCTTCGTTTAGTTTATCCTACAATTATCTGATTTCCAAAGATGTCAATTCAGCATCTTCGGAAATTACTTCTAGTGCATTTAACAACAACCCAGCTTTAGGAGATGTCAATCAAGGAATAATTTCTAATTCTCTATTTGGGAATAAACACCGTATCTTAGGAACAATAAACAGAGAGATTTCTTATGGTTTATGGACGACTTCTTTAGGTTTATTTTTTGAATATGTTCAAGGAGGAAGATTTGGATATACCTATGGAGGCGATATCAATGGAGATGGGGCATCATCAAATGATCTCATATACATTCCCACTAAAAAAGGCCTTGAAATGATGCAATTTGAAGGAACTGAATCCGAGCAATCTGAACAGAGGAAGGCTTTAGATTATTTTATCCAACAAAATCCTATTTTAAAAAATAATCGTGGGGAATACAGTCAAAAATATGTTGGTTTATTGCCTTGGACCTCGAGATGGGATGTCCGCCTAGTACAGAAGTATAATATAAAAAAGGATCAATCTATTCAGTTTAGTGTAGATATCTTGAATTTGGGCAATTTAATTTCATCTCAATGGGGTATTCGACAAAGATCTGCCAATAGTCAACCAATCAGCGTAAATGTTGATATGGGTGAGCCTACATATTCCTTTGACAAAGATTTACAATCGACATTTGCGGATAATTTCAGTCTTCAATCAAGGTGGCAAATTCAGTTTGGACTTCGTTACAGTTTTTGATTCCCTAAAATCAAGTCTAAATCCATCCCTAAGTCATGTTTTTGGGGAATAGAACTCCCTAAAAGCAGATTTAAAAATTCTGGCCAACTTATAGGGGTTTACCCACCAATTACTACTTCAATTTGTTCTCACTAAATTGAACATTCAATATACATTCTGCTATATTTAAAAATTTATTCAAAATGATTTGATTAAATTGACAAAAAAAATGATTTATGAAATCTAAAACTATTACAAATCTATCATATCAAATCATCTTATTTATCTATGGCAGTTTTTTGATTCTATCTCAGGATTTAAATCATAATCAACAGATAATCAAATTAATTGATGACCCTGTGTCGGAAAGTCTTGGTATTTTCATTGGCGATAAACTATTCACTAAGTATATTTATCGCGATGCATACTATAAGCCCATACTTCATCCCATCTATGCTGTTAATCAGGTAGATATAACTAGAGGTTACCCAATTAATCCAAGACCAGGAGAGAGAATTGACCATCCACATCAAGTAGGCAATTGGCTAAGCTATGGCAATGTAAATGGTATTGATTTTTGGAACAATTCGGATGCCATTACGGATAAATCTACTTATGGAAGTATTGAACACTTAGAATTAGAGATTGATCAAGAAAAAGGACATCTAGAAACCAAATCACGATGGGTAGACAACAGCGGTACAGTCTTACTTTATGAGAAAAGCATTTATAAATTTAAACAGGTTGGAAATGCAAGAATAATTGATCGAACCACAACGCTAAAAGCCACTAAATTATTATCCCTTGAAGATAACAAAGAAGGCTTTTTTGGTATTAGAGTCAGACGAGAACTTGAACATCCCAGTGATACACCTTTACTATTTGTTGATGCAAATGGGCTTGAATCGACTGTTCCTGTTTTGGATAATTCCGGAGTTAGTGGAAATTACTTTTCATCTGAAGGTGTCCGAGGTATTGATGTTTGGGGTAAACGCGCCAAATGGGTTAGCCTCAGTGGAATAGTAGATGACCAAACAGTGTCCATTACCATATTTGATCATCCTGAAAATACAGGATATCCAACTTATTGGCATGCAAGAGGATATGGGCTTTTCTCTGCTAATCCATTAGGACAAGCAATCTTTTCTGAGGGTTTGGACAAGCTTAATATTACTTTAGATAAAGACAGTGAAATAACTTTTAAATTTCGGGTATTAATCCACAATGGAAAGCGATTGACTCCTGATCAGATCAGTTCATTTGCATTGTTTTAATGTAAATAATTCGCCTAACAAATTTTCTTTTGTCTTTACAGCAGCTTGGAATAAACTAATTCCATTCTGCTACCTTTACATAATACTTGTCTAACTCCTATCAATTGATTAAAATATGTTGAATCGTCGATTAAATTTTATGTACTTAGTGCATTTTTTGTTGTTTATTTTTCTTTCCGGATGCACAACAGAAACGTCAAAAAAACCAAACTTTATTTTTCTTTTTGTTGACGACTTATCCCATAATTCTGTTGGTTATTATGGAAATGATATTGTTAAAACCCCTAACATTAATGAATTAGCAAACAATGGTGCTGTATTCACAAATGCCCACAATATGGGCGGATGGCACGGGGCTATATGTGTTGCTTCACGTTCTATGATTATTTCTGGTCAATCTTTATGGGATTCCCAAAATGCTGTTACAGCTTGGAAAAGCAACGATTCGGTTGCTTTATCTCATACTTGGGGGCAGTTATTGCAAAAAGGCGGATACAACACTTATATGACTGGAAAATGGCATGTTGAAGTTCCAGCTGAAACAATATTTCAAACAATTGGCCAGGTTCGACCAGGAATGCCTGCAGACAATATCGGTAAAGCCCCAATAGCCAGAATTATCGAAGCTTATGAAAGTGACCAAGAGACTAATTCTTTATTTCCTATTGGTTATGCCCGTCCAATTTACGAAAATGATCAGCGATGGTTGCCCACCGATAGTCTCCAGGGGGGATTTTGGGAGGGAGGAACCCACTGGTCAGAAGTAGTAAAAAATGAAGCTTTGACTTTTATTGACGATGCAGTAAAAAGGGATGAGCCTTTTTTTATGTACCTATCTTTCAATGCTCCCCATGATCCCCGTCAAGCTCCAGCTGAATTTGTTGATCTGTATCCTATAGATGAGATTCCTATCCCAGATAATTTTTTGCCAGAATACCCCTACAAGGATGAAATTGGCAACCCTGTTTGGCTTCGGGATGAATCTTTGGCCCCTTTTCCTAGAACTCCATATGCAGTAAAAACGCATATCAGGGAATACTATGCAATCATATCTCATTTAGATGCTCAGATTGGAAGTATTCTTCAAGCATTAGAAAGTACTGATGCTATAGATAATACCTATATAATTTTTACTTCGGATCATGGCCTTTCGGTTGGGAGTCATGGGCTGATGGGCAAACAGAGTTTATATGATCATTCTATTAAAGTGCCATTTATAATTTCTGGACCAGGTATTCCAGAAGGAAGGATAATTGAAGATGATATATACTTTCAAGATGTCATGCCTACTACCCTTGAACTGGCTGATATTAGGAAACCAAAAAACATTTTTTTTAATTCTCTGGTTGATTTGATTGATGGGGAAATGGAACATTCACCTTATGGAGATGGCATTTATGGCGCCTACATGGATCATCAGAGGATGATAAAGAAGGGTAAGCACAAACTTATTTACTACCCAAGAATATCTAAAACGCTTCTCTTTAATCTGGAAAAGGATTCCTTAGAAATGAATGATATAGCCCATTTACCGGAAAACAAGGAAATAGTAAATTCGCTATTCCATGAATTAAAAGAACTTCAAATAGTGATGAACGATACCTTAAATTTGGATTAGGAGGGTTAACCATCCAATTAAGAGTTCATTATTCGTATATGCTTGGATGACAGAGTCGGTATGATTGAACATCTATACCAAAAGCATGAGGTACTTTGCTATTGCTTGATTTTAAAAGAAGAAAGAGATTGTTTCGCCTAGTTAGACATTTAATCTGCTGTGGAAGGAATTATTTATAAAACTCCTTTTTGCACATCCTTAGTAATAGCTCTTTTCGGATGTTTTAAAGGAGAAACCCCCTTAGACATTCCTCCAACACTAGCAGAAAGTCCTTGTGCCAAACCCTTAGAACTTCACCTGAATGGCGTGACCATCCGGGTAAGTTTAGAATGCCAAGATTTTTTAAATACCCTGAATGAACGCAATTTATCCATAGAAAAAAACAACTCTTTTCAATATACGAAGATACGGGTGATGACGAGCTTAAGTATTTTACTGTCAATGGACATCCTGAATTGTGTGAATTCTACATCTGGGACAGCACATTTCCAACAGATAAATACCTAGAAAAAGTAGTTACTGCCTATGTTATGTTTATTCAATGAATATCTGGGTTGCAGGATATGTGGATAGACACTCTAAACTCGACGGTGATATTACCCATTGGGATACTTCAAATGTAACCTCAATGAATGCCTTATTTTCAGGCGCAAAAAATTTCAATCAGGACATCAGCAATTGGAATGTGGAAAGAGTGACTAGTATGAATCGGATGTTTCAAAATGCAGAAAATTTAATCAAGATATCAGCAATTGGAATGTTGGTGCTGTGAAAAACATGATAGGAATGTTTAAGGATGCAAAAAATTTCAATCAAGATATCAGCAATTGGAATGTTGGTGCTGTGAAAAACATGATAGGAATGTTTAAGGATGCAAAAAATTTCAATCAAGACATCGGTAAATGGAATGTTGGAAAGGTAATACATATGGATTCAATGTTTATGGATGCTGAATCGTTCAACCAAGATATCAGTGATTGGGATGTAAATAATGTAACCAATATGAGTTGGATGTTTCGTGGGGGTAAAAATTTTAATCAAGATATTAGCACGTGGAATTTTGAAGGGAAAACCCCGTCTATTTTTGCTTCAATTCCGCACATTCCACAACAAAGTGATTAGAGCCTAAATTCTTAATAAAACACACCAAACCTATACAATAATTATGATAATATTGATTATTTGAAAATGTATAAAGGGCTGGTAAGGGAGTTATTATAATCCGTTCAAGGCAATAATTTGAAGATTTAAGTGCAGCGCAGGAGGTTTATATTGACCAATAGGCCTTATCAATCATCCAATCGGTTTTCAACATTTTTCCTTTCCATTTCTATTAAACGATGTAGCTTGTTTTGCAATATTTCTTTGGGCGGTAATTCCGTAATATATTCAGCAACCCTGATTCCCGATTTATCAAGTTGCAAAAGTTCGATTTGCTCATAATTTCCTTCGGCACACATTAGCAATCCCACTGGCGATTCTTCCCCTTCTTCCTGTTCAAACTTTTCCAAATAGCGTAGGTATAGTTCCATTTGTCCTTTGTAGGACGGTTTAAACTTTCCCAATTTTAAATCAATCGCTACAAGTCACTTTAATTTTCGGTGATAAAACAATAAGTCAAGTTTATAACTCTCGCCATCCATTAACATTCTTTTCTGGCGTTCAACAAATGTAAACCCTTGGCCTAGTTCCAAAATAAATTTTTCCAGTTCGCGAAGAATGGATTCCTCCAAATTTCGTTCACTAAAATTATCTTCCAGTCCAAGGAAATCCAGAACATATGGATCTCTGAACACCAAATCCGGGGTCAGTTTTTGTTTGTCCCGTAAATCTTCAAGTTCCTTACGTATCTGCTCCTCCGGCTTTTTGGAGATTGCCGTTCTCTCAAAAAGCATAGAGTCAATTTTTTCAGATAAGACCCGTGTTGTCCACCCTTCTATACGGCTCATTTCAAGATAGAAACTTCTACCCATATCATTTTTAATGTATATCAGCGTGCGAAAGTGCGTCCAAGACAATTCTCTACTCAGTGCGTAGACAATCTCCCTGTCCCTAAAAGTCTCCGCAAAGCGTAGACAATGCCGTAATTGTTTATAGCTCCATCCTTTTCCATATTCCTCGGTCAGTTTTTTTGATAAGAGTAAAATTATCCGCTTTCCATAATCCGCCCGCTTATTATTGAGAATTTCGGAGTTTATGTGATGGCCAATGTTCCAATATAGAATAGTCGTAGCTGAATTGGCGGTAATTGCCACCGTCTGTCTGGCCTCCTCTATATATACTTTAATCTGGTTTATTAAACGGGATTCTTCTTTTTTCAATTCGACTTTCATAAGACAAAGATACTTTTATCAGGTAAAACTATTGGCTCTAATCACTTTGTTGTGGAATAGAGATCGCTTGGAATAAGCAATAGCTATATTGACCTCACTTTTCATGAGAATTATGTTGACTTACCCCCTTTTCCCCTTTACGACCATGAATGATCAAAGGTGTTTTAAAGGTTCGATGTAACATCGCCCGATTCGACAATGAACACTCTTTACTTCCAAAACCCTCTGAGAGGGAACAATAACTTTGGAAGAAGGAACATACTCCGGTGTCCCTGATGTTATTGGTAGCATTGATATCCGCATTCATACAAAATCCACAGCTTAAACATTTAAATTTCGATTGAGAGAGTCGATTCTTTTTGTCAATAGTTCCACATCAGCTACATTTTTGAGAGGTATAATGAGGAGGAATTTTAATTACCCACATCTTTTGACCTAGATAAATCTCAAACCCTGTGACAGGGATCAATTTTATGCCCCATGCCGTTTTTAAAATCACTCTGTTCAAACCCGATTTTTGTTTGACGTTTTTGCCCGGATTTTCCATCGTTCCTTTAGCTGATTTGGTCATATTCTTGGTTTTCAAACCCCGTGACGGGGATCAGATTTTCCAAAACCGCTAATGCAGAACTACTGGATATCTTTTTGCTTGTCTTTCTTAAGCAATCATTTCTTTTATTTCTTAT
>MPMN01000021.1 GCA_002238525.1 Flavobacteriaceae bacterium bin25
CTTCCAAAACCCTCTGAGAGGGAACAACTTTGGGAGTAAAGAGTGTTCCTTGTCGAATCGGGCGATGGTACACCGAACCTTAAAAATACCTTGGATCATGCATGGTCGTAAAGGGAAAAAGGGGGTATGTCAACATGAGTAGATGTTCATCTACATATAGCTTTCGTTATAAACGAATTCTAATCCACAATAAAGTGATTAGAACCAAGTGGCCAAATACGATAACGACCATTACATTACTCAAAAAGTCCATATTTATGCTCTATGGCTTAATAAATTAGGCACAAAATTTTCTTTGAGTAATTTAATGTCTAATGGGTGTAAAGTGTATAGATCCTAACTACTTGGTCTAGTCAAACTCACTAAATATCCATTTCCCTTTTTCAAGTCTCTCAATTTATTTTGAATTCACTGATTCCAAATACGTTCAAAAAATCAGAATAATCTCAACGGATTTAAGAAATTCCCATGATTCATAAAGATGGCTTTATTGAAGAATTCAATTATATTGCGTTTAATTATAATCTGACTCTTGTTGATGAATATTCCAGCATTCTTTGTCTCAACATTACTTGTTTTTTCGTTTTTATTATCGGCATGTAATTCTAAGACCATTTCTTCGGGTACGGGGAGAAATCTGAACAAAGTATTCGATGATCGATATAATTTGAATTTCAAACAAAGCCCATCCGCAAGTGGACTAATTTTGATTGAAGGAGGTTCTTTCACTCAAGGACTGGTGGAAAATAACATAATGAATGAATGGAATTACAAACCCACGCAGCAACATGTCATGTCTTTTTTCATGGACGAGACTGAAGTGACCAACCTAATGTATTTAGAATACATCACCTGGTTAGAGAAAGTATTTCCTAGTTCTAATCCAATTTATAAACTAATTCATGAAGGAGCACTTCCTGATACTCTTGTTTGGAAAAGCCCGCTAGGATATTTTGATGAGTTGACCCTAACATATTTCAGACACCCCGCTTATGCTGATTACCCCGTCGTGGGTGTAAATTGGTTACAAGCCGTTCAGTATGCTGAATGGCGTACTGATAGGATAAATGAATCTATTCTTATTGATGAGGGTTATTTAAATGAAGATTTGAATGATCAGCCAGTCTCTGAACGTGCCTTTAATACATCAGCTTTTCTAAAAGCACCCGAAGCCTTGTTCGATAGTGAAAATGATTCTTTACTCGCTCCATTTACTGATGTTGATATCGATAATCCATTAGATCTACTACCGAGACTCGAATCTGGTTTGTTCAAACCCACCTTTAGATTACCAACAGAATCGGAATGGGAATATGCGGCACTTGGAAAAACTAGAAAAAAAACCAATACTTCACGATTGGGGAAAACTAAATTCCCTTGGGCAAGCCAACGGCATAATCAGAAATCTCCCCGCTTGATGGCCAATTTTAAGTTGCGAGAAGGAAATTATGGATCCGGTCCAGGCAAGGTTACTGATAGAGACATAATAACCAATAAAGTGAAATCCTATCCACCAAATGATTATGGATTGTATGATATGCAAGGCAATGTAGCAGAATGGGTTCTTGATATCTATAGACCTATTGTGGACAATGAGGAAAGTGATTTAAACTATTATAGAGGCAATAATTTCCAAAAAGAAGTTATTGGACCTGATGGAAAAATTCAGTTGGTATCCCTAGACCGGTTTCGGGTAGACACTCTTCCTAATGGACGCCCTATTGTCCAATCCCTCCCCGGGGAAATCGAATATGCAAATTTCGATGATGCCGAAACATTTATGCGCACGAATATTGATAACCCAAGTCCTATTGCTCATAATGATGGGGATGTAGAATCATCTATATTTTATCGTTATGGAGAAGAAATACAATATTACGATGCAGATCCTATGTATAACTCACCCAGGCATATACAGATTACATTGGATCAGGACGGTGAATTAATTAGAGAATATGATCCTTCAAACTACCGAACAACTTTGATTTCCAATCAATCAAGAGTATATAAAGGTGGGTCATGGAAAGATCGTGCCTATTGGTTGGACCCTGCAAAGAGAAGGTTACTTCCTCAATACTTATCAACTAATTATATCGGCTTTAGATGTGCCATGTCTCAAATTGGTCAAAATTCCAAGTCTCGGTCAATTTTTAGACGTAATTCAAGATAATAATCAGGGCAGTATTAATCCATAGTTTTTAGTTGTGGAAGTCCCTGAACTTCATTTCTATTTTTTAAAGTCTTCCGGTGCATCTATTGACACTAGAACGATATTGCCCGGCCAGATATTTTTTGCGCTACAAGGTGAGCATTTTGATGGACATCAATTTGTTGATGATGCACTAAAAAAAGGAAGTTCTAGGGTGGTAGTGCAAAAAGATAAGATATATCCCAAAAACAAGAAAATCGTTCAAGTTGACAATGTCCTTGAGTGTTTGCAGCAATTAGCAAAATATCATAGGGTATATTGTGATACCATGTTAATAGCAATTACCGGAAGTAACGGAAAGACAACTACCAAAGAATTGATTCACTCAATACTCGGTACTAAATATCAAGTGCTAGCTACATCAGGTAACCTCAACAACCATATTGGGGTTCCATTGACCCTTCTTCAACTTACCAGTGAAATTGAAATTGGTGTGATTGAGATGGGAGCAAGTGCAATCGGTGAAATTGAGTTTTTATGTCGTTTGGCTAAGCCCAACTTTGGTTATATCACCAATTTTGGCCGAGCCCACCTCGAAGGATTCAAAAGTATTTCAGGGGTCATCAAAGGGAAACAAGAACTATATGAATATTTGACTAAAAACAATCAATCCGTTTTATTCAATCTTGATGATCCCATACAATCAGAATACGCCTGCAAGGTTAAAAACTATCTCTCATTTGGTAGTGTAAATAAAACTTCAAATTGGACTTTTAATTACTTAGCTAATCCTAGAACATTCAAAATATCGATTCAAAATAATGGCTTCACATACCGAACCAATCTATATGGTTCCTACAACTTTTCAAATGTTGGTGCTGGGATTGCTGTGGGATTGACATTCGATATCTCTCCCAAAATGATTCAAATTGGACTTGAAAAATATCACTCTAGAAACAACAGATCACAACAAGTCAATTTGAATGGTATCGAATTGATTCTCGATGCATATAATGCCAACCCAGACAGTATGCATCAAGCCCTTAATTTCTTTTTAAAGATCGACCAGAAAAATTCTGGGGTTATTTTGGGAGATATGCTTGAACTAGGTAAGTACCAAGACCTCGAACACAAGGTCATAATCGAAGTATGTAGGAAATCTGATTTAAAATTTATTTTTTTGGTCGGAGAGATATTTTATAATCAAAAGGTTGTTGATCCAAGAATTAAAACATTCAGATCATTAGATGATCTAAAAGATGCTCTTAAGCAAATTATGAAACTGCATGATATCAGACATATATTGATTAAAGGCTCTAGGAAACTTGCTCTTGAGCGAGTATTAGAGGGGTTTCCTACAAATGATTTAGATTAAATTAATCGGTCAATAGGCAGAAAATTTCTATAGAAATCTTAATCTTTTCCTCCTATTGATTGGAGTCAACGGTTGATTGGAATTTTTCAATTAGAGCAGATAATTCTGTTTCATATGGCTGTTTCATATGATTATTGTCTATGTCTAAATTTTTTGAAAACAAGGGTAAAGAAAATTTTCCCACAATAGATTTATTGGTCCTGATGTATCTGTTGTAAAACATATTCAATACCCCAACTCCACCCCTACCACCAGGTGATGTAGACATGACAAGCATCGGTTTGTTTAACCACACATCATTTTGGATTCGAGAAACCCAATCTAGCACATTTTTAAAGGCTACAGTGTATGCTCCATTATGTTCAGCCAGAGAAATGAGTACACCGTCTGCTGTTTTAATCTTGTTCTTAAACTCATGGGCAGATTCAGGTATTCCCTTTTCTCTTTCATAATCAATACCATAAAGGGGAAGAATATAATCTGTCATCAACAATTCTGTTAAAATCACATCGTGAAGTTTTTCGGCAGCGTAATACAAAAGTGACCGATTAATTGATTTGGAGCTGTTGGTTCCAGCAATAAGAATAATCTTTTTCATTCCCTAGGGATGGCGATTAATTTTGGTTTTACACTGAGGATTAAAATTCTGTTAACCTTTTAATTTTTGAGTGCTTCAGCACCACTTACTATTTCGAGAATTTCTCCTGTAATTGCAGCTTGTCTGGCTTTATTATATGTCAGTTTTAATTGGTCTAAGATTTCGGTAGCATTTTCGGTAGCTATATGCATTGCTGTCATTCGAGCTGCATGTTCTGCTGCCAAGGAATCTCTCAGAGATTTATAAAACTGAATTTTTAGGGCTTTAGGCAAAATTTCTTGAACCACATTCTTGATACTTGGCTCATAAATAAAATGTGGGGTCTGTTTTTGAACATTGGCGGGAGGAAGTATAGGTAAAAAATGCTCCACTTGTAAAATTTGCGTGGCCACATTTTTAAATCTGTTGTATAAGAGTACCACTTTATCAAATTTTTCATCTTTGAAATCATCCAATACTGGCTGGATAATTTTTACAGAATTTGAATACGAGAGTTCGTCAAATATTTCGGCATGAAATCCTAGAACCTTGAACTCTTTTGATAATAGCTCCTGGCCTTTTTTACCAATAATCAGCACCTGAGTTTGACTGTTGGGGTATTCTTCTTTAATGAGTTTTCTTACTCTTTTAGCCACATTGGTATTGAAGGCTCCACAGAGTCCCCTATTAGAAGTAATGGGAACCAAAAGCACTCTTTCTTCATTGCGTCTCTGTGTATAGGGGCTTTTGATATCGGTGTCTAAATTGCTTCCAAATTCTCGAACCAATTCGCTGAGTTTTTCAGCATAGGGGCGCACGGCTATAATCTGGTTCTGGGCTTTTTTTAGTTTGGCTGAAGCCACCATTTTCATGGCTCGAGTGATTTTCTTGGTAGAATCTACCGAAGAAATACGGCTTCGAATCTCTTTTAAATTGGACACAATTTATTGCTTGTATTGACCAGCTATTTTTTCGATAACTATTTCTAGTTCTTCAGTTATTTTTATTGGTAGTTTTCTTCCTTCTAGTTTGATTGTCTTTAAGCTTTTGAGCAAATCGCTGTGATTCTCCTTTAGTTCTAGCAAATAGGCCGCTTCAAAATCTTTTACTCTTTCAACCGGAACATCTGAAATTAATCCTTGCGTCCCTGCATATATTATAGCAATTTGATCTTCAACGGAATAAGAATCGTTTTGATTTTGTTTGAGAATCTCAACATTTCTTTTTCCTTTTTCAATAATCATTGAGGTTTGTTGGTCAAGATCTGAACCAAACTGTGCAAATGCTTCAAATTCTCTATACTGTGCTTGATTGATTTTTAGGGTGCCGGCAACAGCTTTCATCGTTTTGATTTGGGCACTACCTCCTACTCTGGACACGGAGATACCAACATTTATCGCAGGGCGGATTCCTGCATTAAATAAATCTGTTTCTAAGAAAATCTGTCCGTCGGTAATTGAGATGACATTGGTAGGTATATAGGCAGAAACGTCTCCTGCTTGGGTTTCGATTATTGGCAGGGCAGTCAATGAGCCACCTCCTTTGACTTGATCTTTTATACTGAGGGGTAAATCGTTCATCTTTTGGGCAATCTCATCATTGTTGATGATTTTGGCTGCTCTTTCCAACAATCGTGAATGCAGGTAAAATACATCTCCTGGATAGGCTTCTCTTCCAGGAGGTCTTCTCAGCAGAAGGGATACTTCTCGATAAGCCACTGCTTGCTTGGATAGATCATCGTAGACTATCAAAGCTGGTTTTCCGGTATCTCTAAAATACTCTCCTATTGATGCTCCAGCGAATGGTGCATAAACCTGCATCGGGGCAGGATCTGAAGCAGAAGCAACAATTACTGTGGTATAATCCATAGCACCATGGTCATCCAATGTTTTGACTATGGAGGCAACCGTAGATGCTTTCAATCCGATTGCTACATAGATACAATAAACTGGTTCACCTGAATCGTAGAACTCTTTTTGATTTAAAATGGTGTCAATACAAACGGTAGTTTTTCCTGTTTGTCGATCTCCGATGACCAGTTCTCTTTGTCCTCTACCAATAGGAATCATAGAATCTATAGCTTTGATGCCTGTTTGTAGCGGTTCATTAACTGGTTGGCGATAAATTACTCCAGGTGCTTTTCTCTCTAGAGGCATCTGATATAGATTCCCTATAATAGGTCCTTTCCCATCTATTGGATTGCCAAGAGTATTAACTACTCGGCCAATAAGGCCTGGGCCGACTTGAATTGAAGCGATTCGTTTGGTTCTGGTAACCTTATCCCCTTCTCTAATTTCTGTAGAGGGCTCTAAAAGAACAACACCCACATGGTCAATTTCCAGATTGAGTACCATTCCTTCAACTCCTGTTTCAAACGAAACCAGTTCTCCATATTGGGCTTTGGAGAGTCCAAATACTCTGGCGATACCATCACCCACTTCAAGGACTACACCTATTTCTTCCATTTTTTGAGAAATCTCAGCATCTTCAAGTTGAGATTTGAGAATGGAAGAAATTTCTGATGGTTTTATATTTTCCATAAAATTTTATCGTATCAAATAATTATTGAACTATAGCATTTTTTATGCTATTGACTTTGTTGGTAATGCTGGCATCGTATTGCAAATCTTCATAATTGAGTACAAATCCTCCAATAATTTTTGGCTCAATAACATTGATTAGATCAACTTTTCCATCAATAAATTTATTGATAGTTTGGTACACTTGATCTTTCAGATTTCCTTTTAATTCAACGGCTGTGGTTACCTTGACTATTGTTTTCCGTTTTGCTTTCAGGTCCAGTTTATAAATTTCCCTTAAAATACTTTGGAGTAATTCAAATCGATTATTTTGGGTTAATAAATCAAGCATCTTGACTGTTATCTGATTAGGATTATTCAGCATACCAAGGAGGGCTTTTTTTCTCTTTTCTAGGGAAAAGGGAGAAAATCTTAAAAGATCTTGCACTTGGATTGATTGAGCAATGATTTTATCCAAAAAAACACAATCTGAAACGAACTCGCAGGTATGGTTTTTTTGGTTTGCATAGCTGTATAGAGCTTTTGCATAGCGGATTCCAACAATAGACACTTTCATACTAATTCAAACTGACTTCTTTTAGGAGTTCTTGAATCAATTTTTGTTGCTTTTGCTGATCAGAAAGTTCATCGTCTAGTACCTTATGGGCAATTAATATCGCTACTTGGCCAACTGAGTTTTTGAGTTCTGAAACGGCATTTTGCTTTTCTACTTCTATATCGCTATAGGCATTTTGCAAAATTTTCTGGGCTTCTTGTCTAGCTTCTTCTTTGGCTGAATTTATCATCTGGGCACTAGATTTATTTGCCTGACGTAAAATTTCATCTCGTTTTTGGTAGGCCTCTTTGAGTACCTTTTTATTCTCTGATTTCAGCTTAGCACTTTGTTGTTCGACTTTTCTTGCATTTTCTAGTGACCCTTTTATGGTCTGTTCACGTTGTTGTATTGCTTTCAAAATCGGTTTCCAGGCATAGCGCTGAAGAATTAAAAGAACAATCAAAAAAATCAGCGACTGCCAAAAGAATAGGCCAATCGAAAATTCTGTTATCAACTTTTCCATAAAAGTCTATTCAATTTAGGCTAAAAATAAAGCCGCAAAACCAATACCTTCTACTAATGCTGCTGCAATGAGCATGGCGACATTGATTTTTCCAAAAGCATCAGGTTGACGTCCGATGGCTTCTGTTGCACCTCGGCCAATTGACCCCACACCGATACCTACGCCGATCACAATTAGTCCGGCTCCTACAATTTCTGGAATTTCCATAATGAATATTTAATAAAGTTATTTATATGTAAGTTTAATGTTTTTCAGCTACCGCAAACCCAAAATACACAGCGGAGAGAACCGTGAACACATAGGCTTGTAAGATAGCTACTAAAATTTTAAGGTTGGCGATGACAAAGGACAGCAGAAAACCCATTGACTTGGCGAAGATACCATCAAATACAAATATGAGACTGATCAGGGTCATCAAAACAATATGACCTGCGGCCATATTAGCATAAAGTCGAACCATAAGGGTAAAGGGTTTTATAAAAACCCCTAATAATTCTATAGGCATTAATACTGGTCTGATATAGTAGGGAACTCCGGGCATCCAAAATATATGAGCCCAATAGTTTCGATTGCCTTTGACATTGGTGATGATAAAAGTGATTATAGCGAGACAAAAGGTTACGGCTATATTCCCTGTAACATTAATTCCAAGAGGTGATAATCCAATAAGGTTAAGGATTACCACAAAAAAGAATACCGTCAGCAGGTAGCTCATGAACTTGTGGTAGTGCTTTTCACCGATGCTCATAATTGCTATCTCGTCGCGGACAAACAGAATTACGGGTTCTAAAAACCGTCCCAGGCCTGTGGGCATCAAATCATTTTTTGCATAGGATTTGGCGTGTTTATAAAAAAACCAAAGCATCAGCAAGCATACCAATACTATGGACACAACACTTTTGGTAATCGAAAAATCAATTGGTCGGTAATTAGTTACTTTATCTTCCAGGCTGTAGATGATTTCCCCTTTTGCATCGGTTTGATAAATTCTGCTGTGATAGACTTTATAGAACTTTCCTTTGGCTTCTACTACTGCCTTACCATGTTTGAATTTGGAGGAAGAAAAACTTACAAATCCAACCTCTTTATCCCATAGAATGACCCATAGTGGAATGGAGATGTACACTTTTTCCCCACGATTATTGGTATAACTAAATATGTTGAAATCATGGTTATCCAAAATATGGTGTTGTATATAGGCATCAATTTCTTCTTTGAGTCCGTTGGGTTTTTCAGGTTCCTTATCAGAGGCGGCCACCAACCCTATGGCCAGAAAAACCATAACCAATGAGTAGTAAAATTTTTTGATTCCGCTTATTGGAATACTCAAGACAAAGCCCTTTTATTACGGCGATGCAAATGTAGTTATTCAGACTAAATTTTTTACTTCTGGCTAATTTATTTTAAGTACAAGATTTCTCTATTTTTCAAATCAAATTTTTGGTATTTTGTGTGACCTATAGGGTATAATTTTTGATGTTTTGTACATCAGATTTAAATCCAAGTGTATAATTGAACCCTTAGTCCTCATCATATTGTGCAATATACACTATTATATTTCTCATTTAATTTATATATTTGCGATGTAGTTAAACATGTTGACCTATAACTAAAAGAAGCTGAGAGTGAACTAAAACGATATATACACATATATTACACAATTAATTTATACATTTTCTATATGGCCAAACAAATAGATATACAAGTAAAAGAGAGTGAGAGCGAACTGAAAAAGCTCATATCTAAGCAAAAGACCCCCACCAATAAAAGTAGAGTTAGGATGCTTCTCTTGGTAAAACAGAAAAAAGTGACTTACACTAAGGATTTGGTCCCCCGGCTTAAGGTTTGCCGTAGAACTATTTATAGTTGGATGAGTATATACGCTCAATACGGTTTAAAGGAATTATTAGCGAGTAAAAAGCGTGGTGGTAATACCCCTGTGATAGAAGAACGAACCAAAGTAGCAATAGCGGAAAAGCTTGCAGATCCTTTGACAACGATGACTAGTTATGTAGAGTTATTAGATTGGGTGCATAGAGAATACCAGTCTAATGTTAAATATACCACACTTCATAAGCATTGCCGGGAACATCACAATAGTACATTAAAAGTCTCTAAAAGAGGGGGAGTATCCCGAATACTGTGTAAATAAAAATCAGGTGGGTCTATGAAGACTCACCTGATTTTTTGTATTTTTTCAGTGTGGTTTCCTAATCACATTTATCCTAGAATAAACCCACTAATGCAACTCTTTAGGATAAAGTTTTCGATTATAAATGAAAGTTAACCAAATTGGATAAATAGGGGGTACAAATTAGTTTTTTCATTTTTGATTATAGACTGCTCAACTTTTGGGTCAAAAGTTTTTCCATAATCTTATATCCCTCAGCTGTGGGATGTACTCCATCATCGGCATATTCTTTTTTCATCCCAGAATTACCGTCTGTTAGAGCACTGAAATAATCGAGATATCCATAACCATTTTTCTCTGCGTATTGCTTCATCATTTGATTTAGCTTGGGAATTTTTATATGTGGATTCTTTCCAGGACTCCATCGGTAATCACTAGCTGGCAAGACGGAACACAATAAAACCTGAATACCGTGAAAATCGGCCAGCTCACTCATTGATTTAATATTATCTAGTATTTCTTCAAGGCTTATCGGACCCGTATTGCCTGCAATATCATTGGTTCCCGCAAGAATAACTACCACCTTTGGGGCTAATGAAATTACATCATTTCGAAATCGAAGCAACATTTGTGAAGTTGTTTGACCACTTATGCCACGGTTGATATAATGTTTGTTCTGAAAAAAATCAGGCCTTGAATGACTCCAGCCTATCGTGATCGAATTACCCATAAAAACGACTCGATTTTCATCCGACTGTGGAGGGGAAAGAGCTTCATTCTGTTCACGAAAATGCTCCAAACCTCCCCAGTCTTGAGCAAACAGACCTAGAGACATAAAGATAGAAAATACAAGGACACCATATCTACAAAAAAGAACTTTCAACATTTGATAAACAATTTGTTTCAAAAATATTCTAATTTTCGTTGAAAACAAAATGTATTTTCCTAAATTAGCAAAATCTTAAAAAAAATTAATACACAGTATGAATTATGAATTTAAACTTTCTTAGAAAAGTTGTACCTCATGTGCTTGTGTTGATGATGTGTACCTATGCACTTCATGCTCAACGCACAATTTCAGGTACTGTTACAAGCGCTGACGGCCCGCTTCCCGGTGCCTCAGTGGTCGTTCAAGGCACTACGATTGGGACAGGAACAGATTTCGATGGGAATTTCACCATAGAAGTTTCAGACGGCGATGTTCTAGAATTTTCTTTTGTAGGCTATGTTTCTCAGCAAGTTCAAGTTGCTGGGCAAGATACAATCAATGTTTTCTTGCAAGTTGATAGTCAGCTTGAAGAAGTTGTAGTTACAGGATACGGTTCTCAACGCGAAAGAGAGATTACTTCTTCTGTGGTTAAAGTTACTGCTGAAGAATTTAATAGAGGACCCATTACCAATCCAAGCCAATTACTTCAGGGAAAAGTTGCAGGATTAAGCATTTATAACCGTGGCGGTAATCCCAATGGAGGGCCTACTATTCGGTTGCGAGGACTCTCTACAATCGGTGCTAATGTGCAACCTCTTTTTGTTATTGATGGAGTTATCGGGGCATCCCTGAATAATGTGGATCCCAATGATATTGAAACTATCAACGTACTGAAAGATGGTTCTGCTGCTGCAATTTATGGTTCACGAGGTTCCTCCGGGGTTATTATCGTCACCACAAAAGGAGGCTCAGTGGATGAATTTTCACTCCAGTATAATGGACAAGTCGGTGTGTCAAGTATTCTTGACCAAGTTGATGTGATGACATCAGCAGAGTTTAAAGAAGCTGGGGGAGTCGATATGGGCTCTGAATCCGATTGGACTGATTTAGTAACCAGGGATGCATTAACCCAAATCCATAATGTTTCTGCATCCGGAGGATTTGGGAAAACCAGCTTTAGAATCGCCGCCAATGTTCGAGAAGTTGAAGGTATCATTAATCGAACTGGATTTAATCAGTTCAATTCAAGAACCAACATCAATACGAAGGCATTTAGAGATAAATTGACTATTGATTTTAATTCCTCTTATACCAAGAGAAATCAAGACAATGGCAATTCTGAAGTGATGGAACATGCCACGTATTTTAATCCAACAGCCCCTGTATATTTTGACGACACACCCTTTAGAGAATTCTTCTCTCAACAGCAAAGGGATGCCGTCGGCGGATATTTTCAACCATTTGGTCTGTTTAGAAGCTATAATCCTGTTGCTATAACCGAACAAGGAAGATATCAAACGGAGGTTATTGATTTGAATTATAGTGTAAATGCCAACTATCAAATGACAGATTGGTTAAGCTTAACCGGTCAGTTTGCATCCCAGCAGTCTCGAAATAATTATGAAGAATCCCGATCTACTCAAGACTACCATACCCAAAGAGCAACAAGCGACCAAAGAGGAAACGTGGCTTTTGAAAATACAAATTATAGTTTTACCCTCTATGAGTTCTATGGAACTTTAAGAAAAAATTTAGGATTAATTGATTTAACCTTCACCGGTGGATATTCATACCAAGAAGAAGACTGGTTTCGGAGAAGGATAGGTTTGATTGACTTTCCTAATGATAATATTGATTACGCTTACAACATTGGAGCATCGGAGCAACTTGTGGAAGCTACAAGTTTGCCCATTGGTGGTACTTTTTCAAATAAGGCACCGACTACAAAGATCATTGCAGGCTTTGCCCGATTGAATTTGGTGATAGATAATGGGATTTATTTTAATGCTTCAGTACGAAGAGAAGGCTCAACTAAATTAGGTGAAGAACAGAAATGGGGTGTTTTCCCAGCCGTTGGATTGGGGGCCGATATGAATAAATATCTTGGGCTTTCTTTCGACCGGCTAAAATTTAGAGTCGGCTATGGACAAACGGGCTCATTACCTGTTGATTCAGGATTATCACAAATTGTATATAATTTCAGTTATGGTGCTAATGGTACCCAACAAGCACGAGCTTTCAACCCTGAGCTCAAGTGGGAAAGTAAGGCGGAAACCAATGTTGGGATTGAGTTTACTCAAGGGAATTTGAATGCCACGGTTGACTACTATACAAGAGAAATTTCTGATTTTTTACTCGAAGCAGAGGTCGATGCGGCCGTCTTTGGATTTAATCGAAGATGGCAAAACTCCGGTAAGATGACCACTTCAGGGATTGAATTAGCGGCCGACTATAATGTTAATAATGTATGGTCACCAGGGATAGTGGTCTCCACTTATTCATCAACTCTCAATGAATATATTGTAGAAAATGGGATACTAACTGGTAACTTAGGCTCTCCAGGTCAGAACCAAACCAATATGATTCTGGTAAAACCAGGTGAAAAAATCGGTCAAATATGGGGTCCACGATTTGTTTCTGTAGATGCTGAAGGAAATCCTCAGTTTGAAGATGTCAACGGTGATGGTAATCTGGTAACAGGCCAAGACAAAGCCTTATCAGACGATGTTGATTTCGAAGTTTTAGGTACTGGGATTCCAACCATAGAATTTGGATTCTCCAATAATATATCTCTAGGAAAATGGAATATCAACGCTTTTTTCAGAGGTGCTTTAGGTCATAGTCTAGTCAATACTTTCCGTGCTTTTTATGAACCTAGGGTAGGAAGTCAATCTTCATATAATTTCATCAATACCAAATTGGCCATTCCCGAATTGAAAGCAGCAAATTTCAGTTCTCTATACGTAGAAAAAGCGGATTTCTTCAAATTGGACAACCTAACGGTTTCCTATACCTTTGATATACCCGCGGAATCGGTAATTTCTGCGGCTTCTGTATCTGCAAATGTTCAAAATGCATTTGTTTTGTCAGGTTATACAGGTCCAGATCCTGAACCTTCCTTAACCGACGGTGGTAATGTATTGGCACCAGGTATTGATAGAAGAAACAGCTATTTCACTTCCCGAACCTTTACTTTGGGATTAAACATTGACTTTTAATTTTTACTAAAATGAAGAATTTTATAAAATATATATTGATTGCTCCACTAGTATTTTTCGCTTTTGGATGTGACTTGGAAGAAAATCTAATTGGCAATTTTACTGAGCCATTCACCCTTGGTGGAGATTCAGGTGGAATAGTTGCTCCCCCGATTAGTGAAGGTGAATTTGACGGAAGCAATCAAACGGTATCTGATAGACTTCAAGGAGCCTTTGATAAATTGCGTGATGGAACGGCAGGACACAACAACTATTGGTCAATTGTAACTGTCGCAGCTGATGACATTTTTATTGGAGTTAAAGGAGGAGACTGGTATGATGGAGGTACTTGGGTACAAATTCATCAACACACCAATGATGCTACCCACGAAGGTACAGGCAATGCTTGGAATACAATTTACAACTCCATTAATGAGGTGAATAACACTCTCGCAGGTAGTGGTTTAAATGATAATGATATGTCACAATTAAAAGTGTTAAGAGCCTTCTTATATTGGAGATTACTTGATACATGGGGTAACGTTAAATTGGTTACAACACCTGGAACTGATGTCCCCCAATCATCACGTGCTGAAGTCTTTAGTTTTGTTGAGCGAGAGATTTTAGATGCATTAGGTATATCCGAAGTTTCTGCCATGATGGATTTATCTGGAAGTCCTCTGACTACAGAAGACAAGAAATATCGGGTCAACCAGTTTGCTGCTCTGGCCTTACTTACGAGACTCTACCTCAATGCTGAAGTTTATACTGGAACTGCGATGTATCAGAAAGCTGCAGATGCGGCAACTTATGTAATTGATAATGGACCATACATGTTGAGTGACGATAATTATAGCATTAAAAATTTAGCTAAACGTCCAGTACCCATAAATGGTGTATCAGACTCAGATAATCTCACAGGGTATGCGGCTGTTTTTGCACCAAACAATCAAGATAATCCTGAAATTATTTGGTCCGTGAATTATGATCCTGCAACAGGGGGTGGCATGAATTTCAATATGATGACTTTACACTACGCCAGTCAAAATACTTGGAATTTTTCTGCTCAACCATGGAATGGTTATCAAACAGTAACAGACTTTTATAATACCTATGATGCTAGTGATGCTCGAAAATCTAACTTTTTGGAAGGTCAACAATATGATTTTCAGGGGATTCCATTAATTGATTGGGCTGCGGATGATTTTGATGAAAGTGGAGCTCAGTCTCTAAGCCTTGTCTATACACCCTATGTAAATGAATTGGAACCAAACACCTGTAGGCAGTGTGGTGTTCGTATGCATAAATTCAGCTTTAGACAGTTTCAGAAAGATAATATGGACAATGATTTTCCGTTGTTCAGATTGGGAGAAGTCTATATGAATCGTGCTGAAGCAAAGGCACGAGCTGCAGCCGACTGGTCTCAAGCACTCCCAGATGTAAATATGATTAGAAGAAGAGCCGGTGTATCTGAATATTCTTCGATTTCAGGAGATGAATTTTTGGCTGAAAGGGGACGTGAATTTTATCAGGAAGCACTAAGAAGGACTGATTTGATCCGATTCGGGAAATATGGAGATAGTTGGTGGGAAAAGCCTGCTTCTCAAGATTTTAGAATCCTTTTCCCAATTCCACAATCGCAAATTGATGCCTCTAATGGTACATTAGTTCAAAACCCTGGATACTAGAAGAAAATTTTCTGTAGAAGATATATGATTTGTTGGGGGCTGAAATAAGCCCCCTTTTTTTGTATATTTACTGATATTTGTTGGAATTAGTTTTTTATTTGATATACTAAGTTTTGAATAGGTGAGGTTGATGTTTGAGTTCATCATTTGGATAATTAAGGTGCTAGCAATTTAATTTAAACGATTATTAAACTTATACTACGTTTATTGTGCTGATTTTCAGTGGTTTGAGATTAGGATTTTTTCTTTGTTTTATCTGTTTGTCTTTGGGATTTTCCCAAGTGATTATTGAAGGGAAGGTGGTCGACAGCCAAGGCCCTTTGGTGGGTGTAAACATCGTAGTTGAGGGAACTTCAACCGGAGTAACTTCAGATTTTGACGGGAATTTTTTGATATCAGTTCCATCATTAAATCGAGTTTTAGTTTTTAGTTATATCGGTTATGAAACTAGTCAAATCGAGGTTGATTCAGATGAATTTTTGGAGGTTATGATGCAACTAGAGATGGGAAGTTTAGACGAAGTAATCGTGGTTGGCTATGGAACCCAAACCAAGAGCAACTTGGTGGGTTCTGTCGTTAGTGTTGATGTTGAAGAGGCCAATCAAATTCCAACGACCAATATTTCTGAGCTTTTAAGGGGTAGAGCTGCTGGAGTTCAAGTCAATCTGGGTGACCCAAGACCTGGAGGCTTTTCAAACATAGTTATTCGAGGAAATGTCTCTGTAGCAGGGGGGAACAGCCCATTGATTATTGTTGATGGTCTTCCTTATGACAATCTTAATGATGTGCCTGCAGGTGATATCGCTTCTATAGAAATACTCAAAGATGCAGCATCTACGGCAATCTATGGTGCTAGAGCATCCAATGGTGTGATTTTAGTAACAACCAAAAGTGCAGACCAAACAATTAAACCAAGATTTAGTTATTCCTCCTATGTCTCAACCCAAACCTTGACAAGAAATTTTAATCTTTTTACCGGAGAGCAGTTTGCTGATTTGCGAAGACAAGCTAATAGAAATCGTAGGACGGGAGATTTTCTTTCCGATGGTATTATTTTTTCGCCCTTTGAAAGAGATGCTATTGAAAACGGTCTGTATGTTGATTGGGAAGATTTGGTTCTAGATGATGCATTGTTGACCAACCATACACTGAGTATTAGTTCAGGGGGACAAAGGACCAAATTGTATTCCAGTATCAATTATTTCAGTCAACTGGGAATTATACCCAATTCGAAGTATAATCGATTGAGCTTTAAATTGAATCTAAATCAAAAACTAACCGAAAAAATTAATTTGGATTTTATATTCAACTATCAAGACGCTGTTCAGGAAAAGGAAACTGGAGGTTTGAATTTCACTACCATTACCCCACTTGCTAAACCATTTGACGAGCAGGGAAATCTTCTGAAATACTTTTTAGGACCGACCGATACGAGTAATGTCAACCCTCTTTGGGATCAAAGGGAATCTTTGGATGAGGCTGAGATTGATCTAATTGATTTAAGCTTAAAATTAAATTTTCGTATTCTACCCTCTCTAACCTATTCACTAAAGACTTTTCAGCGAAACAGATTCAATAATCAGGGTGTCTATCGTTCATCATTACATTCAGCCGGAGACCAAGGAACTGGTGGCATTGGAGTACTTATCAACAGTAGATACAATCAAGTTTTGATTGAAAATATTGTCTCCTTTACCCCAGATTTGGGTCAAGATCACACATTTGATTTTACCACTGTCCAAGCTTATGATCAGCAGATTAGTGAGTATTCACAATTAGATAAATCAGGATTCTTGAATGATGGTTTGAAGTATGATGGTCTAGCCACTGAATTACTCAGTAGTATTCGAAATGTATCCAGAAGAAGAATTCTGTCTTTTATGGGCAGGGCACGATACTCACTTAAGAATAAGTATCTTTTTGAAGCTACAATTAGGGCAGATGCTTCATCTGTTTTTGCTGAGGATAATAAATGGGGGTATTTTCCTGCCATTTCTGGGGCATGGAAAATTCATCGTGAATTTTTCAAAGATCACAGAAAAATTGATGAACTGAAATTACGGGTCAGCTATGGTGCAACAGGCAACCAAGGAATCAACCCTCTTGAGTCATTAGGTGTGGCGGATTTCACTCCATATGTTTTTGGATCTCAAGTTGTGGGAGGTGCGGTAGCTTCTTCTCGACTGCCAAACCCTCAATTGAAGTGGGAAACCACTATTACGGCGAATTTGGGTCTCGACTTTTCTTTTTTGAATCGTTCCTTTAGTGGTACTGCAGAAGTCTATCAAGCCAATACCATTGACTTGTTATTGGACCGGTCCATTGCAGCTTCTACGGGATTTAGTGTAACCCGGTTTAATGTGGGTGAATTGCAAAATACAGGTGCAGAACTAACCCTTAACGCACGATTATATGATAGATCTGATCTATATATTGATCTGGGCACAGTACTTTCCACCAATAGAAATAAAATAATTGCCCTTACCGGAGAGGTTGATAGTGAGGGAAATTTTATTGATATCCCCTCAACAGCTGGACGGTTATCTATTGGTCAATCTATTAACAGCATTTGGCTACCTCAATATGCTGGTATTTTTCAAGAAGGAGATGATGTAGTAGCAGCTGGTATTCCAACTGCCCAGCCTGGAGATGTTCGGGTTGTAGACCAAAATCAAGACGGACAAATTGATGATCGTGATAATGTCTTTGTAGCAACAGATCCCGATTGGTATGGATCATTTACTGGCACTATTCGCTATAAGGGGTTCGATGTTTTTGCTGACTTCTATTCTGTCCAAGGTGCTACTCGAATCAACTCGGTCCTCGCAAATGGAGAAATGTGGAAAGGAGCGATTAACGGCATTGTAACCAGATATTATACTCCCGAATTCCCATCCTTAGAATTTCCAAGACCCAAGCCGATCACACATGCCCATCTTTATTCATTTGCTGTTAGGGATGCATCTTATTTTAGATTACGTACTCTAACTGTGGGTTATACCCTACCTAAGCAATGGAAATCATCTCTTGGGATAGAAAATTTACGAATTTATTTTACGGGCACAAATTTATTTACTATCACAGATTTTCCTTCTTATTCACCAGAGCAGGATTTGTTTAATGGGGTATTTCCTGAAACATTGAATATAACTATTGGTCTTAATGTTGATATTTAGTCATGAAAATTGTAAATAACATCATTCTCATACGATTGGTCTTGATTGGTTGCTGTTTCTTTTTCGCTTGTGATGAAGATTTCTTGAAAGACGAGCTTTTATCTGATACTTCTGTTGATTTTCTTTATTCAAGTGCTGATGGATTGGCCAATGCGGTAGTGGGGTTATATGTATTGCAGCGTCAGCCCTATGAGCAGTCTACTTTCCAAAATGCATCCTGGAACGGTATGATTCCTTTGGTATTGACTGCAAAGAGTGATATTGCGGTTGGGATTGATGGTGAAATTTCGCTATACAGCCGATTGACTTGGGGATCAACTCGTGGGGACTTTGGGGTTACTGCTGCTTATGATTTCTTTTGGTCATTAAATTATAAGATAATCGATAGGGCAAATTCCATAATCAAAGGTGGTGAAGAATTAATTGATGGGGGTAACACAGATGTCAAGATTATTCAGGCTTTAGCAGAAGCTAAAGTGATGCGAGCTCAAGCTTACTTCACTCTGTATAGGATGTTCAATAACATATATATCAAGACTGAACCGACAACGCCAGAATCAGCATTTGACCGCCCACAGGATAAATCAAACCCTCAGGAAATCTTCGCATTAATAAGGGAAGATTTGGGTTTTGCCAGTCAGAATCTATCCTATGAGACTTTGCAATTTGGAAGATGGACCAAAGGTGCTGTTGATCATCTTCGGGCTAAAGTCGAAATGTGGGACAATCAATACCAGAAAGCTGCAGATATCATTGATGAATTGATTTCATCATCTCCTCATGATTTGGTATCATTAGAAGAGGTGTTTGATGGAGAGCTTGATCATCAAGAAACGCTACTAGCGATTAACTTTGAAAAATCTGCAATTGGCGGAGGGGCACCTCACATCATGAATTGGAGTACGGTTTCGTATTATGCTGGGGCACCAGGTTTGGTTCAATCTATTGAAAATGGGGGCAACGGTGTAGGATTCATAAGTTTGAATGACTATACGATCGACCTATTGCTTGAAGATCCCAATGATAGACGAAAGGACAACATCTATTACATTTTTGAATACAAGTACAACGATCCTCAAACTCTTCCCCGGAATAAAAAAATTGGAGATCCTCTAGATCTTTACACGAATCATCCAACAGATCCAAACCAGTTTTTTTTATATTACCGCAGACAAAATCCTGGTATACTCAAATTTTTCGACCCAGGAGTTGATCCCACGGACAGAGATCATTATAAAAATGTGATGATTTATAGATTAGCCGAATCCTATCTAATAGGAGCAGAAGCACATAATCAGCTTGGCAACAAATCGAAGGCTTTGGAATATTTAAATGCTGTTCGGCAGCGGGCTGGGGCAGATCCTTTGAATAGAGTGGATATAGATATTATATTAGAAGAGAGGGCAAGAGAATTGGCATTTGAAGGACAACGATGGTATACCATTAAAAGAACAGGTAAAATGTATGATTACATGATGGATCATATGAATAATGATAATATCAACCGATATTATTACCCTGATGGTAACCCTAAGGAGTTATATCGTCAACATATGGAGCATTTGCCTATACCTCAGGGACAATTGGATTTGTTGGGTGACAACTATCCCCAAAATGATGGATATTGATATATGAATTTAATTTAGTCTTTAATTAAGATGATAATAAACAGTAAAAAACAATAAAATGAAAAGAGTTTCAGTTTTGAAGATCATCATGGGCATTATGACAGTAATGGCCTTGATTTTTCTGCCGGTTTCTTGTGGTAATGAACCTGTGGAGCCACCGCCAATTCAAATGCCAGAACCTCCACCACCGCCACCACAAACCAACAATGGTAATGAAGAGGAGGAAGAAGAAGAGGATACTGAAGAGGAAGGAAAATGTGAATTTGAGGCGGTTACTCCGAATCTCAATGATGGGACATTTGATTTTGAATGTAAGGGCAATCCATTTCTAGTTTCTGAGAAAATTGGACCTGATTCTGATGGAGGTAATTGGGGAGTTTTCGGAAATGGTTCTCAGGAGGCTGATAGCGAATTCTTAAAAGTTGAGTATGCTGATAATCCCAGCAAAACGGGAATTAATGAATCCGACAGAGTTTTGAAGATTACTGAGCAGCCGAATGTTGAATCTTGGTCTGGTTTCTTTTTTGATTTAGCCGAGGTGGTTGATTTCCCTGATGGTATGAATGCCATTTCCCTTCAGGTCTGGTCTGCAGCTCCGGATCAGAATGTCTTGTTGAAATTGGAGGACGCTACTGATAACACAAAGTTCACTGAGTCCACGGTCCTTACAACCCAGACGGAAGCTTGGGAGGAGCTTGTATATAATTTTCCGCCATCTGATAGCGGTAAGTATGATCGCATGACAATGATCATGAATCAGGGGACAATAAATGAAGCTGAGGTGGTTTATTATCTAGATAATGTTGCTTTTGCTACTCCGAACGAGGAGGCTGAAGAGGAGGTTGAAGAAGCCACTGCACCTGATGTTGCTTCACCAGCGCCCACATTAGATGCTGAAGGTGTAATTTCCATATTTAGTGATGCTTATACTGGTGTGGAGGGAACAGAATTCAATCCAAATTGGGGTCAAGGTACTGTTGCGACAATTGAGGAATTAGTCGAAGGAGATTCAGTTTTGAAATATGCAAATTTGAACTTTCAGGGTACTTCTTTTGAATCTCCAATTGATCTTTCTTCAAAGGCTTCACTACATCTGGACTACTGGGTTTCAAATTCTACTAGTTTAGATATTTACTTAATAAATTCTGGATTGGTAACGGGTGGGGAACCTGATGAAAAATCATATCAACTAGACTTAAGCAAAAAGAGTCAATGGGTATCTGTTGATATTCCTTTATCTCATTTTGCTGATATGGTAGATCTTTCAAGGGTGGATCAATTGAAAGTTGATGGGGATGGCACCGTTTATTTTGACAACATTTATTTCCATGGTCAAGGCGAAAATTCTCAAGATTCAGACGATGATAACCAGGGGGATAGTACATCTAATTTTAATGAAGCTGCTCCTAAACCCAAGCATACTTCAGATATGGTCATTTCAATTTTCAGCGATGCTTATGAAAATGTAGAAGGCGTAGATACCAATCCATCTTGGGACCAATCAACTGTTGCTGAGATATTACCTCTATCAGAAACAGAGAGCGTATTACACTATTCAAACCTCAATTATCAAGGTATTCAGTATGCCAATGAAAATGAAGGTTTGGATGTTTCGGAGATGACTCATTTACATATTGATTACTATCTTGTAGAAGCAACGGATTTGAAATTTTATTTAATTAGTACTGATCCTACGCGTGAAATTCATTATTCATTGCCTGTGGACAAGAAAGAAGAGTGGCTGAGTGTTGATATTGATTTATCAGAATTCACCAAAGGGGACAATCCGGTTGATTTGACCAAAGTATGGCAATTTAAAATTGATGAAGAAGGGGGTGATGGAAGTGCTGAAGTCTATTTTGACAACATTTATTTCCACAAGGGCATGGATTCTGGGGATGATATGAGTACCATTGGTGAACCCCAAGATGCAGCTCCAAAGCCAGAGCATGATTCCAAGCAGGTGATTTCGATATTTAGTGATGCATATACTGATGCGGAGGGAACAGAATTTAATCCTAATTGGGGCCAACAAACCGTCGTTACAATTGAGGAATTAGTCGAAGGAGATTCAGTTTTAAAATATGCTAATTTGAATTATCAGGGCACCCAATTTTCCGATCCTGTTGATGTTTCTTCCTCAACGCATTTACATATTGATTATTGGGTTTTAGAATCTACGGCACTAAACTTTTTTCTGATCAATTCGGCTAATACTACTGGTGGAGATGCTGCTGAAAAGGCTTTCTCTTTGAAATTGGATGGTAAAAAGCAGTGGCTATCTGTTGATATTCCTTTATCTCATTTTTCTGATGTGGTAGATCTTACGAAGGTGGATCAATTAAAAGTTGATGGGGACGGCACTGTTTATTTTGACAATATTTATTTCTACATGGGTAAGGATTCTGGGGATGATAAGAGTGCTATTAGTGAACCCCAGGAGGCGGTTTCTGAGCCTGTGCATGATTCAGATAAGGTCATTTCAATTTTCAGCGATACATATACTGATGTGCAGGGAACAGAATTTAATCCTAATTGGGGGCAACAAACCGTCGCAACAATTGAGGAATTAGTCGAAGGAGGTTCAGTCTTGAAATATGCTAATTTGAATTACCAGGGCACCCTATTTTCCGATCCTGTTGATGTTTCTTCCTTAACGCATTTACATATTGATTATTGGGTTTTAGAATCTACGGCACTAAACTTTTTTCTGATCAATTCGAGTGATATTACCGGTGGAGATCCTGCTGAAAAGGCTTTTGTCTTGGAGTTGGCTGGTCAGGAGCAATGGTTATCTGTTGATATTCCTTTATCTCATTTTTCTGATGTGGTAGATCTTACGAAGGTGGATCAATTAAAAGTTGATGGGGACGGCACTGTTTATTTTGACAATATTTATTTCTACAAGGGTATGGATTCTGGGGTTGATAAGAGTGCTATTAGTGAACCCCAGGAGGCGGTTTCTGAGCCTGTGCATGCTTCAGATAGGGTCATTTCAATTTTCAGCGATACATATACTGATGTGCAGGGAACAGAATTTAATCCTAATTGGGGGCAACAAACCGTCGCAACAATTGAGGAATTAGTCGAAGGAGGTTCTGTTTTAAAATATGCTAATTTGAATTATCAGGGTACCCAATTTTCCGATCCTATTGATGTTTCTTCCTCAACGCATTTACATATTGATTATTGGGTTTTAGAATCTACGGCACTAAACTTTTTTCTGATCAATTCGGCTAATACTACTGGTGGAGATGCTGCTGAAAAGGCTTTCTCTTTGAAATTGGATGGTAAAAAGCAGTGGCTATCTGTTGATATTCCTTTATCTGATTTTTCTGATGTGGTAGATCTTTCAAAGGTGGATCAATTAAAAGTTGATGGGGATGGCACCGTTTATTTTGACAATATTTATTTCTACCAGAGAATGGATTCTGGGGATGACATGAATGCTATTAGTGAACCCGAGGAGGAGGCTTCTGAGCCTGTGCATGATTCTGAGCAAGTGATTTCGATATTTAGTGATGCATATACTGATGTGAAGGGAACAGAATTTAATCCGAGTTGGGGTCAACAAACCGTCGCGACAATTGAGGAATTAGTCAAAGGAGGTTCAGTTTTAAAATATGCTAATTTGAATTATCAGGGCACCCAATTTTCCGATCCTATTGATGCTTCTTCCTTAACACATTTACATATTGATTATTGGGTTTTAGAATCTACGGCACTAAACTTTTTTCTGATCAATTCGAGTAATATTACCGGTGCAGATCCTGCTGAAAAGGCTTTCTCTTTGAAATTGGATGGTAAAAAGCAGTGGCTATCTGTTGATATTCCTTTATCTGATTTTTCTGATGTGGTAGATCTTTCAAAGGTGGATCAATTAAAAGTTGATGGGAATGGCACCGTTTATTTTGACAATATTTATTTCTACCAGAGAATGGATTCTGGGGATGATATGAGTACTATCGGTGAACCCCAAGATGCGGCTCCAAAGCCTGAGCATGATTCTGAGCAAGTTATTTCGATATTTAGTGATGCATATACTGATTTGGAGGGAACAGAATTCACTCCAAATTGGGGTCAAAGTACTGTTGCGAAAATTGAGGAATTAGCCGAAGCAGGTTCAGTTTTAAAATATGCTAATTTGGATTATCAGGGTACCCAATTTTCCGATCCTGTTGATGCTTCTTCCTTAACACATTTACATATTGATTATTGGGTTTTAGAATCTACGGCACTAAATTTTTTCCTGATTAATTCGGGTAATATTACCGGCGGAGATCCTGCTGAAAAGGCTTTTGTCTTGGAGTTGGATAGTCAGAAGCAATGGTTATCTGTTGATATTCCTTTATCTGATTTTTCTGATGTGGTAGATCTCTCAATGGTGGATCAATTAAAAGTTGATGGGAATGGCACCGTTTATTTTGACAATATTTATTTCTTCGAAGAGGAGTAGGAAGGTAATGTCATTTAAATAGAGGCAGTCTAATAAGACAATCAACTTCAAAACCTCTCATAATATCCAGCATAGTGGTTGGATTTCAAATTCTGGCCATTTTCTGTTTGGTTGGTCGGGTATAGATAGTCTTCGGAAAGGATCGTGGGGATCATTACAAGGATTTTCTCCATCCCCCATCTATTGCCAATGAGATTCCAGTAATGTATGAAGCTTTTTGGCTTGATAGGAAGGCTACTGCATAACCTATTTCGCATGGGTCGGCAAATCGGCCCATGGGAATTTCATTTTTCGCCATATTAAAAGAAGGATTTGCTTCGATTAGTTCCTGTAGCCTTTCGGTATCCGTATAACCAGGCATCACATTATTGACCGTGATATTATATTGAGCCACTTCATTAGAAAGGGACTTAACTAGTCCAACAACAGAAACTCTTACTGAATTGGAAAGTATCAGATTTTTCACTGGTTGTTTTACAGCCATTGAAGTTATTGTGATGATTCGTCCCCAGTTCTGTTCTTTCATACCTGGTAAGAAACCTCTAATAATTGATGTGGGGTTTCCCAATAATAATTCATAGGCATTTCTCCAATTTTCGGAATCAAAATCATCGAATTTTCCCGCAGGTGGACCACCAGAATTGGTGATTACTATATCTACCTTGTTATATTCGTTCAATGCGGAATTGACAATTCGAATTCTGTCTTTTTCTATGGATAAATCACCTCGAATAATATAAGGGGTAATTCCTGTCTCCTTATGAATTTCATTTTGAGTATCTGTTAATGAATTTAGATTCCGTCCTGTTATAATTGGTTGCACACCCTCTTTGGAGAGTTCCATGGCAATAGATTTGCCAATTCCCTGGCTTGATCCGCCAATAAAAGCGACCTTATCATTTATACCTAAATCCATTATTGTTTTGATCTTAAATATCGGTCAGTTCCATCAATCCAATCTTGTCTCGGAGGTGACCAGGTATCTATTGCCTCTACTTGACCAATCATTTCAGCTTTATGGGGGTGGAATGCCGGAATCACAAGTACATCTCCAGGACCTAGATCAATAATTTGGGATAAATCATCTCCCAACCAAAACCGGATGGTTCCAGATATAACCTGAGTGATTTGTTCGTTATGATGGCTGTGTTTGGGTACCACAAATCCGTCTTTAAATTTCATTCTAGCGATCATGATTTTATCGCCAGTGACGATTTTTCGATGCATCGAAGGAGCGACTTCTTGTATGGGTATTTCTTCCCAATTGATTTTCTTTACCATTGAATTACATTTTCATTGAAGTTATAATAATTGTTACTATGCTCATTGCATCTAATTTCAAAATTGATTGCGAAATTCATTCACGATGATAGCAACAATGCAAAATTATTTTTATTTCATTAGGCAAGGTTAAATGCATAATACAAGTTTTGGCATTCTTTTTTCTTTTCGGTGTGTTTTCCTATATAGGCAACTATGTTGGTTTGAAGCACACCGGTACGGGAGACTGCCCAATTTCAGAATTTCGTAAATTAATCTCTTAATTTGGTGTGTTTAGATTTGACAGATCTTACATATAATTCATACTATTTTGAAATGTTTTATCCGCCGCCGTTTAATTTTCATCAAGAGTAAAATAGTAAAAGAATTCTGCTTTGACAATCAATTGAATACGAAATTTAAACCACGATGAAAAGTAACCGGTATTTTAGGGATTTGTATGTATGCGATAACCTCCCTGTATTACGGAGTTTACCCGACAATACAATAGACCTGATCTATCTTGATCCTCCATTTAACTCAAAAAAAGAGTATTCTGCTCCAACAGCAACAAAAGCTGAAGGTCAAAAATTTGATGATACCTGGAGATGGGATTCATTAAATACGAGGTGGCTAGGAGAAATAGACCGGAAAAACGTGGCTCTTTCTCATGTCATTCAGGCCGGAAGGGCAACACAAGGAGATGGAACTGCAGCCTACCTCACCATGATGGGAATACGTTTGATCGAGATGGAAAGAATACTAAAACCAACAGGATCTATTTATCTTCATTGTGATGATGCAGCAAATTCCTATTTAAAAGCCTGTATGGATGCTGTGTTCGGACATGAAAATTTCAAGAATGAAATCATATGGCGAAGATTCACAGCCCATAGTGATGCCAAGAGGTTCGGAAGGATAACCGATACGATTCTCTTTTATACGAAAAGTAGTAAATATACCTGGAACCCTGAAACGATATCTACGCCACTATCATCAATACAACTTAAGAAGAAGTTCACCCAAAAAGATAGTTCAAGAGGTCTTTACCGAAGTGGTGATCTCACAGGAAGAGGTGCTTCAAAGGGAGAATCTGGAAAACCCTGGCGAGGGTTTGATCCCACCAAAAACCAGAGACATTGGTCGATTCCACTTACTGGGACTTATGCCAAGTGGATTGAGGAAAATATCATTCCCAACTATCGTAAGATAAAGTCCTTACATAAGCGACTAGAAGCTCTATACAATGCCGATATGATCATACTTCCAGAAAAAGGAAAAAGAAAATTGCCAGGACTCAAGCGCTATGCAGCATCGGACCTAGGAATAAGGCCTCAGAATTTAATCCTGGATCCCATAGGATTTACCAATTTCAATAAAAGAGGAAGAGCAAAAGGAGATGAATATACAGGCTGGGCAACCCAAAAGCCTTTGGAACTAATACGTCCTTTAATTAAAGTATCCTCCAACCCCGGAGATTTAGTTCTAGACCCATTTTGCGGATGTGCTACAGCATGTGTAGCTGCAGAACTGGAACAACGACAATGGATAGGTATTGATCTCTGTGTACAAGCAGAAACGATCACAAAATATAGACTAGATGAGTCTGTCAGTACTGATCTTGAAGCAAGAACTAAAGGAGTGAAAATAAATGTCATCAAACAAGAGCCCAAGCCTTATGTACCTACAGAAAAAGGAGGGTTGATTACTCTCCCAGGCACCTATCCTACCCAAGAAAACATCAATAAATTATATGGAAATCAACGAGGTGATTGTCCCGGTTGTGGAAACCACTATAGAGTTAAGGATATGCATATAGACCTTATCACCTCGAAAAGTAAAGGTGGAGGCGATGAAATTGAAAATTCGCAGCTCCTCTGCGGTCACTGCAACTCAACAAAAGGAACAAGAACAATGGATAACTTGTGGACGATATTGGTTTCTAAAAATGTCATCAATTCTGAAGACGCTGAACGATTAAAGAAAAAATGGTCAAGCAAGACCTAAATGATTGGGATTATGCCAAAAACACTCGAATCATTTTAATAATATCACAACCCATTCTGTAATGTTATTTTTCTAAAAAGTTGCTCAGACCGGGTTTAGTCAAAACCTACGAATACAGACGGCTCAATTTGGAGGACTATTTTTTTCTTTATCAAACCAGGAAGCATAAGTAATATAGTTCTGGGCTATTCTTTTGATTTCTCCATCAAGAAGATCCTGATCAACCATTTTAATCAGTTTAGCTGGTATGCCTCCATAGACAGAACCTGGTGGAACGATAGTGTTTCTAGGAAGCACAGCGCCTGCACCAATAATAGAATTGGTCCCAATATGACAATGGTCCATAATAATGCTACCCATGCCAATGAGTACTTTTTCTTCAATAGTACACCCATGTACTATTGCATTGTGTCCAATAGATACATCATGACCAATCAATGTATGAGCTGTTTTATATGTACCATGAATGACTGCACCGTCTTGAATATTTACCCTATGACCTATTCTGATATAATTTACATCACCACGAACCACAGCAGAAAACCACACGGAACAATTGTTTCCTAATACAACATCACCAATTAAAGTAGCATTAGGTGCAAAAAAGCAACTATTACCAAAAATAGGGGTGCTCCCTCTAACGGATATTAGAATCATAAAATGTGACAATTAATTCAAAGTTATTATTTATCTACGACCTAATTCCATGAATTTCCCCAAAGTCCCCCTATGTTTGACTCATAGGTATTTTTGAACTGTTGGGTTCAAATAACTTTGTTGTGGATTGGGATAAAATCTACGGATAATGAGTTAGAGTATTAAACCCCAATCTTGTGCCTAAATTTGATCTTTGTTCAAAGTTATTGTCCCGGATACACATAGTAGATTTTTTGACTTTTTTTAACTAATCTAACCACAATAGATCTGGACATTCTTACTTAACAACCCCGAAGAGAAAATGAAGTTAGGTTTTCCATATTACCATACAATGGTAACCTCCTATGGAGTTAGTCGTTCCTAACAATAAAAGACAATTATAGATTTCCAATGCGTTCCAACAAAGGACAAGGAATTAACTATCGCAAATAAATAGGCGTCCGTTCCGGGTACAATCAATTATACTTAACTAACCTTGACAGTAGCTAGACGTTCTATACTTAAATACAATACGTTATACCTAGTCAAACATAGTTAATGATTAATCTAACCAATGAATTTAAAATCGTGGATAAGAATTTCTGCCAGTTTCAGTTTGTTTGAATTGATGGTGATTGAATTTGTAATTTTGCGGTTATGAATAAGTATAAAATCACATCCAAAGTTGAAAAGGATAACCCATGGGCAATTTTTGTTTCTAACCAATCCATTGGGCCCCCGAAAATGCAAACTTTCGAAAATATAGATTACACGAAAGATGCTCCGCTAGCAGCTCAATTATTTTATCTGCCCTTCGTAAAAACTGTAAAAATCGGACATAATGAAATTCATGTCGAACGATTTGATATTCTAGAATGGGATGAAGTAGATTCAGAAGTGGCACAACAGATTCAAGATTATCTAAATGATGGAGGGATGGTATTTAAAAATGCGGTAAAATCTAAGGATCCAGTTAGTGTTTATGCAGAAAGTACACCAAACCCAAAGGCAATGAAATTTGTAGCCAATATACCTTTGGTGGAACAGATGCTTGAATTCAAATCAGCAGAACAGACCACAAATGTACCATTGGCAGAAAAGTTATTTGAATTCGACTTCGTCCAAGAGGTTTTCTTTGATTCAAACTACATATCTGTTCATGCCAACATAGACTGGAATCTTCATTTTATTGAGGTAAGAGAATTTATTAAAGACTACCTTGATTCTGGAAACCCTGTCGTCACAGGACCTATCAATCCCCAACAAATTGTATCCCTGAGACACCAAACCCAACTAACCGAAATTGAAAAAGAAATTGTAGATATTCTTGACAACTATGTCCGTCCAGCAGTAGCCGCCGATGGAGGTAATATAGCTTTTGATACATACAACAAAAAAAATAAAACGCTCAGTTTAATACTACAAGGTGCTTGTAGTGGTTGTCCCTCTTCTACCTATACTCTGAAAATGGGAATTGAAAATATGATGAAACAGATGTTGCCTGGAAAAGTCAAAGAGGTAGTAGCCATCAATGGTTAATCAGATATCTAAAGTCTGGGTTTAGTGGGAATGAATTCACTCAGATATAAAGGCTCAAAATCATTGATGTCCTCGAATTCTTTAGCATTGTATTTCTTCCAAGCCAATTCGACCATGTCTATGGAACTTGGACAGCGATTTTCTGGGTGAAAACTAGCTTCCAAATCAGGTAAAAAATGCTTCAATTTTTCCTGTCCATTTCCCACCACAAAAAGTTTTTTTTCTCCAGTTATTTTATGAAAACTCGGTTTGTCCAAGTGTTCTATCCAAGTATTACCAACAACTTGATGTTTGTGATCCAACAAAAGAGCATAAACCTTTGACCCCCGAGCATCCAATAAAGACAAAACTATTTCATCAGGCTTGAGAAAAACCTTTTGAGTCATTATCTGGAGGGTATTGATTCCAATAAGAGGTATGCCAAGAGCATAACAGATACCCTTTGCTGCTGAAACTCCAATCCTAAGACCTGTGAAAGATCCTGGTCCTTTACTTATAGCGATAGCTTTTAAGGACTTGGGATGCACTTTAGTATGATCTAGAACCTCATTGATAAAAGGGTGTAATTTTTCGCTATGACAATAGGATTCAGAATACTCTTCTCTGAAGTAGATCAATACTCCCGTTTCAGCTAAGGACACTGAACAATTTTTTGTGGCTGAGTCAATATGTAGGATCAAACCAAGAAGAAAATAATCTAAGGATTATCTACAATGATATCATCAATATTCAAGGGTAGTCCAAAATAAAGTTCGAGGACCTTAAGTTTAAAAATATAGTCGTACTTAGATCTAATCACATCCGAAGTAGCAATTTCATATCGCTGTTGTGCCTGAACCAACTCAAAGGCATTCATGACACCTGCTTGGTATCTATTTTGGGCTACTTGGTAGGCATTTTCTCTAAAAGCCTCTGTTTTTAGACTAGCTTCATAAAGCCGATAAGCTCCAAGAGCAGAATTATAAGATTCATTTATAGTAGTCTCAAAATTTAATCTGTCTTGCTGGTATTGTTCTTCAGCCTTTTGAAGGTTTATCAGATTACGTTTGATATTAGAACGAGCTGTTTTGCCATTCAAAATCGGTACCGACAGCCTCAAACCAAAATTGTGACCATCATTTAAACCCCACTGCTCAAAAAAAGGTTTTGGGCCGGCAACTCCAGTCTCATTGACTCTGGTCACAACAGCTTGACCAGTTTCTTTGACTATACCTATTGGCTGTTCCACTTGGGATGGCAAACTGACTCGGCGGTCACTATATGAAATTCTGGAATTATAACCATAAAAGGCACCGAGGGTTGGTAATAAAGAGGTTTTACTGATAGCTAATTCTGAGGCTGCTAAGTCCACATTTGATTTCGATATTTTTATCGTTGCACGCGTATCAACAGCTTTTTCAAATATTTCTTTGGGATTCTGCTCAAGGATTATAGAAAAGGGAACATTAAACTGCTCATCACCAATATCAAAATTTTCGTAATCAGTAATCAATAATAATTGGGCAAGTGAAATTTTAGACAACCTCAAGTTATTTTCAGCCACGATTGTTGATTGTTCCTGAGAGGCAATATTGGCTTCAAGTTCGTACACTTCACTAGCCACAACTACACCGGCTTCTATAAGTGCTCTAGTACGATCAAGTTCTTTTTTTGATAACTCAACTTGAATTTGATTTACCTGATAAAGTTCTTTGTTGAGCATTACCTGCAAGTATGCATTAGCTACTAGAATACTGATGTTGTCTTTTATTTCTTCAAGATTGAGTTCTTTTGATAGAATATTTAGATTGCTTCGATAAAGCTCAAGAAATTTTCTTCCTCCATTGTAAATATCGTTGCTCATGGAAACACCAGCAGAAGAAAATTGAGTAGTAATATTTTCCAAAATACCTGTTGTGATATTTTGATTTAGTCCAATATTCCATGAGTGGTTTAACTGTGCATTTATATTTGGGAAAAAACTTGATTTTGCCAGTGTATTGGATACATATGCATTGTCTAAATCCAAAAGAGCTTGCTTGATGGCAATACTATTTTCATTAGCCAAAGCCAAACATTCCAACAAGTTAAATTGTGTTTTCTGACTATATAGGTTAACTGTACTAATCAGTAAAATTCCAAGTATGAGGATTCTTTTGATAATCATGAATTATAAAATGCGATGGTTCAGTTAGACTCTTGATCTTCTTGATCTCCGATTTTACTCGTTTCAGTCTTGTTCCAAATCTTTATATCGTCTTCAATCTCAATCCCCTCCAAAATTTCAACCATTAAACCATCAGATATACCTAATTCGACATCTTGCCTTTCGAATTTTTGATCTCCAACTTGAATTTCAACATAAGGTTGTTCGGTTTCTCTATCAAAGAGCAATAAGGCTTCAGAAATAGCCAATATACTATCTTTTCGTTCTAGAATTAATGAGGCATTTGCACTATAACCAGCACGAACAAAAAGACTGTCATTTAAAAACACATCCCCCTCAATTTTAAACTGAACGGCTCCTTGCTCCTCAGTACCCTTTGGTGCGATAAATTTGAGTATTGCATCAAATGAGTGGTCTTCTATAGCACCTAAACTGACGGAGAGATCCATACCCACTTCTAGCTTTCCGACTTCTGATTCGTCTACTTGACCCTCAAAAATCATTTTATTCAAATCAGCAATAGTTGCAATTGTAGTTCCATCGTTGAAAGTATTGCTTTCAATGACTTGGTCTCCTTCTTTAATGGGAATTTCAAGAACAGTTCCGGTAATGGTAGACCTTATATTGGTATTTGCTGACTGGTAGCCCCCAGCAGTTCCAAGCTGAATAATTCGTAAATCACTAGATGCATTGTTCAAGTCATTTTGAGCCCTTTGAAAATTTAATTCAGAATTTTCAAATTCTTGGCGTGAAATAATCTCCTTTTCAAATAGGTCTTTGTTTCTATTGAAATCAATTTCGGCATTGCGCAATACAATACGAGCATTATTGACACGACCTCGGGCAGAATTCAAACTTTGTTCGTTTGGCACGACCTTTACCCTGGCCAATAGCTGTCCAGATTCTACCAAATCGCCCTCTTCAACAAAGAGTTCGTCAATAATTCCAGAAATCTGGGGTTTGATTTCAACCTCGTCTTGAGGAATTACTTTTCCAGTTACTACTGTTTTTGTTTCAATAGAGGTAATTTCTGGATTATCTGTTTCATAGACAATCGAGGACTTACTGTTGGTCTTGACAAAATATGCCACTGCTAGCATGACCAAAACGACTAGCACACCTAGTCCGATTTTATAAATTAATTTCATTGTGAAACTATATGTATATGATTTGTTTTCATTCTTCTCTTAGGGCATCAATGGGACGGATGCTTACGGCTCTCTGTGCCGGTATTAACCCAATCAAGGTGCTTAGTAACACCATTAAAACGACAACGCCTCCAAGATATATCAAGGGTACAGTCGGATTGGTGTATGGAAAATTTTCCATATTTTGTGTTGCTAAATTCACGACAAATAGAAGACCCGCACCAAGTACAATACCTATAATACCCGCAAGGAGAGTTAGAAAGACATTTTCAATTACTACTTGAACCTTAACCTCACCTGGAGTGGCACCGATGGCTCTTCTGATACCGATTTCTTTTGTTCTCTCTTTGACTGAAATCAAGGAGATGTTTCCGATTCCAATCACCCCAGCTATCAAGGTAGCTATACCAACGATAAGTGAAATAAAAGTCATTCCACGGGCAAATCCCATGATTCGATTAAACTGTTCACCAAGGTTAAAGGACCCAAAAGCTCTGTTGTCCTGTGGTGAAACCCTATGTCTTCGTCTTAGGGCAGTTAATATCTCTTCTTCTACCTTTATAACGTCCACATCATCATATGCAGCTATAGAAAACCATCCAACGGTATCTCCAGTGTTGTAAATTTTTCGAAAAGTTTGAAAGGGAATAAAAATATCTCCATCTTCTTCGAAGCCACCACCAGGCACATATTTATGCACTCCTATCACCTGAAAATAGATATTATCAATTTGAATGTATTCACCTACGGGCTCTTCACCTTTTTCAAATAATTCTTCGACAGTCCGCTCACCAATAACGGCAACCTTTCTTGCATATTTATTGTCCTCGTTGTTGATGAATCGGCCATTTTCATAGATTCTTTTGGTGGCTATTTTTGTGAATTCAGGATAATCACCATAGACATTGTAGTTATTTGACTGGTTTTTTCGTTTCACACGTCCGGCAGACCCGCCAAAGGCACCTCTTGTATGCCTGGGTGCAATAAATTCAATTTCTGGCACTTGCTTTCTTAGAAATTCAACATCAGAAATTTTCAGATCAATCGGCCTCCCTATCTTAAAACCTTCATATGGGATGCTTGTCCTTTGTGCCCAAACAAACATCGAATTCATGGCGATGTCCTGAAAAATACTTTCAAAACCATTATCTAGCCCCTTTGCGGACCCGGAAAGGGCGATGTAAATAAATACTCCCCAGAGGACTCCAATAATAGTAATGACTGTTCTAGTCTTATTGTTTCCAATAGAACCAAATATTTCTTGCCAGGTATCTCGGTCGAAAATTACTCTCAGGCTACTCATCACGCAGGGCTACAATGGGTTTAATTGATGCTGCTCTTTTGGCCGGGATGTATCCGGCAATTCCTCCACAGATAATCAATACAACAGTAGCAAAAATGGCTGTGTTTAGATTGATATAAGGGTTTTTCACAAAATACTGTTCTAGGCTATCTCCAAATCCTGAAAGGGTCAAAATACCAAGGAAAAGTCCTACATAACCAGAAAATGTGGTGATCAAAATGGATTCCTGAAGCACCATATTGATTACACTTCTTGGAGATGCTCCTAGGGCTTTACGTATTCCTAATTCTTTTGTACGTTCTTTCACAACGAAAACCATAATATTGGAAATACCGATTATGCCAGCAATTAGAGTACCGATACCAACAATACTTACGATAGTTTGGAGAACACCTGCAAATTGTTGGGTTTGTTTAAGTTCATCGGCTAAATTCGACAAGTAGACTCCTCTCGGATCTTTTGGTGAAATGGCCTTTTTTTCTTTCAGAAATTTTCGCAGCTCATTTTCAAATATCAGAGATCCCGCATGCCCAAGATTTTTCTTGAATGTCACTGCGAAGGTGCTGATTTCATCGGTGTTCTTATTGATTAACTGTTCGGTAGTATAGGGGGTATAAATTATCCGTTCTATACGATCTCCACCACTATCTTGAAAAACGCCAATTACTTTATATGCTATACCATTTAAATCAATATAGTTGCCTACTGCATCTTGTTTTTCAAATAAATCCAGTGCCACAAGTCTTCCAATGACCGCATATTTTTTTCGATCATTCAAATCTTGTTCATTGAGGTATCTACCATACATTATGACGGTTTTCTCAATATATTGATGATCAGGACCAACGCTCAATTTTCTGTAATTGTCGCTTTCATTTTGATAAGTAGCAGTTACCCGAGAAAATATTCTTGGAGAAATGTATTCAAGGTAATAACTGAAATTATTTTTGATATCGGCAATATCTGAATTGTCAAATTCTATTACTCGGCCTGATTTGAATCCCTTGTATGGAATTGAAGTTCGTCCTGGATAGACAAAGATGACATTTTCTGCATCATCTAAGAAAAATTCTTGAAATGTATTTTTCAGTCCGTTACCTAGACCAAAGAGGATAATAAAGATGTAGATTCCCAGCGCCACAGTAAACCCTGATAATACTGTTCTTAGTTTATTCTTACGAATTGTCTCAAAGATTTCTATCCAGCGATCTCTGTCGAACATGGCTTATTTATTTAAGGCCCCGTTGGCAGTGAGGCTATCTTCTGCAATTTCTCCATCTTTAAGTTTGATTATTCGATTACACATTTGTGATATGTCTCTTTCATGGGTAACTACAAGAATGGTTTTTCCTTCAGCGTTTATCTCTTTAATGAGGTTCATCACTTCATAGGAGGTCGTGCTATCAAGGGCTCCGGTTGGTTCATCAGCAAGCACGACTTTTGGTTTAGAGACCAAAGCTCTAGCTATGGCTACTCGTTGCTTTTGTCCTCCCGATAGTTCATTCGGTAAATGTGTAGCCCATGGTTTGAGACCTACACGTTCTAGAAGTCCCATAGCAACTTTCTGCCTTTCCTTTCGACTGATTCCTTTGTAATACAAGGGTAAAGCTACATTTTCAAGAGCGCTTTTGTAATTGATTAGATTAAAAGACTGAAAAACAAAACCCAACAAATTATTTCTGTAACGAGCAGCTCTTTTTTCGTTTAAATTTTTAATGGTTATTCCGTCGAGCTCATAGTGCCCCCTATCGGCCACATCAAGCATCCCCAATATATTTAAAAGGGTTGACTTACCAGAACCCGAAGATCCCATAATAGCCACTAGCTCACCCGGATTAACTTCGACATTTATTCCTTTGAGAACATGAAGGGAAGATTTTCCCATTTTGTACGATTTGTGGATATCCTCAAGTCTAATCATAAAAAGCTTAATTGGTCACTGAAATGTACTATCCTGCAGATAGATGATTTTGTTTCGTTAGAATTTAATTAACTAAACTCTTATTAGGGGCATTTTGTTACAATTTGTTATAAACTATTTAAATCGGGATAGGGACTAAGGTTATTTTATCTTCGATTTAAATCCTTAAAACTCAGATTTTCAATTGAAGCGCAAAATTAGATGAATAACAATACAAAAAGAACTTTGTTTGTAATTTCATAAATACTAACCCCATTACCAATTTTTATCTGTATGAAATGATTTTCAATTGTTGGAAATCTACTCTTCAAAATTGGTCTCCGGTTTCTATATAGTTAAGAATAGAATTAAAAGAGTTTTCCGACAATTAGGCATTTGTTCCTCAAAAAATCTTATTAACTTTGCTCCCCAGTCACAAATTCAAGGTTTCAGTGGGAATAGGGAATATTTTTGTCGCTTGCGTATTGATATGTCTTTTGATAGGATTGGTTATAGAAATCAAAGAACGGCATTTGAAATAAACATTTAATGGGCTTTATTCAATTTATATTGCTCTATGTTGCTCTTGCAGTTCTTGCCTATTTAGCCTATAGTGCTATAAAAGGGTTTCTCAAAAAGTGACTTTCGTTGATTGTACGGTTCTGCTTGGAAAGAACGCCTAGCTTGAGAACTCGGTTGTTTGTTGGGAATACGATTCGAATAACCAGAAGTAAACTAACATTGATTTACTGCTGCTTGAAATTGTGGAGAAGATGGGACTCGAACCCACGACCTCTTGACTGCCAGTCAAACGCTCTAGCCAGCTGAGCTACATCCCCGGTTGAGAAACAGAAAATTTTGCAATACTATTTCTCCGATGACGAAAGTAAAAAAATTGACCATTGAATTACCTAAAATATTTTGTTAATCCCAAGCTGAGGTAATGATGTCTAGAATGAAATTGGTTGATAACCTGCTTTGAAGTAATAATTGAATTTATGAAAAACTTCCATAATTTATGCTTCAACACAAAACCATATTCGAAAGTAAAGTATCCCGGCACCAATTCCCAGTAATCGTTATCTGAGGAAGGCATTAGTTTTCCTGTTATCCCGTATTCGTGTATTCGAAAATCTAATTTTCCAATAGTGAAGAAAGCAAATCCTGAACGATTCTCAACCGGCTGAAAAATATGATGTGCAAATTTTCTAAGAGTACCATATTGAAATCCGATTTGGTTTTCTATGCCAATTCGGTAAGTCCCTAAGTTTATTGTCGAATTACCCTGAACAGACCATTTTCCTCTTAGTTCAAATGCCTTATACCAAGATTTAGATAGATTGATGTGCAATGCTTCTGGTATCGGATTAAACCAAACGTGTTTATCTATGCCTTTGATCTGTTGGTGATAGAAATTGTGTAATGGGCGTGCTAACGAATAATCAGCCCCAGTAATCCCTAACAAGACAGTCCAACTGGTTCCCGATTGGTCATTTTTAAAATATAGTTCGCTTCGTTCAAGGAAAAGCACCCCATTGTAAGGATAATCTCCTTTTGCTGATTTGTATCTAGGCCAATATGGTGTTGAAATTTCTTGTCCAATTGTCCAGTTTACAATTTCATAACTGCCAGAATCATTTGAACTTTTAGCCCCATTTCCAAAGTACAAAAAAACACCACTACTATAATAGTGGTCTCGATTGAAAAAATAGTCATTGTCAACTTGAATCCCCCAATATCTATAGTCATGCTCTTGACTTATGGTTTCAATCGGACATAAAAAACACACCAAACCGGCTATAGGGCATAGAAATTGACCAATAAACCTCATAAATGAAGGTGTTTCGCCATTGAATTTTCCGAATTCCAAATTATTAACTTTGAGCCCTTGTGGTAATAGAATTAGGACTTATTTCGGATCTTCCAGAAATTGATCGAATCATGGTGGCTTGCCGTGAAAGTATGATTTCAAGAGGAATATATCAATGGAACGAATTTTATCCCAACCAAAATGTCTATATCCGGGATATACAACGTAAAGAACTGTGGGTACTAAAATCCAATTCAAAAATCATCGGAGTTGTTGCTTGCTCCAGCCTTAAAGATAAGGAATACAAAGACATCGAATGGATTATTTCTGATTCATCACATTATTACGTCCACAGATTGATGGTTGACCCGGTGGTTCAAAAAAAGGGATATGGAAGAAAATTAATGCACTTTATCGAAGATATGGCTATTAAAAATGGCGTAGCATCCATTCGGTTGGATACTTTTAGTCAGAACAAATCGAATCAGAAATTCTATCAGGACCTGGGATATGTGCAATTACCCTATGATGTGTACTATCCTCAACAATCGGATGATCCATGTCATTGTTTTGAGCGTATATTAACCCATCCATAAGAGTTTTATTACTGATCGACATGTCAGAATCTGTAACAACCCGAATTGAAGGTAGAGTTGGTTTTTTGGAATTTGGATCTTCAAAAGCAAACTCATTAACTAGTTCATTGATCAATTCAATATCTGAAGCATTATTGAGCTTGGACAGTAATCCTCAGGTAAAGTCAATTCTGATAAAGAGTCAAGGAAACAAAGTTTTTTCTGCTGGGGCCTCACTTGTGGAAATGAGTCAGTTGAAAAATATAGCACAGACCACTGTTTTTTTTGATAATGTTGCCCAATTGCTCCTTAGATTCCGTAATCTCACAAAGTTTGTGGTGATGCAAGTGCAAGGAAAAGTAGTCGGAGGGGGATTAGGTCTCGTTGCTGTTGCTGATTATGTGGTGGCTTACCAGCATGCCGATATTAAACTTTCTGAGCTATCCATTGGACTTGGTCCATATGTGATAGCACCAGCAATTCAGAGAAAAATTGGAATTGCTGCCTTTAATGAACTATCGATTGAAGCTCATCAGTTTAAACCAGCTCCATGGGTTTTAAACAAGGGGCTTTATAATAAATTAGTATTCGACAAAACTAATTTGGAGTTTGAGTCTTTTGAAATGGCATTGCGATTGTCAAAATATTCATCTAATGCGCTCAAGACATTGCGCAATTTACATTGGAAAGATACTGAACACTGGGACATCCTTTTGAAACAAAACGCTGAAATCACCGCCCAGCTTGCGCTTCAACAACCTACGCAAGACATTTTAAAGCAATGGAAAAAGTCCGATTGACCAGAGTATTTCGCTTTGAAGCCGGTCATGCTCTTTATGGACATGACCAAAAGTGTCAATACCTACATGGTCATAGTTATAAATTATCAGTTACCGTAATCGGTATCCCAATCAAAGACAAATCAAGTCCAAAATTGGGAATGGTAATTGATTTTGGGGACTTAAAAGAAGTCATATACCAACAGATAATCGAAGAATTCGATCATTCGATGATGTTAAACGTTGATTCCCCTCATAAAAAAACAGCTCATTATCTTGAAAAAGAGGGACACAAAATTCAAAAACTCAATTATAACCCCACATGTGAATTATTGGTCATTGATTTTGCAAATCGAATCCAAAAGTCCTTGCCTTCAGGGGTTGAATTACATAGCCTAACCCTTTGGGAAACCAAAACCTCAAAGGCACATTGGTATAAGCAGGACAATCTTTAGAGGGGGAAAAGTGTTGTTTTTATTCATTCTCCGACTCGAAAAAGAAATTATCAAGGGACGATGTCAGCTCAATTTTTAGTTATTTTTTTGATTTATAACATAATTTAACATCCTAATCGTTGTCCTCATCTTTGGCGAATAATACACCTGATTAAATCACTATGGGATAGAAATTAAGAAGATATAGTATCCCTATATCGGTTCAATTCAACTATTTTAACGAAGTTCATAATAATGGAATTTTGAATTTACCTAAGAGTGGAAAGCATCGGGTGTGCAGGTTCTATAAGATACAGAAGACTTCAATGAATCATTTATGGTTCCTTATGTTTTTGTTTTTCTTGGGAGTTGAAGTTCTGGCTCAAAACGAATCAAGAAATCCAATACCTACGGCTATTCCTTTTTTAAGGATTACTCCAGATGCGATTGCAGCTGGTGTTGGTGAACAAGGTATTGCCACTCCAGCTGATGTATTTTCTCAGCAGTGGAACCCTGCAAAATATATTTATAGCGAGTATTCCTCAGGGATTGGTATTAGCTACACTCCTTATCTGAGCAAGTTGGTTGATGATATTTTTTTAGGAAACGCAACTTTTTTTGGTCGAATCAATGACAGAAGTATTTGGGCTGGTTCACTGAGGTATTTTAGTTTGGGTGAAATAGAAAAAACAGCACTCATTGGAGGTGGTATTGTGCAACAAGGTGTTGAGCGTCCCAATGAGCTGTCAATAGATATTACTTATGCTTTGGAGTTGGGCACTCAGTTTTCATTAGCCGTTACTGGACGCTATATTAGATCTGATCTAAGACTAAATCTTTATGGCTACCCAAGAGGAGCACAGACAGTTGGGGCAGATGTTTCAGGTTTTCATCAGGGAAAATGGATTCAGCAGAGATTGATACGTACCATGTGGCGATATGGCTTTAGGGTATCTAATTTGGGTCCCAAGCTGAACTATGAAGGAAGAAATAGTAGGAGTTATTTTATTCCAACAAATCTTGGAGTCGGTGGTGGATTAGATTTGGGATTTGACACAGAAAATGTATTGGGTATCTATGTTGAACTGAATAAACTATTGGTGCCTACTCCAAGTGAATGGACAAGTGAGGGATATGTTCAGCCTGAAATAGGATTTTTAGAGGGGCTATTTACTTCCTTTACCGATGCTCCAGGTGGGTTGAGAGAAGAAATCAATGAGGTCACTATATCTTTTGGAATATCTTATCAATTTATGGAAAAGTTCATTATTAGAGGGGGTTATTTTGGCGAGAGTAAAATCAAAGGTCCAAGAAGATACCTAACCTTAGGTACTGGAATTAAAAGTAAGAGTCTTGGTTTAGATCTGTCTTATTTATTTTCAACTTCATCTATTGCAACACCTTTAGACAATACTTTGAGAATCTCAGCTTCATGGCATTGGAATCAGTAATTTTCCATTGTAAACAGATTACACAGTATACCGATATCTATGTAAATTCTTCTGGCTTTCCAATGAGAAGAAATAGGCTGAGTCTCCAAATCTTTCTTCATTATTCACAAACTTTTTTAATGAACTCAGGGTTTTATAAGGTAACAGAACTCAAAAACTGAATTCGGCTTTTTTTTAGTACATTCTAGTCTTCTATTAAATCATAAGGCTCTAATCACTTTGTTGTGGAATGAAACAAAAAGGTTTAACTAAACATTTTAGAAAATAAATAAAAAAGTCATTTCTTTTAACTATTTTTGTATCAAGATTTTTAAAAGAGAGTAATAATATTTTTAAATAGGCGTGTACTATATGTCTGTTAGGACAATTGTTAATTTTAGATGTCGTTTAAGTGGTGATAAAAGAGATTATCGACTATTAAACGAAATGTCCGGTGCCAATAGATACCTCTATAATCAGGCACTAAATCATCTATTCA
>MPMN01000022.1 GCA_002238525.1 Flavobacteriaceae bacterium bin25
TTGATAGTACTGATGATGATACCAAAAATGAACTAAAAGATAGGAGAGAGTACGTAGTTGGATATACAATAAGCCAGATTGAAGCTGCCTTAAAAGGAAAGCGGACATGGACATCATGGAGAGACAACATCAAAGCAAAATATAATAATGCAACTGAACACCATCTGGACCCCCTATTTCAATTATGGAATTAGGGTCATCCTGATTGCAATGAGTTGTTTGATTAGTCAATGTAGCGACCCTATTTGCCCAGATATACTTTATATACCTAATAACTATTTTGTTTACAAAAATAACTCTGGAGTTGATTTGACATTAAGTGCATATAGAAAAGACGGGGGTACCATTGGTAATTGGGAAATTCCAAATGAAGGAGAAATTGTTATTAGGGAATTGCCAGGGGATAGTTCAAGACCTTTTATGGGATTAATCGGGGAAAGAAATCAGTCAACCACCGTGCTTGTAACATTTAACAATAGCGAGTGTTTGACATATGATAAAGAAACTGAAGGAAAAAATATTCTATTGTCAGAGTACTATGATTGGAATCGCGAAGAGCATATTTTCATTTACGAAGACTGTGAATATGATCGTTTCAATTATAGGGTTAATTGGGTTTTCACACCTGAGGATTTAGATAATGCAACACCATGCGATGAATTGGAAACTAATTAAAACCAAACCATAAAGATGTTATTGGTGTTGATTTTTGGAATAACCCATCAGTACACTACCCTTTGAAGTAAACTTGAAATTGTAGCAACTTTCAGTTCTATCTCTTTCCGATAAAACCCGAACTTTCAGTAAGTTCTACTATCTTTATACCTGATTAACTTAAATTGAAATAATAATGATAGTGAAGTACAATAGGACAAGCCATTATTCACAGGAAGAAAAAAGATTTCAAGTTGATAAAAGAACTTATGACCTAACCCTATTCGATAAAGGTGTTTCCGGAAAAGTTCCTTTGTTTGAGAGACCCAAAGGAACACAGCTTTGGGAATTGGTTAAACAAAACAAAAGTCCATATTGTAGTGTTTGAAGATTTCAGCAGAATTGGTAGAACATTGAAAGATACCATCCAGACTTTGGATGAAATTATTGAAGCAGGGGTTAAAATGGAAAATAGCTACACATATGATTTTGAAATAATTAACTCTATCTGGTATTTCAATCTTGATTGTTGAATCCTGTTGCATATGTATCGTCTGTAAGTACTATGAAGTAAAGTACCTTGTATAGACAATAAGAAAGCCATCTGCTCTTTTGCAAAATTTCTCGGCAGCGTAGCAGTTGTATTGGCTTTTAAGACATATGGCTTCACTACACTTTATGCGCAGTAGAAAAAGAGAAAAGTTGATTTACCCACCGTCTTATTAAATCTCTAACCTTTCTGCATTTTAGTAACAAATCAAGTGTTGGCATAAAGATTCTGCTTACGAAAAATGAATTCTCAGAAGGATGACTAAAGCCTGTTTATAAAACTGCCTAATGAATCTTTGAATCGGAGACCACCTCGGATTTGATACCTACTAATTTTCCCATATGTGCTGATTCCCCATAAGATAATTTCAGCATAAAAAAGCGTATCTCTTTTATTCAATTTCTTTGATTTATTGATAACAAAACTCTCTAGTCCCGGAATATTTTTTAGTGCTTCTGCTCTTTGATGGTCAGTCATTAAGTCAGTCAATTCTAATTGGTGATCGTCTAGAAACCAATTGACTAGAAAATCATATGGATCGGAGTTGTCAGATTTGGTGATTTTTTTAATCGGAGGAAAATATTTGGGAATGGTTGTTTTAATAGCATCATTGAGCAGTTGAAAAGCAACTTTTTCTGGACCTATCTGTTCTCCTTCGTAGGCAAGTTCTATTTTACCATTAATAGCCGATATGATCCCCAAAAAATCGCTTAGGCGAATTTCAGTAGTCTCTTGTTTAGATCTCAAAAGTCTTCTCTCTGCTGTGGAAATTAAATTCTGATAAGCTGAAATGCTCAGCCGAGCGCTCACCCCACTTCGATTATCTACATATTCACTAGTGCGAGCTTCAAACGAAATTTGTTCAAGTAAATCAAGGGCAATCTTGGGAACATATATTTTCCTCTGTCTCTCGGTGCTGATTTTCGCTTCCTGGAGAGTGATTTTTTGAGCTGTTTCAAGATTGTTTGGATAATGAGTCAAAATTTGAGATCCTATTCGATCCTTCAATGGTGTTACGATGCTTCCCCTATTGGTGTAGTCCTCAGGGTTAGCAGTAAACACAAAGAAAATATTGAGGGGTAATCGAATTTTAAACCCCCTTATTTGAACTTCTTTTTCTTGCAGTATAGAAAAAAGCGATACCTGAATTCTGGCTTGTAGATCCGGCAATTCATTTAAAATAAAAATGCACCTGTGGGCGCGGGGAATCATTCCGAAATGGATGACCCTTTCATCGGCATAAGTCAGTTTTAAACGGGAGGCTTTGATGGGATCAATATCTCCAATCAAATCGGCAACTGAAACATCAGGAGTAGCCAGTTTTTCAAAAAACCGTTCTGACCTATGCATCCAATCAACCGGGGTTTGATCGCCTTTTTGGTCGACAGTTTGTATTCCCTGATTACTGATAGGGTTAAGAGGATCATCGTTCAGTTCATTTCCCTTAATGAATGGGATCCATGGATCCAATAGTTGTGTCATCTGCCTGGCAATACGGGTTTTGGCCTGACCCCTGAGTCCCATCAAGTTGATGTTGTGCCCCGACAGAAGAGCACGTTCTAAATTAGGAATGACCGTATGATCATATCCATAAATTCCCTCAAAAGTGTTTTGCTCTTTTTGAATTCTCGCTTTTAGATTCTGAGCAAGTTCTTCTTGGATAGTTTTTGGCTTGTAAAGACTTTGTTTTAATTCCTTGAGGTTTCTTATCGGTGGTTTTGTCATTCTATTTTATTGCTGTTTTTCGATTAGAATCATAATCTTCAAAAATCATTTTGCCCAGCTGATCTAGACCAGTATAAAATGCTTTTCCTCTATTTAGTTGTGTAAAACGCCTTACAAATGTTCTCAAATACGGGTCTGAGGCAATCATAAAAGTGGTTATGGGTATTTTTAATCGTTTGGCCTCAATAGCCTTTTGATAACACTTTTCTAAAATTTTATTATCCAATCCCACACTATTCTTATAGTACTGACCATCGTTTAGTTTAAGGCAACTTGGCTTACCATCAGTTATCATAAAAATTTGCTTATTAATGTTTTTTCTTTTTCCCAATAATTTGATAGCTAATTCAAGTCCTGCTACGGTATTGGTATGGTAAGGCCCCACGTTTAAGTACGGAAGATCTTTTATAGATATGGTCCAAGCGTCATTTCCAAAGACCAAAATATCCAGATAATCTTTGGGGTAGCGAGTTTTGATCAGTTCAGAAAGTGCCATAGCAACTTTTTTGGCTGGCGTTATGCGATCTTCTCCATAGAGAATCATACTGTGGGAAATATCAACCATCAACACAGTGCTCATTTGAGCAAAATAGAAGTCTTCAGATACCACTAAATCTTCTTGTAGCATGCTCAGTGGCTCTTCTGGTGATCTTATATGGGCGTTTTTTAAACTCTCGGTAAGTCGAATTCTTTCCAATGAGTCACCGAATTGATAGGGACGGGTTTCTCCAGAATCTTCAGCACTAATGCCCTTGAATTTGGTGCGATGATTTCCGTGTCTAGTTTTTCGAAGATTTCCAAAAATCTGATTCAGAGCATGCTTTCTCAAGATCTTTTCGGTTTTGGGGGTAATCTGAAAAGCATGAATTAGTCCATCATTTTGAACATCAGGAGCAATAAAATTATGTTCCAATAAATCGTTAATAAAGTCATCAATGGTATAATTTGAATCGGTAAGATTATATTTTTTATCAAGGATTTTGAGCCATTCAATGGCTTCATCGAAATCCCCCGATGTGTGGGTTATCAGTTCTTTGAAGATTTGAAATAGCTTTTCGAAAGGTGTTTGATTGGACAGTTGGGGTTTTTCAAATCCAATTCCCTCCAATGATTTATTTCGGTTATGCATGTGGCAAAGTTAGGAATCAATCCCTTTGTTGCATTCTCAACATAATGAGGATATAAACTCCTATGTATAGGCTAATCCCAAATTATTATACAAAGTAGCGATTTATTTTATATCCCAAAAAGATATATTCCATAGTGAATCAATAGCATATAGTCCCAATAACAGCCTAGCCTTGGACTAATGTTATATTGTCAGAAAGGTATCTCCGTGATTATTTTTCAATACACTATATTTGTACCGCTTTTTCGCAACCAAAGTCCGTCCCTTAGATGGAGGATTTAGCAAATCACATTAAACAAATTGTGGACAAAATACTAAAGGCAGAAACAGACTTGTACTTGGTGGATTTACATACCACTAATGATGGAAGAGTTAAGCTGGTTCTTGATTCTGACGGAACATTAACTCTCCGTGATTGTGAACGAATCCACCGGCGATTGGTTACCGAACTTCAGAGGAGTCAGGACATCTACAGTGTTGAAGTGACTTCTGCTGGATTAGGCTCCCCATTAAAGTTAAAAAGACAGTATTACAAACGAATTGGAAGCAAGCTATCTGTTCTTACTGATGAGGGTAAAACATTTCAAGGTGAGCTAACTAATGCTAATGAAGAAAACATCGAACTTCAATGGAAGACCAGAGAAAGAAAAGATATTGGAAAAGGAAAACATACGGTGATCAATAGACAGAGTATAAATTACAACCAAATCAGTAAGGCCAAAGAATTAATTTAAAAAATACAACTGGTTTAGTAAAATTATTATGGATACAGTAGCATTAATTGAGTCAATTGTTGACTTTAAAGATGAAAAACAAATAGATCGGGAAACACTTGTTGCAATTTTGGAAGATGTGTTTCGAAGTGCTTTGAAACGCAGATATGGAACCGATGAAAATTTCGATTTAATCATTAATGTTTCAAAGGGGGACATAGAGATATTTCGAAATAGAATCGTGGTACCTGATGATCAAATTGAAGATCCAGCTTTGCAAATTGGACTCACTGAGGCACAGAAAGTTGAACCTGATTTTGAACTTGATGAAGAAGTAACAGAAGAGGTCACACTCAGTTCTCTTGGACGGAGGACGGTACATTTTATTAGGCAGAGCCTCAAAACCAAAGTATTGGAACATGATAATACCAATGCCTATAAAAAATTCATCAATTTAATCGGTGAAATCTATAGTGCCGAAGTACACCATATAAGACAACGTGAAATTATCTTAATTGATGAGGATGGAAATGAACTAATACTTCCGAGGGACAAGCAAATTCCCAAAGAATATTTTCGAAAGGGAGATGAAGTTAAGGGGATTATTGAGAGTGTAGAACTCAAAACCACTAAACCTCGAATCATTCTTTCTCGTACTTCGCCCAAATTTTTAGAAAAACTCTTTGAATTGGAGATACCTGAAATTTTAGACGGATTGATATATATAAGAAAAGCAGTGCGCATACCCGGTGAGAAGGCAAAGGTTGCTGTGGAAACCTATGACGATCGTATTGATCCTGTGGGCGCATGTGTAGGTATGAAAGGGTCAAGAATTCATGGAATAGTAAGAGAACTGTGTAACGAGAATATTGATGTAATTAATTACACAAATAATCTACAACTATATATTACACGAGCACTCAATCCTGCCAAAATAAACAACCTAAAAATTGATGAGGAGTCTAAAACTGTTGAAGTCATTCTTGATGCTGAAGAGGTATCAAAAGCCATTGGAAAGAGAGGCGCAAATATTAAACTAGCTGGCAAGTTGACTGGTTACGAAATAGAAGTCTATCGTGATGGGGTAGAAGAAGATGTCATGCTCAGTGAATTCTCTGACGAAATCGAAGAGTGGGTAATTCATGAATTTCGAAAAGTCGGACTTGATACCGCTCGGAGTGTAATGGAGTTGAGTTTTGAAGAATTATGCCTACGTACAGATTTGGAAGACGAAACTGTCAGCGAGGTACTCAATATTCTCAAAGCCGAATTCGAAAAATAAGATTCTATAAGTTGTTCTCGACTTGTATATTTGTATTAACAAAAAATTAACATTTTAACTTGAGATTGATCAAACAATGGCTGTTATGGTAAAAAAATATCGAATCAGCAAAGTATTAAGAGAGTTGAATATTTCTCTTCAAACTGCGTCAAATTTTTTTGATGAAAGCAGCATATCTATTGAGAAACTTACTCCAAATTCGAAAATAGATCATCATGTTTATGAAATGCTTTTAAAGCAGTTTGCCGACGATAAGAAACGAAAAGCCAAGATTGAAGAAATTTATCGGGAAAAGATTAAAGAGAGAGAGGAGATTTTGGGAGTTGTTGATCAGCCGGAATCTTCTCAAAACTTTAAAGAGGAAATAGAAACCCAAATTCAGAAGCCCTTTTCTGAGGTGAAATCTAGAGAATCCGAAACCCCCAAAAAAGATACTACAATAAAAAAACCGACTGCTGAAAAGCCTTTGGGAAGAGAGGCGATTAGATCGCCACAAATCATCGGATTTAGGGATTTAGAACCTAAAAAGTCAAAACCTAAGGAAGTTGTTGCTTCAAAACCGTCCGAATCCAAAGTAAAAGAACCCGAGCCGAAAACCGATCAGATTGATTCTTTAAAGCCAAAAGAACCTGAAAAAACTCATACTGGTTTCAAGAAGACGGGAAAAGAAATTGATTTGGAAAAAATCAAAGAAAAAGAAAGAGGTGTGAAGGAAAGCAGGGAGAAAAAATCTGCCGAACAAAAGGCTTCTAAGCCTCGCCGGAGAAGACGACGAATCAGTTCAGGCCGTCCGGCAGTTGGACAACCCCAGAACTCAAAGCATCCGAAAAGCAAATCAAAACCGAAGATTTTTGAACCAGAAGTATCTGACGAAGATATTTCTAAAAAGGTTAAGGAAACATTAGAAAAATTAACCGCATCACGAAAAGGACTTGGTGCAAAACATAGAGCTCAGAAACGAGCTGAAGAGAAAAAAGCACAATCTGAGCGAGCAGAAAAAGAAAAAGACGACAGAAGGATAGTGAATGTCACTGAATTTGTTACTGTGAGTCAGTTGGCTTCAATACTCAATACTTCTCCTAATGATGTCATTGCCAAGGCCATGAGTAATGGTATTATGGCAACGATGAATCAGAGATTAACTCCTGAAGAATTAGAATTTATCGGATTAGAGTATGATGTTGAACTTGTTTTTGAAAAATCAGAAAGAGAGTTATCCCTTGAGGAGAAAAGTGACGACGACACCGAATTGGTGCCACGCCCACCTGTTGTTGCAGTTATGGGTCATGTTGATCATGGTAAAACTTCTTTGTTAGATTATATATGTAAATCAAATATGGTGGCAGGGGAATCCGGAGGGATTACTCAACATATTGGGGCATATGGGGTAGAATTACCCAATCAAAAGCGCATAACTTTCATTGACACACCAGGTCATCAGGCTTTTACAGCCATGCGAGCACGTGGTGCCCAGGTAACGGATATGGCTATTATTGTGATTGCAGCAGACGACGACATTAAGCCACAAACAGTAGAAGCTATCAACCATGCCCAAGCAGCGGATGTGCCGATAATATTTGCTATAAATAAAATCGATAAACAAACTGCCAATCCCGAGCAAGTTAAAATTTCCCTTTCACAACGCAATTTATTGGTTGAGGACTTAGGGGGACAATATCAGTGTCAAGAAATATCTGCCATAAAGGGCACTGGAATTGATGATCTGTTGGAGAAAATTCTTTTACAAGCAGAGCTTTCTGAATTGAGAGCAAATCCAAATCGATTAGCTGAAGGTGTTGTTCTAGAATCTAATTTAGACAAAGGAAGAGGCTTTGTGACAACCGTTCTGGTAAAAAATGGAACCTTGAAAGTAGGTGATTATGTGTTGGTTGGAAGTCTAAGCGGTAAAATAAGGGCTCTAATGAATGAAAGGGGAAAGCGTCTTCAATCTGCTAGCCCTTCCACTGCGGTATCGGTTTTGGGATTAGATGGTGCACCACAAACGGGAAGTAACCTAGTAGTTCTCGAAGACGAAAGGGAAGCCAAGTTGATTGCTAGTGGCCGTAAACAGCTTGACCGAGAACAAATTTTAAAAACCCAAAAGCATTTAACCTTAGATGAGATTGGGCGTCGACTTAAGATAGAAAACTTCCAGACTGTAAACATCGTACTCAAAGGCGATGTAGATGGTTCAGTAGAGGCTCTTGCCGATTCTATTGAGCAATTATCAAATGATGAAATAGAATTAAAGATTATTCATAAAGGAGTTGGTGCTATTACCGAATCTGATATCAATTTGGCTTCAGCCTCGGAGGCAATAGTCATTGGGTTTAATGTACGCCCAACTGGAAATGTCAGACTACTGGCTGAAAAGGAAAAGATCGATGTTCGGACCTATTCCATCATATATGATGCTATTGATGATATAAAAGATGCCATAGAGGGTATGTTATCCCCTGAACTCAAGGAAGAAGTAACCGGAATGGCTGAAATAAGGGAAACCTATAAGATTTCTCGTCTCGGAACCATTGCTGGATGCATGGTAACTAGTGGTAAAATTGTCAAAAATGGCCATATTCGATTGCTTCGGGATGGGGTAGTAAAGTTTTCTGGTGAAATTGCATCTCTTAAGCGATTTAGAGACGATGTTAAAGAGGTTTCAAAGGGTTATGATTGTGGTATTCAAATCAAAAACTACAATGATTTGTTGGTCGGAGATCAACTCGAAGGGTACTTTAAGAAAAAAGTACGCAAGAAAATTTCCTCACCAACTTATCTCTCTTAGAGACTTTTTTGTCCAGGGAATCAAGTATTCCTGGAGTATTATACCAGGACGGAGACTAGTATAGTACTTGGTGATGATTTGGGTAAAGTATCTCTCGTCATTCAGAATCATGAAAGGATTTTGAGATTCTATATTCAAATTGAACCCATATTTTTAATTTAAGTCGACGTTATGGTTAATGGGAGGTATAAAGAAATAATTCGCTTTTTGAATTGATAAAAACCTTAAATTCTCCCAGCAGTTTCAAATAATATCATCAACAAAAAATGAATGTCTATTACTTAAAACAAAATTGATTTTTCAAATTTTTGTCATATATAGTATCGAATAAAAAGTTAAATTACAGATATAAAATTATTTGCAAAATTCTATTAGTGGATATTATCACTCGAAAATTGGCTTCTATAGAGCGTTGATTATAGGAATGAAAAACTAATTAGTAAGGGATAGTTATTGTTTTGATACGAAATGTTCGAGACCACAGAAAAAATACTTGAAAGATTATCTCTGGGAGAGGATTCCTCAATTGAGTTAAAAGATTTAAAATATAAGGGGATTCAGGTCAACAATCCTCATCGCAATTCTATGGCTGACGAATTGGCAGCAATGGCTAATTCTAACCGAGGTGTTTTTTTATTAGGAGTCAACGATAAATCCAAATATGTTGTGGGTATCCCCAAAGAAAAATTAGATGTTGTTGAAAAGTGGGTTGTAGATATATGTTGCGACTTAATTACTCCCCGACTTTACTGTTTAATTAAAAAAATTTCCTTTGTCAATAAGGAAAATGTCAAAAAGTATATGATTAGAATTGATGTACCTAAAAGCCTGTTTGTACACAAGAGTCCCGGAGGTTATTTTTATAGAATAGGAAGTTCCAAAAGAGAAATGGAAACCTCTTTTTTAGCTAGAATACTTCAACAAAGAAGCCAAACTAGACTAATCCATTTTGATGAACAGTCTGTAACTAATGCAGCCAAATACTGTCTTAGAAAGAGTCTTTGGAAAAAATTCAAAACTGCTTTAACAACCAAAAATAAAGATGACTATGAAGATTTTTTACTCAAAATAAAGCTATTAACTCTGGATGAAGATGGCACTATTTATCCAACTGTTAGTGGTGTTTTAATGGCTAGTGAACGTCCACATGAATTTTTGCCTAATTCCTACATTCAAGCTGTTGCTTATCGGGGGGATACACGTGAAGCATCCTTTCAGTTTGATTCAAGAGATATAACGGGATCATTGGATATTCAGATTAAAGAAGCTTGCCATTTTATCCATAAGAATATGAGAATTTATGCGATAAAAAATCCTGCACGGCAAGACATTCCGCAGTATTCGATGAAAGCAGTATTTGAGGCAATAGTCAATGCTGTGGCTCATAGAGATTATTCACAATATGGTGCCAAGATTAGGCTACACTTATTTTCTAATCGGCTTGAAATTTTTTCGCCGGGTTCTCTTACCAATACGATGACTATAGATTCTCTTCCGTTGCTTCAATCCGCCAGAAATGAATTGCTTACTAGTCTTTTATCGCAATGTCCTTTACCCACTAATGAATTTGAAGTCAACAGAAATTACATTATGGACAAGAGAGGTGAAGGGGTATCAATTATACTTTCAGAGAGCGAAAAATTGTCTGGAAAGGTTCCGGAGTATAAGCTGATAGATAATCTTCAGCTATTATTGACCATTTATGCAACACCCCCTCCATATGATCAAGCAGGGATAAACTAATGTTGTTACTAGAGATTCGAAGATAATTGTGAAATGTTTCACATATGATGCTTGCTTCAAAGTTTTGAATACCATGTTTATTCGAAACAATATCAATACCCTAAAAAAGTTTTCAAGAAAACCGAGCTTGTGTGAATAAAAAAGTAAGTGAACCAAATACCCCTCCCTATTGAGATAACAATATGGATTAATCCATTTTTCGTTCAAGGAGAAAAGCTTCAGGAAAGTGAAGCTTAACCTCTCGCAACAAACGATGAAGGATAACTTGACTTCTGTTTTTCCCTACTTGAAGTTTATAGTTTGGGGTCTCAAATATTATTCTGGAAACTACATAAGGAAAGATTTGTCGGAATTTTCGTCTTAACAAATTCATTTCATCCAGAGTCCCAAAACCAATTTGAATCGTGTAGTGAAAATTAGCATAAAGCTTCTTGTCCTGCTCTATTTTAAATTGTATTAAATTCTCCAATGCAAAATCCATTTCAATTGCCGAACTTTCTTTTTGGGAGAATCCATGTAAAAAACACGCAAACACTACAATCCAAACAAACGACCAACGATGTAAATAAATCATGCTACAGAAAGCAGGTGGAACCCAAATGCGAAATTAACTTTTTTAAGGTGATTGCTAGTCAGTTCGTGTAGAAGAAAAATCAAATATCTCACCGTTATAATCCCCAACAGTATACCTTTATTATGCAGTTGTGTTAAAAAACAGAATAGGACTTATTTAGAATAGTTATAAATTAATTTAATAAATGAATTTATTCAGTCATGTAAGCCTATATGGGTTAAATTTGGCGCGCAGTATAAATGGAAAACTTCATTGAATTGTTTTAGTGCTGTCAGAATAAATTGGAGGAAAGTAAGTCCTCTGGTTTTGAAGTCAACTACCTTTTTGATTTTCTCCCTAATCTCACCAGTAGATGTGTTCGGTCAGGACGATGTCGCTATTCAGGAGGGTAAAGCTCTATTTAATACCCATTGTGCGGCTTGTCATAAGGTCAATCGCAAAGCAATAGGCCCAGCTTTAGCTGGAGCCTCAGAGAGATATGATAGACAATGGCTCTATAGTTGGATTAGAAATTCCAGTGCCGTTATTGCATCAGGAGACCCTATAGCTGTCGCTCTTTTTGAGGAGTATAATCAATCTGTAATGACGGCTTTTCCTCAACTATCAGATGAGGATATCGATAACATTTTGGCTTATACCGATTTTGTGCCAGAAGCCACCCAGACAGCCCTGGCAGCTGCGGGGTCGGAAACTGAGCCAGGAAATTCTACATTATACAGAGTATTACTCGTTGGATTATTAGGTGTTCTATTGCTATTGGTGTTGATGCTTTATTTCATCCAGAAGAGATTGGTCAAAATCAAATCGGAAATTGATGCTGATTTTCAACCAAATCCGAAATTAGATCCCATATGGAAGGCTTTCGCTAAAAATCAGTTCCTGGTATTTTCTGCTGTTGTCTTGTTATTTTTTGTGGGATTGTACCAACTTTATGGATACATGATGCAAATCGGTATAGACCAAGGCTATCAACCAGTTCAACCAATTCATTTCTCACACAAAATTCACTCTGGAGATAACCAAATAGATTGTAAATACTGCCATTCAAGTGCTCGAGTTTCAAAACACTCCGGAATCCCCTCACTCAACATATGTATGAATTGCCACCGAAATATTTCCCAATATGATGGACCAGAAGATTTAGCTGCTGGGTATGATAAAGAGTTCTATACCAATGAGATAAAAAAGATATATGCAGCAGTCGGTTGGGATGAAGATAATCAGGAGTACACCGGCAAAACCCAGCCTGTTCGTTGGATACGGATTCATAATCTACCCGATTTTGTCTATTTCAACCATGCCCAACATACACAAGTCGCAGGAATTGACTGTCAAACCTGCCACGGACCCGTGGAAGAAATGGAGGTCTTGTATCAGTATGCCCCTTTGACTATGGGTTGGTGCATCGAATGCCATCGGGAATCAAATATTGATTTGTTAGGTAACGAGTATTATCAAAAAGTTCATCAGGAACTTTCAAAAAAATATGGTGTAGATCAACTAACAGTGGCCCAAATGGGAGGACTAGAGTGTGCTAAATGTCATTATTGATCAGGAGATAATTTTAGGTTAAAAAGTGAGTAAAGAAAAAATATATTGGAAGAGCATCCATCAACTAGATGGAACTAATCCGGAATTATCAGAATTGAGCAATCGTGAATTCGCGGATAAACTGCCCACAGATTTATATGATAACCATATATCCGACAATCAAGAAGATCAATTTTCTTCTCGGAGAGACTTCCTTAAGTATTTAGGGTTTTCTACCGCTGCAGCAGCGCTTGTAGCTTGTGATGGTCCAGTAATCAAATCCGTACCTTATGTAGTAAAACCTGAACAAATCACACCCGGAAATGCGAATTATTATGCTACTACCTTTTTCGATGGATATGATTACAGCAGCATTTTGGTTAAAACAAGAGAAGGAAGACCTATCAAAATAGAACCCAATACTGATGCCCCTGATTTTTATCAGGCCAACGCTCGTGTTCATGCTTCCATTCTGTCTCTATACGATACCCAACGCTTGCAGGTACCTAAAGCCAATTCAAGAGACATATCTTGGGAAGATTTGTACGATCAAACTAAGGGAAAACTTAATGAACTATCCCAAAACAATCAGAAAGTGGTCTTGTTGACCAATTCATTGATCAGTCCTAGTACTCAAGATATCATCAGTAAACTGATTCTCAAATACCCCAATATAGAACATATCCAATACGATTCAATTCCTCATCATTGGGTTTTAGATGCTTTTGAAGGTCTCTATGGACAAAGAGCGATGCCCAATTATGACTTTTCAAAAGCACAGGTTATCGTATCAATTGATGCAGATTTCCTCGGGGATTGGCAATTAGGGGGATATGGTTCAGGATATGCCAAATCAAGGGTGCCAAATCAGACTGGCCAAAAAGCCAATATGTCTTATCATGTTCATCTTGAGAGCAATCTGAGCTTGACAGGTTCAAATGCAGACAAACGAGTGGCTTTGCAGCCTGCCCAGATAAAGAAAGTACTTGCCCATATTTATCAAAATATTTGTCTGGGAATGGACTCCAAGGATGACCAAATTCAATCCATCGTAAGCCATATAATCGATCGAATCAAATCCAACCCAAACCGATCAGTTGTGGTTAGTGGTATAGAAAGCTCGGAGGCCCAATCAATGATCTTGTCCATAAACCAATCGCTACAAAGTCAAGCTTTTTTACCCAATGAACCACTATATTTCAAAAAAGGAAAAGCAAATCCTATAGAATATATAGTTGAAGGAATTTCACAAGGTGAAATAAAGGGACTGATATGGAATGGAGTAAACCCAGTTTATTCTAGTCCAATTGGAGATGCCCTTGGGGGACAGATTCAGAATTTAGATTTTAGTTTGGCATTGACTACGGTTTACGATGAAACCTCAAAACTCGCCCAGCTGGTTGCTCCAACATCACATTATCTGGAAGCTTGGAATGATTACAATCCCAAACCGGGCTACTACAGTATTGCACAACCTACCATCAAGCCGTTATTCTATACGAAAGATTTTCAACAAATTCTATTGGATCTTGCTGAAGTGGATTCCAACCATCTAGACTATATCAAGAATTATTGGGAGACCAACATCCTTGATGGTTCTGACTGGAATAAGGCTCTTCACGATGGATTTTTTATCAAAGAAGATTCTAATCTTTCAGATTTTGAGTTCCCCCAATTGCAACCCATAGAAAGAGCATCGCTTTTGAGTGCAGAAGATGCCCCGATGAGTTTGATTTTGTACCCCAAGATTTCTCTTGGTGATGGTCAACAAGCTGGTAATCCCTGGTTACAAGAAATGCCCGATCCAATTACTCGAGTTAGCTGGGATAACTATTTGACTGTTAGCATATCTGATGCAAAAAAAATGGATTTGGTCAATACCACCAATTCACATGGTGCCATTGATGGAAGTCGAGTATTAATCCAAGTTCAGAATCAGGAGATTGAAATCCCAGTATTTATTCAGCCAGGGCAAGCTCCAGGTACTGTGGGTCTAGCTCTTGGATATGGAAGAAGAGTTGGACTAAAAAAGGAAATGCATGTTGGTCAAAATGCCTTTAAGCTGCTTTTAAATAATGAACGAACCCAGAGCGTAACTATAAATCCAATCATAGGTAAAATGCATGAATTTGCTTGCATCCAGCTACAAAGTACAGTAATGGGTAGAGGTGAAATCATCAAGGAAACAACTCTTGAAGAATTCAATACAAAGGAAAAGGAGTATTACAATCCTGTTGTTCATGTATCTAAAAATCACCTTGAGGTTTCAGTTCGGTCTGATGAAGTAGACGCGTGGCGTTCTTTTGATCATTCCACAGGACACCTTTTCAATCTTTCGATAGATCTCAATTCTTGTACTGGATGTGGAGCGTGTGTTATCGCTTGTCAAACAGAAAATAATGTGCCAGTAGTAGGCAAGCGCGAAGTACGACGCTCTAGAGATATGCATTGGCTTCGTATAGATCGCTATTATTCCTCTAACGATACAATTCAAGAGGACCAAAAAAAGGCCGAAGAAACAACTTGGTTCGGTCAGGCATATAGTACATTTCGTGATCTGGAAAAAGCCGCTGAAAATCCGGAAGTAGTCTTTCAACCAGTGATGTGCCAGCATTGTAATCATGCGCCCTGCGAAACGGTATGCCCTGTAGCTGCCACCGTACATGGAAGACAAGGTCAAAACCAAATGGCGTACAATAGATGTGTAGGAACTAGATACTGTGCCAATAACTGTCCGTATAAAGTTCGTCGTTTCAATTGGTTTAGATACAATAAAAACAAGGAATTCGATTTTCATATGAATAGCCCTTTAGGGCGAATGGTGCTGAATCCAGATGTGGTGGTTCGGTCCCGTGGAGTTATGGAAAAATGTTCGTTTTGCATGCAACGAACTCAAAAGACTATTATGGATGCCAAATTAGAAGGGCGTCAGATAAGAGACGGAGAATTCAATACAGCATGTGCCCAAGCCTGTACTACTGGTGCATTGGTCTTTGGCGATGTTAACGATGAAAATTCTAAAGTAGCCAAACTGAAAAAGTCTAAACGCAAGTATTATATGATTGAGAGCGTAGGCACAAAGCCAAATGTAATGTACCAGCTGAAAGTGCGAAATAAAGATAAAAATGAATCTTAACCTATAATAGCCAAATATTCTGATGTCCCATTACGAATCCCCGATTCGAACTCCTTTAGTACTAGGTGATAAGACCTACCACAATGTTTCTGAGGATGTTGCTAGACCTGTTGAAAACAAACCATCAAGACAATGGTGGATTGTTTTTTCGATTTCGCTTGCTGCTTTTTTATATGGTTTGGGTTGTATTATCTATACCATATCAACAGGTATTGGCGTATGGGGGCTGAATAAAACCATAGGATGGGCGTGGGATATCACCAATTTTGTTTGGTGGGTAGGTATTGGACATGCCGGGACACTCATATCAGCGGTTTTGCTTTTGTTCAGGCAACGCTGGCGAATGGCTATCAACCGCTCTGCTGAGGCCATGACAATTTTTTCAGTTATCCAAGCAGGTCTTTTCCCTATCATTCATATGGGAAGACCATGGTTAGCCTATTGGGTTGTACCGATTCCCAATCAGTTCGGGTCACTTTGGGTGAATTTCAATTCTCCATTGTTGTGGGATGTGTTTGCTATTTCAACCTATTTGTCTGTATCCCTAGTATTTTGGTGGACAGGTTTGCTTCCGGATTTTGCAATGATTCGTGATCGAGCAATTAAACCATTTTCCAAAAAGATTTATAGCATTCTCAGTTTCGGCTGGAGTGGAAGAGCCAAGGATTGGCAACGTTTTGAGGAAGTATCTTTGGTTTTGGCTGGATTGGCAACGCCTTTGGTCTTGTCAGTCCATACTATCGTATCATTCGATTTTGCTACTTCGGTTATCCCAGGATGGCATACCACCATATTCCCTCCCTATTTTGTGGCCGGAGCTATATTCTCAGGTTTTGCAATGGTTCAAACCCTTTTGATCATTATGCGTAAGGTCTCCAAATTAGAAGACTACATTACCATTCAGCACATTGAATTGATGAACATCATCATCATGATTACAGGTTCAATTGTTGGGGTTGCATACATCACAGAGTTATTCATTGCTTGGTATTCGGGAGTAGAATATGAACAGTACGCATTTCTCAATAGGATGACTGGTCCTTACTGGTGGGCTTATTTGGCGATGATGACTTGTAATGTATTTTCGCCTCAATTTATGTGGTTTAAAAAATTACGAACCAGCATCATTTTTTCCTTTGTTATCTCTATTGTGGTCAATATAGGTATGTGGTTTGAACGTTTCGTGATCATTGTCACGTCTTTGCATAGGGACTATATTCCTTCTTCCTGGACGATGTTCTCACCTACTTTTGTCGACATAGGCATCTTCATTGGAACGGTCGGTTTTTTCTTTACCTTGTTTTTGCTTTACGCAAAAAAATTCCCTGTGATTGCCCAAGCTGAGGTGAAAACGATTTTAAAAGTATCTGGACAGAAATACAAGGCCATACGGGACGGTGTTAATTATAAAAAGAATAATGGCTAGTCAGAATCTAATTCATGCAGTTTTTGACGATGACGATCAATTGCTTGATGCGGTCAAAGAGATTCGTGGCAAAAAAATTCATATAGAGGAGATTTATACCCCTTTTCCAGTCCACGGATTGGACAAAGCAATGGGCTTAGCTCCGACTCGAATTTCGATCGCTTCTTTCATGTATGGTTGTTTCGGACTAGCGGTTGCCCTGGTTTTGACAAATTATATCATGATTGAGGATTGGCCTCAGAATATTGGGGGAAAACCCTCGTTTAGTTACTTCGAAAATATACCAGCTTTTGTGCCCATTCTATTTGAAATGACTGTATTCTTTGCTGCTCATTTGATGGTCATTACATTCTATTTGAGAAGTAAGTTGTGGCCCTTTAAAAAGGCAGAAAATCCCATCAATGCGACCACCGATGATAAGTTTTTAGTGGTTTTGGAATCCTCCAGTTCACCAGAAAAGGACATCGAATTTTTAAAAATATTGGGAGCTATTGACATCACATTGAAAGAAGAGGAGCACTGATATGAATCCAAGAAGTATTCTTATTTTGTTTTTGTTTGTATTCTTCCTATTGCCGGGATGTCAGAACAAGAAAAAACCCAATTATCAACTTTTCCCCGATATGTATGAACCTATTGGTTTTGAGACCTATCAAGAATCTCCAGCCTTTAGGGATAGCATATCAGCTTTGGAGCCACCTCTGGGAACAATCCATCGAGGATGGAATCCTTACCCTTATCCAAATACCAATGAGGGGTATCAAGATGCAAAGCTGAATTTGCTCTCACCTTTAGATTCGGTAGAGGTAGATTTGGCTTTAGGAGAAGAACTTTATGGGATTTATTGTGCTGTTTGTCATGGTGATCAAGGAGATGGTCAAGGAATTTTAATGACAAGAGAGAAATTTTTGGGAATTCCCAGTTATGCAGATCGGGAAATAACTCAAGGAAGTGTCTACCATGTGGTGATGCATGGAATTAATGCTATGGGATCTCATGCTGGACAGCTGGATCATGATGAGCGGTGGCAGGTTACGGCATATGTAATGGAGCTGAAAAGCCAATTGGAAAATCAAGTTGAACAAACCGATTAACACAGATACAAAGAGTTAGATGAATTATAGTTTTTCAAAAGATCTAAAAAGATTTTCTATCATCAGTATCGTTGTCGGAGCGATTGCCATTTTTTATGGGTTTTGGGATACCCCCAGAACAGTTGAAGAGGCACAGGAAAAAGCTGCGGCTGCTCAACACGGACATAATGGACATGGTTCAGTTGAAACACATCATTCTAACCAAGGAGATGTAAACTACAAAAGCCATAACGATCAAGAGGATTCTTATCAAGAAGAGCATATAGATGGGGATGATCATCGTTCTGATTCAGCGGAAAATGTGGATGACGACCTTCAAAATTTTCATTCATCTGATCACTTGATTGATCAAACAGCTGATTCAGATGAGAATGTCTATAATGGGGAGAGTCAGGATGAGAAAATATCTTCTGAACTACAATATGCCGATTCTGATGAACACCAGCAGGGTCATGATGCCGAATCAATAGGCACGAATACTCATTCTGTCCAATACCCTTCCAAAGATACCCATGAAAATGTTGGTGGCCATGATACGCACATAGACCATGGAAAGCATCTTTTACATCAATTCAAAAACAAGCCTTGGGCCTCGGTATATGTATCAGCTCTCTTTTTCTTATTTATAGCTTTGGGGACTCTTGCTTTTTATGCTGTTCAAAGGGCTTCACAGGCCGGTTGGCCGATAGTTCTTTTTCGAGTGATGGAGAGTATAACAGCTTATTTGATTCCGGGTGGTTTGATAGTCCTTGTTATTCTCCTATTTTCCGTATATGGTGCAAATCATCTATTCGTTTGGACAGATTCCAAGGTTGTGGAGCACGATGTAATCATTCAAAACAAGAGTTGGTATTTGAACGATGCTGGATTTTTATTTAGGGCTTTGGTGATTTTATTAGGGTGGGGGCTTTACAGAACCTATGCTAGAAAATTTTCAATCAAACAAGATCAAGACGTTGCTCCGAGTATCAACTATCACAAGAAAAATTTCAAGTTGTCGGCTGGCTTTTTGGTATTTTACATCATATCGGTTAGTGTCATGTCTTGGGATTGGTTAATGTCGATTGATCCTCACTGGTTCAGTACTCTTTTTGGTTGGTATGTTTTTGCATCGATGTTTGTTACTGGAATTACGGTAATTGCATTGATGACAATTTATTTAAAGTCAAAAGGATATCTGGACTTTGTCAATAGTAGCCACATTCATGATTTAGCGAAATTTATGTTTGGTATAAGCATTTTTTGGACATATCTATGGTTTAGTCAATTCATGCTTATTTGGTATTCTAATATTCCTGAAGAAGTAACCTATTTTATTTCGAGACTGGAAGACTACCGGCTTCCTTTTTTATCTCTTTTGATTCTCAATTTTGTCTTTCCTGTTTTGGTACTCATGAATACTGATTTCAAGCGAACAAATTATATTGTCATCATTACAGGAATAGTAATCGTTATTGGTCATTATATGGATGTATTTAATATGGTTATGCCTGGTACTGTTGGAGACCAATGGTCTTTGGGTTTGGTTGAAATTGGAGCATTTTTGTTCTTTTTGGGATTGTTCATTCAGATTGTATTTAGGTCACTGGAAAAGGTACCGTTGTTGGCAAAGGGAGACCCATTAGTTCAGGAGAGTAAACGATTTCATTACTGATAGGCTATGACAGTTTTTTTGATTCTAACCGCCTTAATTCTGCTTTCGATTGCTGTATGGCAGGTAACTAAAATATTTGAGTTATCTCAGAGCAAACCGGTCAACACGCAGATTGCAAATCATAAGGATAATGATATCCAGGGTAAGTTATTGCTTGCCTTTTTGATATTTCTTTATCTGTTGACTATTTACTCATTTTGGGCATATAATGATGTCTTGCTCCCTGAGTCTGCATCTGAGCATGGAAAGGAGTACGATCGACTGATGTGGATAACCTATTTAATTATCTTTTTTGTTCAGATAGTCACTCAAGCTCTTTTGCATTATTTTTCCTATCGGTTTAGGGGGAATAAACCTGAAAAAAAAGCATCTTTTCTTGCTGAAAATGACCGCTTGGAATTTTGGTGGACAGTCATTCCTGTTGTGGTTTTGGCGGGCATTATTCTCTATGGTTTGTATACATGGACAGAAATCATGACAGTTGAAGAAAATGAAGATGCCTTAGTTGTAGAGTTATATGCTCAACAGTTCAATTGGAAAGCTCGCTATGCAGGTCAAGACGGTCAATTGGGAGAAGCCAATGTTCGGTTTTTACAAGATTTTGGCGGTTTGAACCTGGTGGGTATAGATGCTACTGATCCCAACGGGATGGACGATGTAGTGGTCACCGAATTGCATTTACCTGTAAATAGGGAAGTGATTTTTAAAATGCGATCACAGGATGTACTACATTCGGCGTATATGCCTCATTTCAGGGCTCAGATGAATACTGTGCCAGGTATGATTACCGAATTTGCTTATACGCCCACAATAACCACCTCAGAAATGCGTCAAAATCCCCAAATTATATCCAAAATTGAAAAAATCAATAAATTGAGAGAAGCAAGAAGTAAAGATTTGGTGGCTTCGGGAGATTTTCCACTAGATCCATATGAATTTGATTTCCTGTTGTTATGCAATAAAATATGTGGAGCTTCTCATTACAATATGCAGATGAAAATCATAGTAGAAACGGCAGAAGAATTCGAAAATTGGTTGGATCAACAGCCAACTTTTGCCCAGACAATTGAGTAAATTGAGAACAGTTTTATGAGTCAACATTCCCACCAGAACAATCACCAAGAGGATCACCATCATCATCATCATAAGGAGACTTTTATCACCAAATACATCTTTTCCCAGGATCACAAGATGATCTCCAAGCAGTATTTGATCACTGGTTTATTTATGGGCATCATTGGGATTGGGATGTCTTTATTGTTTAGGATACAGTTAGCCTGGCCAGAAAAACCGTTTTGGATTTTCAAGGTGATGTTAGGAAAATGGGCTGAAGATGGGGTAATGGACCCCAATGCATATTTATCTCTAATCACCATTCATGGGACGATAATGGTGTTTTTTGTGCTCACAGCAGGACTGAGCGGTACTTTTAGTAATCTATTGATTCCACTACAGATAGGTGCTCGAGATATGGCTTCGGGGTTTTTGAATATGGTGTCTTATTGGCTATTTTTTGTTTCCAGTGTCATCATGATATCTTCTTTATTTGTTGAAGCTGGACCGGCCTCAGCCGGTTGGACAATTTATCCGCCTTTGAGTGCTTTACCTCAGGCTATCCCAGGGTCTGGTATGGGTATGACCTTGTGGTTATTGTCAATGGCTGTATTTATTGCATCTTCTCTTTTAGCGGCCTTAAACTATGTGGTTACCATCATAAATCTACGTACCAAAGGAATGAGTATGTCCCGATTACCTTTGACTATTTGGGCTTTTTTTGTAACGGCGATTATCGGGATCGTTTCCTTTCCGGTTTTACTTTCTGCGGCTTTATTGTTACTGATGGATCGTAGTTTTGGCACTTCTTTTTTTCTTTCTGATATTTTCATTCAAGGTGAGGTGCTTCATTATCAGGGAGGTTCGCCGGTTCTCTATGAGCACTTGTTTTGGTTTTTGGGTCATCCGGAGGTGTATATTGTGATTTTGCCTGCTTTAGGTATAACATCAGAAGTCATTGCTACAAATTCTAGGAAGCCTATTTTTGGGTATAGGGCCATGATTGCTTCACTATTGGCGATAGCATTTTTATCGACCATCGTTTGGGGTCATCATATGTTTATTTCGGGGATGAATCCCTTTTTGGGGTCGGTTTTTACTTTCACAACGCTCTTGATTGCTATTCCATCGGCTGTAAAGGCCTTTAATTATATATCCACTCTATGGAAGGGTAATTTGCAGTTTAATCCTGCAATGTTATTTTCTATCGGTTTGGTTTCTACTTTTATATCAGGTGGTCTCACTGGGATTATTTTGGGTGATAGCACTCTTGACATCAATGTTCACGATACCTATTTTGTGGTTGCTCATTTTCATTTAGTTATGGGAATTTCAGCACTTTATGGCTTATTTGCTGGGGTTTATCATTGGTTTCCAAAAATGTTTGGTCGAATGATGAACAAGACTCTCGGTTATGTTCATTTTTGGATTACTGTTGTTTCAGCTTATTTGATTTTTTATCCGATGCATTTTATTGGTATGGCTGGTCTTCCCAGGAGGTACTATACCAATACGGCTTTTCCATATTTTGATGATTTGGCTGATATCAATGTTTTTATATCCATATTTGCTCTTATTGGGGGATTAGCACAGTTGATTTTCTTATACAATTTTATTCACAGCATTTTTTATGGGAAAAGGACGGTACAAAATCCTTGGAGATCCAACACATTAGAATGGACAGCTCCTATAAAGCATTATCACGGCAATTGGTTGGGTAAGATTCCTCATGTTCATCGTTGGGCTTATGATTATTCCAATCCTCAGCATGAACAAGATTTTGTTCCTCAGGATATGCCTTTAAAAGAGGAAGAAAAAGACTTGCATCACTAGTTCTAGGACTGCCTCTTTAATTTAGTTATTGTAGGGGGTTTATCGTGTTAGTTTGTCTCATTATAAAGATTAGTAGATAATTTCGTAATTTAGATTCTGCTAAAAAATACCCTTAATATGTAGTTGAGCTTAGGAACAATTAGTATTTTCGTAGTGGCAATAATTTACATATTGATTGAGGTTCTCAAAGAGAAAAAGTAGGGCCGTTGCCTAACCTAAATTGCATTACCACCCTAGAATAAACGTGAATAGGTAGAGGGTATAAACTTATTGAAACAAACTCTCATACCAAGTAATATGGATATTTTCAAGACTCAAAACCGCTTAGAATTTTCTGAACGCTTCAAAACGGACTTTGATTGCAAGGAATACCTTTCTGAGATGAAATGGAAAGACGGCTTTAAATGTGTCAAATGTGGCCATGGGGGTTCTCAGGTACGCAAGGATTTGGCCAGGACGTGTAACATCTGTAGACATACGGAATCAGCAACAGCCAATACCTTGTTCCACAAGGTTAAGTTTGGTGTACGTAAGGCATTTGTCATCTGCTATGAGATCGCTAGCAGTTCCGAGAGACTATCGGTGAGGTACATATCCGTTCGACACGGAATACACTATAGTAATGCCCGTCTATTCATGCAGAAGGTCAGAAAGGCTATGGATATTTTCAAGGCTCAAAACCACTTAGAATTTTCTGAACGATTCAAGACGGACTTTGATTGCAGGGAATACCTTTCTGAGTTGAAATGGAAAGACGGCTTTAAATGTGTCAAATGTGGCCATGGAGGTTCTCAGGTACGCAAGGATTTAGCCAGGACATGTAAAAACTGTAGCCATACGGAATCAGCAACAGCCAATACCTTGTTCCACAAGGTTAAGTTTAGTGTACGTAAGGCATTTGTCATCTGCCAAGAGACCGCTAGCAGTTCCGAAAGACTATCCGTGAGTTATATGGCCGTTCGACACGGAGTACACTATAATACTGCCCGTCTATTCATGCACAAGGTCAGAAAGGCTATGGAATCTAGTGGGAAGCATCCCACGGATGGTACGGTAGTGATGGATGAGTTGGTCCTTGTATCAAATTTGAAGAAGGAAAGATAGCGTCTAGCTACGATGCCGAGAAAAGGAAAGCGGTACATCTAACAAAGGATGGAAAGGTCAAGCGTATGTACACCATGGGTATACAAGATTTCTCGGTCCATTTTCTTCGGAATATCTTTATCTATCAAATGAGTACATCTGCCCAAATAGCCACCGGCAATTGGAAAGGATAATAGATAGGGCTTCTTACATCACACCATTTTAAAACAACATGGGTCTCAACTTCGTATCTCTTCATGGGATGAACCACCAGATAAAGTTTTGGACACGCACTACCTATTGAAGGGTAAGCGATTTTAACCTTGACAGATATTTCAATGAGCTCTGCTTCAGGGTAGGCAGTTCACAGAGTAAAGAGATGGAATGAGTGACTTGCCAGTGCGATGTTGTTTTCCCGTTAATATCGAATTTTCCTATTCAAATGAATAAATCGTAGATAAGTACTTCGTATTTTCAACTAGTATATATACCTTTGCTTAGCAGTTGTGGAATTTACTCCGAAGTAGGTTATTTTTGAATTGTATTGAGCGATAAATTATTGAATATGTACAAAAAATCGAATTTTATCTTGACCCCATTGTTGGTTTTGGTTTGTTGTTTGGTAATAAATGTTACTAAAGGACAAATGAGGGTGCACGAGTATTATGAGCATGACAGTAGCTTTTCAGAATTAAAGTCTAAGAAATTTAGTCCAATCGACCAATTCCCTGAAAATAGGCTTACAGATTTCAATAATACATCTGTCGCATTTGGAAGTTTACCTAGAGATCGAAAATCTAGTGGCCTCATCAGTTCGCTTATGGAAAGTTACGATGATGGTAATTTCCATTTTCTTGATGATACAGGAAATTTTTACTTGAATCTTGAGATAGGTTTTAATTTTACGCCTTCCTTAAATGTTTTGGGAGATGTCCCAGAAGCAAGAGGGACTATTTGTGATCAATTTTTGAATCCTTTTAGTGATTTAGCGCCAGGTTTTTGTACCGAAGCAAATGCACCAGGGACTGAATGGACAAACCAATTTACTGGATCAGGTGGAATAGTATCTGGAATTGGAATAGGACATAATATAAATCCTAGAGTTCCCTTTCGTATTGAAGTGGAGTATTTCTTTCGCCAAACTAATTACGACCAAATATCACCAATTAAACGTGATGGAGGGGTAACTTCCGCAAAACTCGATGGAGAAGTGGTAATAGCAGAGGAACGGATTGGAAATATTAACTCAGACAACTTTTTTGCAAATATTTATTTTGATATTGACCGCAACAAAAGGATCAAGAAATACATCGGAGTGGGCACTGGGTTAGCCTTCACAAAGATTGATTACAGTTTTTTGTGGGTGAGAAATTTAGATCCAGACAAGATCACATCTATTGCTCAGTATTTTCCTCCCGATCGTCAAGAGGATCTAAAAATTGTTCAAAAGAATGTTGCAGGAACAACAAGCGTTCTCATAGAAAAACTCAGGCATAACAAGCCAGGGCTCCAAGTTTTGATAGGATTAGATTTCTCTCTCAGTGATTCGGTAATCTTAGGTCTTAAGGCACGGGGTGTCTTTGTGGGAGAATTTACTGCAGATAATTTAATCAACCGAGTGAGGAGCCACCAAGCTAGTAATAATCTTGATGGTAGCATTCCGTTGGTTAGTTATAATACCATAGAAAATATAAATCACTATGGAGTTTCGGCGGCTTTGAAGTATCAGTTCTGATTAATTCATATTGGGAGAATCAAATTGCCTAAGAATATAGGGAAAGTCAGATCTTGGCATTTATTTTTATTGTATTGATGAAAGATAAATGAGGAGAAATTCGTTGTTTTAGCTTTTGGATGCTAGAAAGTCAAAGAACGTTATGTACAAAGAGTCGGCCTCTATTTCTTTCTAAAACATAGTATTTGGTAAATCCGTGCTTTTCAAGAACATGGTGAATGAGTAATTGCTGAAGTTTTTTAGAATTTCCAGTAATAATACAAAACTCATAGACCCCTTCTGTATTGCAATTATTTAGGAGGAAATCTTCCGTTCGTTCAATACATTGCTTATGAGAAAGTCCGTGTAGGTCTATTTCTAACACTTCTTGATTCATTCAGTTTACAAATATCTAAACTCTATGTTGAACAGAAAATATTTATTATCAATGACAATAATTTAGTCTGGTTTTTGCGGAGATGATTCTTAGTTAATGTGATGAGATCAATAATGCTGGCCGGATATTTATGTCTTCCTAAATCAAATCATAACTGATGATGCGCATATCAATGCATATACCTTTATTTTGGGATGAGTAAATTTGCGGGGCAAAAATTGATTTATGTCTCAAACGGATTTGGTAATAGTTGAGTCCCCAGCTAAAGCAAGAACTATCAAAAAAATTTTAGGGAAGAATTTTGTAATTGCCTCCAGCATTGGTCATGTAGCAGATTTACCTGCTAAAGAATTCGGTGTAGACATCAAAAACGGCTTTGAGCCAAAGTATGTGGTTAATTCAGACAAAGTAAAAATTCTTAGAGATCTCAGGAAAAAAGTCAGAGAGTCAAATACAGTATGGCTCGCTAGTGATGATGATAGAGAAGGTGAAGCTATTGCATGGCATTTATTTCATCGATTGAAATTGACTCCAGAAAAAACCAAACGAATCACCTTCACTGAGATTACACCTCAGGCTATAAAAAAAGCCGTAGAAAATCCCACGACCATCAATAGCCATTTGGTTGATGCACAGAAGGCAAGAAGAGTCCTCGACCGACTAGTTGGTTATGAACTTTCTCCTTTACTTTGGAGAAAAATAAAAGGTGGTTTGTCAGCTGGAAGAGTTCAATCTGTTGCTGTACGGTTAATTGTTGAAAGAGAAAAAAAGATCGAGTCTTTTCAACCCCAAGAATTTTATAAAGTTGAAGGTCATTTTCAAACAGAAAAAGGAGCACAGCTAAGGGCCGATTTAATTTCCAAACCAGAAACCCAACAATTGGTTCTAGATTTTTTAAAACGGTGTAAATCAGCTGAATTCACGATAACCAATACCCAATCCAAGCCTGGTGTAAAATCCCCACCTTCTCCCTTTACCACATCTTCTTTACAACAAATTGCCTATCAGAAACTAAAATTTCCGGTGAGCAAAACCATGAGAGTTGCCCAGCAACTCTATGAAGAAGGATGGATTACATACATGAGAACTGATAACTTGAATTTCTCAAAAGATGCGATTGGAAAGATTGAAGATCAAATCATCCAACTATATGGTTCCGAATATGTCCAAAAAAGAACATTCAAATCCAAAAGTAAAACAGCTCAAGAGGCCCATGAAGCTATTAGACCTACTTATTTGGATCGAAGGACTTATACCGAGGGGGACTTTGATAAAAAAAGGCTTTATCAATTGATTTGGAATCGGTCTATAGCCTCTCAGATGAGCCAAGCAAAAATCGAAAAGACCAAAATCGAAATAGGCAGTAAAAATACCCCTGAAATTTTCAGAGCAGAAGGCGAAGTGATTACTTTCGAAGGGTTTTTAAAGGTTTACCAAAGTGAACAATCTTCCATACAAAAGTCCAGTGATCAATTACCTAAAGTCATTGTAGGTCAGCCCTTAACTGTTGATTTGATTAAAGCAAGATTACGGTTTACAAAGCCTCCAGTACGATTTACAGAAGCTAGTCTTGTTAAGCACTTGGAAGAATTAGGAATCGGCAGACCTTCTACTTATGCTCCAATTGTTACAACAATTCAGAAAAGACAATATGTTGAAATAGGAAAGAACAAAGGGAGAATCCAGAAGTTGGAGTGCATTGAACTAAAGGATAATCAGATTCATCAATCAACTTACTCAGAAACAGCCGGGAGCAATATCGGAAAACTATTACCAACAGATATCGGTCGGTTGGTGAATGATTTTTTGGTTCAAAATTTCGAAGACATACTTGACTATGGATTTACAGCTCAGGTAGAGCAAGAGTTTGACGACATTGCTCAAGGAAAAAGGAAATGGGTACAGATTATAGAAAAGTTTTATTCTGATTTTCAACCATCAGTTGAAAAGATAGCTTCGAATAGAAAAAAGGAAACTGGGGAGAGGATTTTGGGTGAAGACCCAAAATCAAAAAAAGTAGTGAAAACTCGTCTTGGAAAATACGGCCCCATTGTTCAATTGGGCGAACCCGATGAGAAAGAAAAACCAGTTCACGTTGCTATTCCAAAAGGGTATAATCTTTCTTCGATTACTTTAGAGCAGGCATTAGACTTATTGTCCCTACCGAGAGTCATAGGAGAATATCAGTCCCGCCAAGTCGCAACAAATTATGGAAAGTATGGACCTTACGTTCTGTTTGATGGAAAATTTTATTCTTTCCCATCAAATGAAGAATTGACTCCATTTGGGATTGAATTGACCAAAGCGATTGAAATTATTGAAGAGAAAAAAAGAGAGCTAGCTCCCATTTTCGAATATCAGAAGTTACCTGTTGTCAAGGGTAAAGGTCGATTTGGACCATATTTGAAATGGAACAACCAATACATTAACATTCCTGCTGCATCTGATATCAATAACCTAAACCAGAAACAGATAATTGAATTAATCGAAAAAAAAATAAAATCTAACAAAGAAAAAATCATCCACAATTGGGAAAAAGAAGGTATCCGTATTGAGAAGGCAAGGTGGGGTACATCAGTTATAATCAAAGGAAAAAAAAGAGTTACCTTGCCTAAAAGTGTGCATGCTGTTGACTTAACTTTAGAACAAGCTAAGAAGCATTTACAAAAAAAATAAAATGGAATCTCTAAAGATCAATTCTTTTTGGTAGAGATACTCTAAGAATTGAATTATACTAAATTTACACTAGTTTTTTAAGTAAAAAAGCACTTTGTTCCTCATCCCATATTTTCATGAGAATTAGTATAGCAATAGTTTTGTTGGTAATGGTTACGCTCCTATCGTTTGATTTTCCATTAATGCAAATTAGAAATCGAGGAGAGTTGGTCGGAGTTCGAGCGGAAAAATTTAAAATAGAGAAGCCCTTTGGGATGTCTTTTATCAATGGAGGTGCTTTTTCTCTTAGTACGGCCGACCATGGATTTGATGACTTAAGTCATTTTAGTCCTCGTACTGTATCAGTCGCTTCATTTTTTATGGATGAAACTGAAATTACCAACGGTGAGTATATGCAATTTGTACGGTGGGTTAGAGATTCAATAGCGAGGGACCTCTTGGGCAAAAGAGTCCAACAATTGGGAACAACTGACCAATCGGAAGGAATCGGTCAATTTGCGTTTAAAAACTTGGTTGATGATGAATCCCTATCGGAGTACCAGAGGTATATGATTGAACGGTATGGTGAGGATTTCACCGGGACAAATCTCATCAATTGGGATGCTCCTTTGACTTGGGATTTTAATGAATACTATGACATGGATTATGCAGAAGTTATGGATTCGCTATACATCCATCCGTCTCGATGGATTAATGGAGTTCCAAAACTTGATATTAAAAAATTCAAATATCGATATGTAGCATCCTCAAACGAAGCCCAAGATTCTCAAAGTTCTGAACCAAATAGTTCCCTACTAAATCAACAGCCGTTTATTTCGGAGGAAATAATTGAAGTTTATCCTGATACTACGGTGTGGATAAAAGATTTTTATTACTCTTACAATGTGCCAATGCATAACAATTATTTCTGGCATCCTGCTTATAGAGATTATCCTGTAGTTGGAGTGAATTGGAATCAAGCAAATGCATTTTGTATTTGGCGTACCGATTATAAAAACATCTACAAGCTGTCGAATAATGAATTTGAGGCTCAACGGTTTAGACTACCAACAGAGATAGAATGGGAATACGCTGCAAAAGGTGGAGTAGAGCCAGGAATTTATCCTTGGGGCACAAATGATCTGGTTGACGAAAGAAATCGGTTTTTGGCTAATTTCAAACCTGAAAGAGGAGATTATACAGCCGATTATGCACTTTATACCGTAGAGGCAAAGTCTTATAAGCCCAATGGTTATAATTTGTATAATATGGCGGGAAATGTTTCTGAATGGACAAATACTTCTTACATCTGGAACAATGCAGATTATATTCCGACTCTCAATCCGAATATCAAGAAAAAATTGGATAATCGTAAAGTCATCAAAGGTGGGTCGTGGAAAGATGTGGCATATTTTCTACAAATCAGTTCAAGGGACTATGAATATGCTGACTCGGCAAAAAGTTATATTGGGTTCCGCACTGTACAAGATGCAACCCTAATTCAGTAAATTGGACAAAGTCATAGTAAAAAAACATAATATGAATCAACTTACATTAAGAAAAAGGTATAGAATTCAATTAAGCATGCATCGATTGTTCGGTTTCGGGGCGGCGATTGTGATTTTAGGTGTTCTTTTCAAAGTGCTGCACATTGAATTCGGTTTTCTCACTGGAAATTCCGTCTTAGGTTTTGGGTTAGCAGTAGAAGCATTGATCTTTACTCTTTCGGCTTTCCAGGTAGGAGAAATTAAGTCAATGAATGAAGAGCGTATTCGGAAGCTCAATGAGTTAGAAAAGAAGAAACGTTTAGGTAGTCCCGAAGGTTTATCTGCTAAAATTGACCAGATGTTGACTGAAGCTAAAGTAGATGCGGATTTGCTTTCCAAGTTCACGGATGCCATCAATAATTTAGAAGCCACAGCAAATCAAGTTTCTGCTACTTCCAAAGTTGTTTTGGCCTCCAAAGCATTCGGAGAACAACTAGAGACCGCGACTGCTCAAATGACTTTATTATCTACTAGTTATCAAACGCATATTGATGCGGTTGAGAAACAGGAAAAATTCAACCAGCAGTTGACACAAAATATGGAGTTGATTTCACATCAAATGGTCCAACTGAGTAAAAATTTAGCTGCTATCAATCGAGTTTATGATGGAATGTTGGTGGCCATGAAGGTTGAAAAGTCTTAGTATTCATTTCTCATGGCTAGAGAGTCCATACGCCAGCGTTTAATCAATTTGATGTATTTGGTATTCATTGCCATGTTGGCTTTGAATGTCAGTCGCGAAGTATTGTTTGGTTTTTGGCAGATGAATGTAAAAATGGAAGATTCCAACGAAGATCTGAATTTTAGTAATCAAGAAATGTCCGATCGGATTGCTCTCAATGCTTCTGAACGTGGCGGCAAATGGATCGATGTTCTTCAAGTATCAGAATTAGCTGATTCTTTGACTACTGATTTTTACCTATACTTGGAGGATATCAAAGACCAGATTACTTTAAAACAAAGAAAAAGAGATCCTTCTCTCACCGATTATAATCAGATGGATTCATCAGAGTCTGTTGATCAATTATTTTTTCAGTTTGGAGGTCGGTCTGCTGAGGGGGAGGAATTTATTGATAGAATTGAAAATTATCGTGAACAGATTAAGTCTGTCTTGAATCCCGAAAACGAAGATTTTAATTCTATAGTTGATGAACGGCTTTATACTGGAGATGAAAACAACGATATGACCAATGCAAGTGGGCAGAATGTGGGTTGGTTGGAATATCATTTTGAAGGATTTCCACTGGTGTCCTCATTGTCAAAAATATCAATGTTACAAAATGATGTTCTGCATACTAACTCTGATGTCTTCAACATATTGGTTGGTGGGGAATACAAAGGTGTGGCTGAGGTAAATGAAGAAAATTACTTCACGATTTTAAATTCAGAAAGACAGTTTTTTTACCAGGGAGAAATGTTAGATGGTGAAGTTATTTTAGCCAGAAGGGGTAGAACCCAAAATCCTAATCGAGTAGAGTTGATTTTAGACGATCGACAGCTAACCCAAAATCAGTATTCACTTATCCCCGGAGGTGTAAAACTAAATATCTCTTCTTTGTCTGTTGGTGATCACACCCTTACCGGTAGTTTGTTTTTTTTAAATGAAGGTGTTGAATCGGTTATACCGATTCAACAGAGTCTTACAGTTGTTTCTAAACCAAGTGTAGCAGTTGTGTCGGCTGATAAAATGAATGTAGTTTATCGGGGAGTTGATAACCCCATGACTATTTCCATCCCGGGTATTCCCAGTAGCAGAGTGACGGCATCTGCTCCAGGATTAAAAGCACTAGGAAATAATAAATACAACATGCGACCTAGTACGGGAAGAGAAGTGGCAATAAATGTATCTGGCAATCTGTCAAATGGTCAAAATGTGGGTTCGACTTCTAATTTTCGCATCAAAGAAATTCCAAAACCTGTGGGATATTTTAGAGGGAATTCGGGAAGTTTTACCTTGCCTCGCTCTAGTTTTGAAAAGGGCTTAGTAGAAGCTCGTTTAGAGGATTTTGATTTTGATTTGAATCTCAGGGTTAAGTCTTTCCGTTTTCGTGTGCCCAATCAACCGAGTTTTCAGGTAACAGGAAATAGGCTTGATTCTCGTTCTATTAATGCCTTAAGAGGTGTTAGAACTGGTCAGGTAGTTATTATTTCAGATATCGTTGCAGAAGTTACCTCCAATATCGGATATAGGTTGAGACAAACTGCTCCAATTTCAATTACAATAAATTAGGCGATGAATCGAAATGGTATACACTTCTTGAGTTTGATTTTTGTTTTGGTGATTGGGCTCTCCCATTTTGCTATAGGTCAGTACAATGAATTATCTGCTCCTGCACCAGGTGACATAGGCAATCCAATTGATCCTTCTCACATTGCCATTGATGCTAATAACAGCATGTATATCCCTTACATTTTTGTCAATGAAGAGGATGTAATTTGGAAAAAAACGATTTGGGAAATTATTGATTTGAAGCAGAAAACAAATCTTCCTTTTTATTTCCCTACCATAAATAATGGTTATTTATCTTCGGAGAGGATATCGCTTTTTAGGATTTTGTTGGATGCGATAGAAAGTGGTCAGATTAGTGAGATTTATCGCACTTCAAATTTCAATGAAAAGTTGACTCTTGAGGAGGTTCGAGACAATCTATATCTGAGAAAGCTTTCAGATTTTGGGGTTTCCAAGGCTAATGCTGGAGAAACTCTCACTGAAGACGATTACGACATTTATGAGATTCAATCCGACAAAATTTTACAATATTGGATTAAGGGAGCGTGGTATTTTAGTAAACGAGTGGGTTCATTGCGATACCAAATCATTGGGATTGCGCCAGTTGCTCCTGATGTTACAACTTTAGATGATCCTTCCAATCAGGGAATTAATGTGTCTGAGGACACTTTGGTTCCTCTCTTTTGGGTATGGTACAAAGATGCGAGAGAAGTTCTTTCAAAGCATAAAGTTTACACTGGTTCCAACGTCACCCGGCTATACAGTTATGATGATTATTTAGTTTCTCGGAAATTTCATTCTGTGATTTATGCTGAAGAGAACATTTATGATGATCGTTCTATCAGAGAGTACATTACAGAGAGTGCCATACAGCAGCTCTTTGAGGCGGAAAGGATAAAGGAATCCATAAGAAACTTCGAACTTGATATTTGGGGTAATCAGTAATAAGGTTACTTAGGTCTTTATTTTTTGTTAGCTACAATTTGTTTCACTCCATAATTGTTGGTTTTGGTCTTGCTGGGTTTTGCTATGCTCACCAGCTCCAGAAAAGAGGTCAATCATTTTTGATTTTAGACCATCCAATTTATAGAGGTGCTACGCCGGTTTCTGCAGGAATTTGCAACCCCTTTATACTCAGAAGGTTTACTCTACCCTGGAATGCTTCTGAATTTTTTTCTTATTCCAAAAATTTTTTTGAGAACTATCAAAAACAGGCCAAAGTTCAGTTATTGACTCGTTATCCTATTTTTAGACCACTTAGAGACAATAGGGAGGTGAATCAGTGGAGTAAGGTGACCAGTAAGTGTTTTTTCAATCTTTTTTTTGATCCACAAATTCGAAAGACTTATGGAACCATAAATAAATCTTCTTTTGGTTATGGTGTTGTAAATAATATTTTTCAAGTAGATATTTCCCGGATGTTTCATTCGTTTTTACAGGGCCTTGGTCGATCGAAATACATCATGGATCATTTTCAACCAAGACATCTGAGAATGGACAGATTGGGCTTAACTTATAAAATCTGGTCAGCCCAAAATATCGTGTTTTGTCAGGGCTATGGGTTGAAATCAAACTCTTTAACTGAGGAGTTGCCTCTTGTAGGAAGTAAGGGTGAAATGATGTTAATTCAAGCTGATCAGATTCCATCCAATGTGATATTAAAATCTAAAATATTTGTAGCACCTACATCCAAACAAAATCAGTTTTGGGTTGGTGCTACTTTTGATAGGGGGTCAAAATCGGTTGAAACAACCAAGGTGGCTCGGGAATTTTTAATCCATCATTTTGAGCAATCGGTAGGGGTTCCTTTTCAAGTAGTAAACCACCAAGCTGGTATTCGTCCCACTGTGGCAGATCGAAGGCCATTACTTGGAAGGGTGAACAATATAGATAGGGCATTTATTTTTAATGGTTTAGGTACTCGGGGTCTGATGATGGGACCTTTACTTTCCCAATGGCTTTATGATTTTATTGAATCCGAGATTCCTTTGCCTATTGAAGTATCAGTAGATAGGTTTCAGTAATTTTTATCAATAATAGAATTGATAATTTTCTGTTGAATATGTTGTCTTTATCTAATTATTTTTGCATAGATTTCTGTTAGAAAAACACATTAACAAGAATTGGAGGAGATTAATCAACAAAAATATGACTGAAAAATTAAAATTTATAGCACCTGGAAGCCAGGAGGAAACTCGTTTTGAGAAACTTCATTTAGTGGTATACCCTAGTCCTGAAAAAGCAGCAATTGAAATAGCTCAATCAATAGCTCAGCTTATTGAAAAAAGAAAAAAGGAAAACCGCAATTGTGTTCTTGGTCTTGCTACTGGCAATAGTCCATTGAATGTTTACAGAGAGCTGGTAAGATTGCATAAGCAGGAGGGTCTCAGTTTTAAAAATGTAGTCGCCTTTAATTTGGATGAGTATTTCCCTATTTCTAAGGAAAACTCTCAGAGTTATGTTCATTTCATGCATTCAAATCTCTTTGATCATATTGACATTGACAAGAGTAATATTCATATTCCGAGGGGAGATATAGACCAGGGGAAAATTTTGGATTATTGTAATTGGTATGAAAATCAGATCAAAAAGGCTGGTGGCATTGATTTACAGTTGTTAGGCATTGGTCAAACTGGACACATTGGATTTAATGAGCCGGGATCTCATCTAAATTCGAGAACCAGATTGATACGTTTAGATTACCTGACCCGAAGGGATGCCGCTAAGGCTTTTGAGGGTGTTGAGAATGTTCCTCGCAGGGCTATCACTATGGGAGTCAGAACAATTTTGGATGCTCGTTGCATCTATATTATGGCTTGGGGCAATAATAAGGCTAAGATTGTAAGAAGAGCAGTCGAAGAATCAGAGACCGAATTTGTTTCGGCTTCATTTTTACAGGAGCATCATAATACGACTTTCATTGTTGACCAGGAGGCTGCTTCTGAGCTTACCCGGATAAAGACTCCTTGGGTGGTGAAGCAAGTAGATTGGACTGAGGAGAAGATTATGCATGCTGTTACTTGGTTATGTACGAAAGCCAATAAATCCATTCTTAAATTAACGGACGAAGATTATAATCAAAATAGTTTATCGGAGTTGATTTCGCTCCATGGGCCTTCATATGATTTGAATATTAGAATGTTCAACAAACTACAGCGTACCATTACTGGTTGGCCGGGGGGAAAGCCTCATGTTGATGATACATATCGCCCTGAGCGATCGTCTCCGGCACCAAAGCGGGCAATCATTTTTAGTCCGCATCCTGATGACGATGTTATTTCGATGGGGGGTACATTTGATCGGTTAGTCAGTCAAGGAAATCAGGTTCATATTGCTTATCAGACTTCGGGCAGTGTCGCTGTATCGGATGAAGATGCTGTACGTTTTTTGGAGGTGTCTCAAGATATGGATGCCAATGGTAATCCCCAGGAGATACAGGGTTTAGTTGAAGGGATAAAAAGAAAGCAGCTTTCCGATGAACAATTTCGTAGGGTGTTGAAGCTTAAGGGTTCTATTCGCAAGCGCGAATCTTTAGGTGCTACCCGGTATTTCGGATTACCTGATGATCAAGTGCATTTTCTTAATCTACCCTTTTATGAGACTGGTAAAATCATTAAAAACCCGGTTTCTCAGTTGGACATTGATATTGTTGTCAATCTTATTGAGCGAATAAAGCCTCATCAGATATTTGCTGCTGGCGATTTAACAGATCCTCATGGTACGCATCGGGTTTGTTTGAATATCATTTTTGATGCTTTGAAGATTCTAAAGCCGAGGCCATTTATAAAGGATTGTTGGGTATGGCTATATAGGGGGGCCTGGGAAGAGTGGGAAACGCATGAAATTGATATGGCTGTTCCTATGAGTCCGGATCAGATACTCAGGAAGCGAAAGGCAATTTTTTATCATGAGACCCAGAAAGATGGTGTGATGTTTCAGGGAAATGATGATCGAGAATTTTGGGTCAGAGCTGAGGACCGGAATCGAGAGACCGCGAATCGCTACCGTTTTTTGGGATTACCTGATTATGCTGCTATGGAGGCATTTAGGCGTTATCATTTTTGATTTTTCCTTACTTATCTTTTCGGTATAGATAAAGGGAATTATATGCTTCTGTAATCACTAAATTATTGATTCTCTCCCTGCTTTATGCTATATTTGTAGCATAAATAATAATACGAAATGGCAGGAAAATCACACCGAAAAGCATCAGTTTAGCAAAAATATCCGAACTATTCGCAACAGAAGAACAAGCCAGACAATGGCTTGAAAATAGACGTTGGACAAAAGGCGTGTCATGTCCTTTCTGTCAAGGAAAGAATGTAGTTCAATTAAAACATCCTACCCTGACGCATCTCTGTAAGGATTGCCGGGATAAAAAGAGAAAAAACCAGTTCAATCTGAAAACGAATACGGTAATGGAGCACAGCAATATTCCTTGTCGCACCTGGGCAATAGGGATATATCTATACACCACAAACATCAAAGGTATTAGTTCAATGAAGCTGCATAGAGAATTAGGCATAGGGCAAAAGGCAGCATGGTTTATGTTGCATCGCTTAAGAAAAGCATCTTTGGTATTTAAAGGCAAGAAATTTATCGGAAAGGTAGAGGTCGATGAAACCTATATCGGAGGAAAAGGGATAAATATGTCCAATAAAAAGAGAGCAGAGTTAAAGGACTCCGGTAGAGGCACAACAGGTAAAACGGCTATCATAGGCATCAAATCGAGAAAAACCAATGAAATAGATGCCCAGGTGGTAGATTCAACAGATAAAAATACTATACATCCTTTTATTGAACAACATATAGAGAATAGCAACAAAAATAAAAAGGATGATTCGACTGTTATTTATACGGATGATTCCAAGGTGTATCAATCGTTGGATTATGAGCATGAAGCAGTTTGTCATTCCTTATCGGAATATGTTAAAGATGTCGCCCATACCAATAGTATAGAGTCCTTTTGGGCGATGTTCAAGCGAGGTTATCATGGTATTTATCATCATATGTCGAAAAAGCATATCGGTCATTATTTTGATGAATTTTGTTATCGACATAACCATAGGGAACGGAATACGATTGATCAAATAAGTATGATAGTTACCGATGTGGTAGGTAAGCAAATAACCTACAAACAGTTAATTCAATCCACATGAAAGATTATCTTTCAATGTTTCATATGATATCAACAATAACTATAATGTATTACTATAATTATTGATTTATTTTTGCGTATTATTTATCATTATCATTCAATAATGATAGAGCTTGACGGTTAAACCCATGGACGGAAGGTTCGCTACACCAAATTTTTCTGATGATCGGAACTATCATTTTTCCCGCCTCTGATAATTCGAGCAATTCTCCTATGGCATGGTCAATCTCTTTTCGAACAGGATCTACATGAGCCAAGCAAGTAGGTTTTAGTCCTTTTTTTGCAATAGAATTAAAGGCACTTTCTGACCTGGTCAATGCCTTGTCTGTAAGACGTGAGAAATCCGGACAAGGAATATCTTTTATTGCTTTGATTTGAAGTGTTGATCGACCATTTTGTGTTCTTTGACCTTGAGTCCAGTGTGCCATCATCCCTAAAGTTGAATTAGCCCAGAGAGAAAAAACCTTGAGTAGTCTTTCATCTCTTTCCGTTTGGAGGGTTGCCCAAGACCTTCCCCCGTGTACTGGTCTTTCAGTGGTAGCAGCAACGAGTGATTGGGAAGTCCACCGCAAATTTTGAGCATATAAAAGTGTACTTCGGCGGCTCCTCATATCCTCTCGGAGTTGTTTAGAGCCGACACCTTTTGTTCCGGTCCCCTTATGTGTTGGAAGAACGATCAATTTCTTTTGCTTTTTACTATCAGCGTGCCAAAGTGAACGATCGCTTCCCAGGGCATCCGCATCATCTCTCAGAGGATAGAATACAAATGCACCACGAGGATTTTTACTACGATGTATATGACCAATCATATCTTGACCAGGTCCAACGGCAAACAATTTACCAATGGTGGTAAATTTTATTTCTAAGGTCTCACAATGACCATTGAATGTAAGTACACCATCATATGCTAATCTCTGGGCAGTATAGGCTATTTCTGGATGCTTTGTTCCTATGGGATGCCATGGGGGGCCCTAGACGATAGACAAAAAAAGAATGCATTTTTTATTTTAAAAAAAACGAAACAAAAGGACAAGATTTTGTATTTATGTTTTACAATTAATTATATATTCAACTATGTTTGAAATTGATTCTGATTTAACGGAAGTAAAAGATTTGTTTTCCAAAAGGCTTAAAAAAGCTCGACTTTTATATGGTATATCCCAAGATGATTTAGTCCAATTTCTGGATTCTATAGATGCCGGAATATCCAAAGAAGAACTTATACAATATGAACATGGATTAGCATTACCTAATAGCACAAAATTAATTGAGCTGGCTAATTCGCTTAAATTGAAGTTTGGTTATTTTTTTAGACCTATTACCATAAAAAATGCAGATATTCAATTTAGAAAAAATATTTCACTACAACAGGAAGAAAGCAATTCGCTTAAAGAAAGAGTCGCAGAAAGTTTGGAGCGTTATGCGGAAATTGAATATCATTTAAAGCAAAACAATCCTGAATACTGTTTGTCGTCCGCCACGGATTATCTACCACCTATCACAGATTCTTTGTCGACTTTCATAGGATTTTCTAATCCCATCAAAAATGAAACAATAGATTCATTTACTGATATAAATAAAGTTGTTTATACATTACTTAATGCTTGGGAATTAGGTTACAACGGGCTACCCAATGTCATCAAAATAATAGAAGATAAAGGAATTAAAATCTTGGAATTTCATCAATATCAATCCATCAATGCATTATCCGGCTGGGTAAATAAGACCACTCCTTTTATTGTTATTAAACCAAGAGTAGACAGTATTCTGAAGGAGAACGAGGATGCTATGATTGGGGACAGTAAATTGTTGTCGTTGGGTGATAATTCATCCAATGAATACACTTTTGACGATTTAGAAGAATTAATGGGTATAGCCCAAGGATACGAACAAAAACGTTTTTTTGTTTTGCGAGAACTAGGGTATTTACTTTTGAATTTCTCCCCAGAAATCACAGATAAGAAAAAAGAAGATTTATGTTCAGAATTTGCAGCTGCCATGCTCATGCCATATAAAATTTTTATGAAAGAAGTAGGGAACAAAAGAAAATATGGAATTAGAATCGGAGAATTGAGAAACATCAAAAAAATATATGGGATACCAATTCATGTTGTAATAGATAGAGCAAGAAGATTGGAGATTATCACTGAAACCGAATATCTAAGATTTAAAAAAAGTGTGTCCTTGCATATATCGGATTTAATAGATGACAAAAAAGCCCATGAAGGGCAGGCACCGAGTGCTATCATAAATGTACGTGAGGAACAACAATTAAAAAAAAGCGTATATTATACAAAATATAAAGAGGACAAAGTGGAACATCCTATTAAATTCATGCAGCTGGTTTATAAAGCTGTTGATGATGATGTGATAAGTATGAGCAAAGGAGCAGGGTTATGCAATGAAAAAGCAGGATATTTTAGAGAACATTATATGCATATATGATTGTCATTATTGATGATACAAGCATCCTTGTCGATTTCTCAAAACTAAAATTACTACACACCTTTTTTAGTTTAAATTTTCAATTTCATACTACTGATTTTATATTTGGTGAAATATTCGATCCTGAAAAGACATCTTTGCAATTTTTCGTAGATAAGAGAAAATTATTAATTACAGAAATTGAAGGAAATGCATATGAAATAATCAAAAAACTCAATAAAAGAAAACCAAGTATTTCCGAAGAAGATTACTCCATATTTTATTTAGCACGACATTTGAAATCAACTATTTCTAAAAACACTATTCTATTAACTAGTGATAAAAAACTTCGTCGATTTTCTGAAAAGAAATCTATTGAAGTTCATGGTCATCTTTGGGTTTTTGATCAAATGGTTGAAAACAACATTCTTTGCCCTAAGACCGCATCAAAAAAACTATATGACCTATCTGCTGAAATCAATGAAAAATTGCATTTGCCAATAGAAGAATGCGAATCTCGGAAAAAGAAATGGGCTGAAATGACTAATCAAAATCAAAATGAAATAAAATAATCATTTTTACTTCTCCAAGTAATGGGGTAGGTAATGTCCATCATAATAAAAAAAACTAAAATAAACAATGAATGATTTTTTTATATTTTGCAGACTCAAGTCACTAATGCAACTTTAGGAGGAGAGCAAATGCAACTTAAATTTTATCAGAAAAGAGGGAGAGAACCCCCTCTTTCTGACTAGATAAATGATTAAATTGCCCTAATAAAATAAAAAAAAGAAAATATGAGCCATCTATCCAAGGAACAAAGATACACTATTGACCGAATGCTTAAAGAGGACTACTCTCAGGTCGAAATAGCAGAGGTAATCAACAAAAATAAATCTGTAGTATGCAGAGAAATCAAGCGCAATGGTGAACCAAACGGGTCATATTGTGCTGTTTTGGCACATAAGAGATACCTCAACCGGCAAAAGGAAAAGCCCAAGAAGGTTTCTTTTACCGAGGAAATGAAGATCCTTATTGAGCGGCAACTCAAAGACAAGTTTTCACCGGAACAAATTTCTGGAACGGCTAAACTCAATGGCATTCCTATGGTTTCTTATGAAAGCATCTACCGATATATCAAGGAAGACAAGAAGTCAGGAGGTCGGCTTTATACCTACCTACCCTCTGGGGGGAAGAAATACCGAAAGCGTGGTGCTGCCAAAGACAAAAGAGGAACTATTCCCAATAGGAAAGGTATAGAAGAACGCCCTGCGATGGTTGAAAAGAGGAAAAGAATTGGGGATTTAGAAATAGATACCATCGTAGGCAAAGGCAATAAAGGAGCTATTGTTACCATTAATGATAGGGCTACCGGACAAGTAAATATGAAAAAACTGGAAGGGAAAAATGCCGTTCAATTAGCCCGGGCGACCATAGAATTATTGATGCCTTATAAGGATCGCCTACACACCATCACGGCCGATAATGGTAAAGAATTTTCTGCTTTTCAATTAATCGCTGATGCCCT
>MPMN01000104.1 GCA_002238525.1 Flavobacteriaceae bacterium bin25
TCGTATATTGGAAGAAAATGCTAACTCTAAGACCGAGTTTTTACGAGAATTAAAAACTCTTTTAAATGATTGGCAAAACTAAGTGGTGTCTCAATTTTAAGAATGACTTAGTTGATTCAAACATGGTAGGAATAATTTAGTAAAAGTTTGGAAATTATATCTTTTAGTTGACAAGTCCATTTGCTATTTTATTTATCAGGATAAAACTAAATAAAATAAGGCATAATCAAAAATATGGAGAACGACAACAACGGTTCCGAGATTTGTTTGATAATAGAAGAATTAAAAATAATAAAGGATTTATTTACACAAGTTGTTAAAATAATTCCCGAATTTGATATTACAGATGAAAATATCTTACCATATGGACTAAAACCACATACTAGGTCTGTAAGTTGGATCGTAGAACAAGTTATAATTCAACAAACAAAATTCAACAAAAATCTATTAGGTGTATCTGGTGTTACTTATGATTTACCAGATGCCTGTTTGCACGACTGTGAAATATTAAGCCAGAGTAAGAAATATTATGTAAATATTAAAATCACCCAAGCAAATCAGAAACAAAATAAAAACGATATTTCAGCAGTAGAGAAATTGTTTAATGACTACAAAAATCATCCGAATTACAGACTAATATATGCTGTTTTTAAATTTAAATTTGATAATATCACAATATCGTTAAAAGATGATGTTCATATCTTTTCTCCGCAATTTCTCCCAATCTACATAAATCCAAGAAATGATAAACTACAAGCAAAGTATTATGCCGAACCTGAAATTCGAACTCGTTCAGACTTTTTGGAAGTATTACGAGAAAAATCATCAACTATAAAGTTAAAAAAATGAGTAATTACCAACTATACAATCAAGATTATTTAGAAGGATTGGAAAAGATTGAAGATAGTTCTATTGATCTGATCCTGACCGATCCACCCTATTGTTTGGGAAAGGATTATGGGAATGAATCCGATAAGTTACAACCAAATATATTTTTAGAATGGATGGAAAAATGGATTGATAAATCAATGCCAAAACTAAAGCCAAATGGGAGTATGTACATTTTCACTACTTGGAAATACTCACCAGAAATTTTCTCTATGATAAAGAAGAAAATGACAATGGTTAATGAGATTATTTGGGACAGGAAAGTCCCGAGTATGGGAGGAACGACTAGAAAGTATTCATCTGTTCATGACAATATAGGATTTTTTGTTAAATCAAAGGATTATTATTTTGACTTGGATTCAATTCGAATACCTTATGACTCAGAAACCAAAAAAAAACGAACCAGATCAATTTTCAAAGGTAAAAAATGGTTAGAGTTAGGCTACAATCCAAAAGATTTATGGAGTGTCTCACGCCTTCATAAAATACATAGAGAAAGAGTTTCACATCCTACTCAAAAACCATTAGAGATTATTACTAGAATGGTTAAAGCAAGTTGCCCAGTAAATGGAATTGTATTGGATCCTTTTGTTGGGTCGGGGACAACAATAGAAGCATGCTTAAATACCGATCGCAACTGCATAGCATTTGAAATAAATTCAGATTACTGTGAAATTATTAGAGAAAGAGTAAAGGACTTTTCCATTTTAGAAAATTTATCAAATACAATTACAAATGATAAATACCAATCTAATTCCCATAAAAATGATGACTATCAACTGACCACATTGTTTTAAAATTTTATCCGTAGGGCACGTCTATTTATTCCAATAAGGTAATTCATAACATTATTTTTCCACTCTGTCATTTTTTCCCTAGTGCATTGATTCAATCATATGGTACCCTCTTTTCCATGATTCTACCAGTTCTTTCGAGTCCCTGGTCCACCGGAACGGTTTGGCACTCTTTGCATTGTGATGGTCAATATAGGTTTCAATCGCCTTGACACACTCCTCCAGTGAATTGAAGATTGAATTCTTCAGCCGCTGCCGGGTGAGTTTTGAGAAAAAGCCCTCCACAGCATTGGTCCATGAGGCCGAAGTCGGGGTAAAGTGAAATGTCCAAGGAGGATGATTCACCAGCCACGCATGAACTTCGGCTGATTTATGCGAGGACACATTGTCAAGAATAACATGCACCTTGACCCCGTCCGCAAGCTATCAACTTTTCACACTTAACTCTGTCAGTCTGTTTTAAGGTTACCTTTATCCAATCTGACAATCAGAATCCCTGTCCTGACTTCGACACTTTATCGCTTAAAACACCGATTCTATGGGGGTGCCACCTAAAAACTAGGCACTACATTGCCCTCATTTTTGGCTCGCCAAAGTCCCTTCTTCTTCCCCTATATAACGCCGCTTTCAGTCCTCATCTTGGTCTAATTCGTATGCCGTGGTTCCCATCTTGACACCCATCGCCTTGTAAATCGCTTTCCCCTCCTTCGTGGTCGTCGAGGGTATCACATAACGCTGGCCACTCTCATCATCCCGGACAATCGAACATTGCTGGTGAGCCAAAGCATCCCGAATGCCTCTCGGTGACAGCCGCATGTCCAGACCCG
>MPMN01000105.1 GCA_002238525.1 Flavobacteriaceae bacterium bin25
GTTTGGCAGCGGTCTTTTCCAAGGCATCTCGAACGATAACCACTTCTTCGGGTATTGGGGGAATGATAAGTCCTGTTGAGCGAGTGGAAGATGGATCAACACTTACCATCACTGCAACTCCTGACACAGGCTATCAAATACAATCCTGGGGAGGGACTTGTGGCACCTTTGCCAAATCCACGAATCCTGCAAGCTTCACAGTAACAGAAGATTGTTCTATATCTGTAGCCTTTGAAAAGGTGTCCTATACCATCAGTACAAATGCAGGTGATGGAGGTTCTATTACTGAAAATCAATCAGTAGATCATGAAGAGTCGGTAATCATCACTGCAATGCCAGATACGGGTTATCAAATCAGTGGATGGTCAGGGAGTTGTGGCACATTTGACGAGGCTAGCAATCCAGTATCGGTCACTGGTTCCGGTGATTGTTCCATATCTGTATCCTTTGAAAAGGTATCCTATACCATCGCTACAAATGCAGGTGCTGGAGGTTCTATTACTGGAAATCAATCCGTGAAACATGGCGAATCGGTGGGTATCACTGCAAGGCCTGATACGGGTTATCAAATACAATCCTGGGGAGGAAACTGTGGTATCCTGACCGAGAGTGGGAATTCAGTCACCTTCACTGCGACAAAAAGTTGCTCTACCAGTGTATCCTTTGAAAAGGTATCGTATACCATCAGTACAGATGCAGGTGATGGAGGTTCTATTACTGAAAATCAATCCGTAGAGCATGAAGAATCGGTAATCATCACTGCAATGCCAGATACGGGTTATCAAATTGATGGATGGTCAGGAAGTTGTGGTACCTATAGCAAGACAACCAATCCGATATCTATCACTGTTTCCGAGGATTGTTCTATCGGAGTAACCTTTGAAAAGGTATCCTATACCATCAGCACAAATGCAGGTGATGGAGGTTCTATTACTGGTGATCAGTCGGTGAAACATGGTGAATTGGTAAGCATTACAGCAACACCTGATACGGGTTATCAAATACGATCATGGTCAGGGAGTTGTGGCACCTTTTCCAAATCTACCAATCCAGCATCGATCGAAGGCTCTGAGGATTGTTTTCTATCTGTGTCCTTTGAAAAGGTATCCTATTCCATCACCACAGATGCGGGTGATGGAGGTTCTATTACTGCAAATCAATCCGTAGAACGGGGTGAATCGGTGAGCATTACAGCAACACCTGATACGGGTTATCAGATACAATCCTGGGGAGGGACTTGTGGTAGTTATAGCAAGAGCACCAATCCCGTAACTTTCATTGCTTCCAAAAGCTGTACCATTAGTGTATTGTTTGAACAAGAGGATACTTCTGTTGTTACTGAGAGTACAAGGGATGACAATAACCCTCCCACTGGAGATACCAGCATAACGTATACTATTACCACAAGGGCTGATATAGGTGGAACGATTACCGGAAATCAATCCGTAGAACAAGGAGAAACGGTAAGCATTACTGCAAGGCCTGATACGGGTTATCAAATACAATCCTGGTCAGGGAGTTGTGGCATCTTTTCCAAATCTACCAATCCAATATCGTTCACTGCCACCAAAGATTGTTCTACATCTGTGGCCTTTGAAAAAGTATCTTATACCATCACTACAAATGCAGGTGATGGAGGTTCTATTACTGGAAATCAGTCCGTAAAACAGGGAGAATCAGTAAGCATCACTGCAAGGCCTGATACGGGCTATGAGTTACAATCCTGGTCAGGGAGTTGTGGCACCTTTTCCACATCCGCCGATACAGTATCTTTCACTGCTACCAAAGATTGCTCCATCCGTGTAGCCTTTGAGAAGCTATCCTATACCATCACTACAAATTCAGGTGCTGGAGGTTCTATTACTGAAAATCAATCCGTAGGGCATGAAGAATCTGTAAGTATCACTGCCACACCTGATACGGGTTATCGAGTACAATCATGGTCGGGGAGTTGTGGCACCTTTGACAAATCTGCCAATCCCGCTACTTTCACTGCTACCAAAGATTGTTCTATATCTGTGGCCTTTGAAAAGGTATCTTATACCATCACTACAAATTCAGGTGCTGGAGGTTCTATTACTAGAATTCAATCGGTAAAACATGGTGAATCTGTGGGTATCACTGCAACTCCTGATACGGGTTATCGAGTACAATCATGGTCGGGGAGTTGTGGCACCTTTTCCAAATCCGCCAATCCAGTATCCATCGTTGGCTCAGCAGATTGCTCTATATCTGTATCCTTTGAAAAGGTATCTTATACCATCACTACAAATGCAGGTGCTGGAGGTTCTATTACTGAAAATCAATCAGTAGGGCATGAAGAATCGGTAAGTATCACTGCCACACCAAATACGGGTTATCGAGTACAATCATGGTCAGGGAGTTGTGGCACCTTTTCCACATCCACCAATCCCGCTACCTTCACTGCTACCAAAGATTGTTCCATCAGTGTGGCCTTTGAAAAGGTATCTTATAC
>MPMN01000106.1 GCA_002238525.1 Flavobacteriaceae bacterium bin25
CTTGTTTAGTAATTGGCATCCGAAAAGTGTTTTAAGTCTTGGCTTCTGGGCTTTGAATTTTTTAACGAAATCAGGATCAGCCAAGTACTTAGCGAAATCAGGATGGTAAATCAACCATCTTGGAGGTTTACTTATATCCTTGTTTCCTCCGCTATCATAGTATATAGTCTGGACGGAATGAACCCTGCGTCCTTTGTCAATGTATGGAAAGCAAACATGATGACGTACCTGCCTTACTTCGTAAAGTTGAAGCATCTTGTAAATCAATGTCCTGTCCTGAACTATCCCCATCAAATGCTTCATAAACCTATTATACTCTGAAAATTTTTGAGTGAAATTATGGTAATCGACTGGTTTTAAATACAGATTACCTCCCCTACTCAAATCCTTTTTTTCAGGTAACTGGTATGAATTTGTTTTATTGTAAGGACGATTTAAAACAAGGTATTCTGTTCGTCTCTTTCTTGGGTACTTCTTTTTAACTGTCAATTTCTCATTACGCATTTCAGCCACTTCTTTATAAGTAGGTTTCAAATGCTTTTCAGTGCAGCTGTCCCTATCGCAGTAACCAAATTTGGCTGGGTATGGTTGTCCTGTCTGCGTGTCAATATATAGGGTTCTGGTTTTTAACTTTTGTGAACCTCCCTCACAATAGGGGCATAATATCTTATTACGATGGTTCTTATCAAGCAAGTAAGGTTTGCCTGTCGTAGTAAAATCTATTGCGTACACTTTAAATTTGTTTAACCATTTCTTTAACCAGTGCAGAAGTAGCTGTAACTATCTTAGATCTGTTTTCATCAAATACCGGCCAACTGAAATCTTCAAAATGAGTATATATTTTGGCTCTTTCATAGAATTTTATCTTATTTGAAATTGTTTCAACATGTATCATTATAAAAGTATTTTTAGAACTCAATTTGACAAAATCGATTTCAAGATAAGGTGAATATTTAGTTAAATGATTCCTTTGGGATTCAGTTAAATCGCTCCAAATATTGGTAGTAACAGATTCATCGATATAGTAAACTCTGCTCAAAAATGTTCGCCAGTTGGCAGGAACTCGAATTTCCTTATCGTTGAATTTAACTTTCGTTAAAAAGGATATTGTTTTCATTTATTCCTTTATAACATCACGAATGTGGTCAATAGCGAAACCTAATTTATTCTTATCAATCCCCATAAGGTACAGTTCATGATTTAAATGCCCTATCATCTCCTCATCAAGCGTTTCCGACTCAATACATAAATCTATCAGGGCAATCGTATCATTTAAATTAAATACGCTATCAGCTATTTTCTTTCTAGCTGCTTTTAATTTTTCTTTTGGTGTCATTATTATGTTTTTCAATTATTTGATCCTTTCTGTATAGTATATCATCCCTATCGTAAATCCGACTATCTATCTTATAAACATACTTCATTAGCAGATATATAAACACTGACAATAGAATGATTATACCTATAACAAACATGAAGTGAATTAATTCGTAAATGCTCATATCTTTAACCCTAAAGCCTTGCTTAAAGGCAATTCGTCTAATTCTTCTTGCCATCTAGCTTCGTTCTTATTCGGTCTTAGTTCAGGCGGATTAGCCTTATCATCAGCCCAGATTTCCTTAATCAATTTGATTTCGGCTTTCGATATCAATTTCCTTCCTGTTTTGACTTCCAGTGCCAATAAATCGTTAAGCAATCTTTCACGATACTCAAACGAATAACTGCCACAATTTGTGCCATCCCTACGCTTAGCAATAAACCCTCTACGTCCATAGGGCAGTCTATTTTCTGGCTTGTTTTTGTCCTCAACGAGCTTGTTTCTAAAATCTAATAAAGGTTGTAATTCTGTATGCCCTTGCGTTATTTGGCTCGTTAATGATGTATTTTTACTTATAACAGGACATACCCAACAACCAAACCGGCTCTTACCACAACTACTATGCGACCTATCCGTAGGAATGGTAGGACACTCATAATCATCAGCAGAAGCATCTGCATAGATTTTGTAAAGTATTCCCTGATCCTTTAACCAAGGCGTTTTCCATTGATTCAAAACATACCAAACCTCCCCAAGTTTTAAATCCCTAATAGGCGAATATACCTTGTGAAGTTTATTGCTCATATGAGGCGTTAAAAGAGAATCTGTCTTGGCAAAATGCTTTTCCATATTTTTCTTACGCTTTTCAGATTCTGCTTTGCGTGTGCCTAATACTACAATAGTCTTTTGCTCCTTTAAAAATTCTGTGCTTGGTTGTATTTTTAGCATAATGGTACACCATCTACTAAAAGTTGTCGGTGCTGGATATCCCTTGCCAATGAGACTGACCCAAAAAGTTTTACTTGTCTTTGGATTGGTAATAGTAGCCTTAAAAGGCAACCCCGTTTCCTTTGCAATCTTGTTTATGTTCTCTATCGACTCATTAACGTAATCAGTGATTAATGGATTCTCAACCAAAGTGTCATTAC
>MPMN01000023.1 GCA_002238525.1 Flavobacteriaceae bacterium bin25
AATTTATTTACAAATCAGATGGCACAGATCCATAAGCATACGATGGATTTCAATCGTGCTAAGGCAGAGTTAAGGGGTTTAGGTGTTTCTAATCTTTGTGCTGATACGAAGTGGTATTTGGAATCCACACCGATTTTATTTGATATAGCGAGGGAGTTGGCATGTAGGGATGAGTTTCTTTTTCAGGTTGGCGACATAGTTAGCGTAAAGGGGCAGTTCAGAATTGGCAGTATTGATGCTATCAATGATGGTATGGAGACGGAGTATTGTTTATTTGGAAAGGATGCCACTATATCATCAACTACCAAGCGTCTTGATTGGGCTGATGTTGGAAGCATTGTTTCCTTTGGTGTTCCGTTCAAGGTAGTTGGTAGGATTAGGCAGGAAAACGCTTATAGTTTCAAATTGGAGAGTGTTGAGAAGGATGTTCAGGTTATCTGGGTTAATTGTCTTGGTTATGATTCTATGGGGGAAACTATGGTATTGGTAAAGCGGCGGTTGGCGAAGAGAATGAGAAAACAAATAAAATAGTACGAAATGACTAGTAAAAAGACAAGATATATTCCGAAGATAGTTTTGAATTTCAATTTTGACAAATCGGATATAAGACATAAGGAATTAAAGGAAATCATTGAGAGGTATTTGGAAATTGAGGTTCGACAGAAGTTGGTGGTTATTTCAGAAACCTTTGACCTCAAAGAGACATGTAGGATAGATTTTAATTTTACCATTGATACATATAGCTATAAGAATTTCGCAAGTAAAATATGGATTGATATAGATGTTAAGTCGTACGATAATTATGGGAGGGTAATCGTTCCATATCAGAACTTGATTGACATTGCGGATATTATGTGCAAGGAAGATTTGATACATACTATTTCCTTTGAATTTATGACGCAGTTGTATAAGAATATAAAGCAATCAAAAGAGGTAAAACAATGAAACCAGAAGTAGCAAATTATTATACTTTGAAAAAAGTTGAGATAGGTTTTTATCGTTCAGATCTTAAAGTAAAAGATTTTGTTGGTATTGATTCACTTGGTAAATTAACTGACAAGGTAGAAAACATTGTCAAATTTGTTGAGGTATCTGGGAAGTTTGGTTACTATGAGGATATATTGGAATATCGCCATGTAACCAAAAAGGGGATTTATGTTGGGGACAAGGAGTGTGCTACTTATAGGGATGCTTATAAATTACTATCTGATGGCAAGGATACCCCATACAAGAAAGATGAGTTCAAAGCATTTTTTGTGAAGAAGGATGTAGGTTGGAAATCTATTTTCATATCTGATTATGTAGGTGTTGATGCGGATGGGTATGGGACCAATGATATTACATTGGTCGATAAGTTCATCAACTCTTATTATAATGGTCAAGGCGGTTACTATCGCAAGTACAAGCCTGGCGTTACCATTGAGGAAGTTGTTTTATTAAGGGTATGCGAAGACAATAAACAATCATTAAAGTAAAAACTAAAAATAATTATTATGACAAAAAATTATCAAGCAGATAGGGTATTACCATCAGATCTAAAAGTTGGCGATACTATTTTGGTATTGGGGTGGGAAGCATCTATAATCTATATTGAGGATATTAAAAATTTATGGATTTTTAAGGTTCAGGATTACCATACGAAAGAGGTAACGACTATTGTGAGGTATCCTCATGAGTATATTCCAATGATGAAATGATTATAAACACAAAATTTTAAACTAACATGAGCAATTTTAAACCGAAACAAATAACGAAACAAATAACCGAAACCAATACCAAGATACGAGAGGCTAAGGACCTGGAAGTAGGAGACTGGTTTATTTTTGGTTGGGAAACTGAAAGTAGGTACAAGGTAGACAAGATCCAAATAATTAAGGGTATTGTCAAAATAACCCTTGAACATTGTAGCGGTGCTATTAGCAATTACCATTACAAGACAAGTGCGAGAGTAACTATTATACCCCGCAGGACGCATAGTTGGGGAGTCGGTGCTACTAACCTATATTTTCACTTTTAAACCAATGAGACTAGAGCATAAATTACTACTATCCCCCACCTCTATATCGGTGGGGGACTGGATCAAGAACCCAAAAGTCCCTGAACAAGCCAAACCCAAAACGGAGGGTACCGACTACTGGGTTGAGGTAACTAAGATAAGAATAGATGCAGAAAACTACCGAATCTATATACATAACGGAGAGGGCGATGAAGTATCAAGCCTATACCACCAAGATAGCCTGATAGAGGTGTTCTACAAGACGATCCAGACGGTATATAAACTACAAGAGAGCGATGCCGGTGAATTCGTCTACCAGATAGACTACAACAGGTCTGAATTCTATAATCAATTCGTCAAGTTAAAAGAGTTGAAGTCGAGGGTTCAAATTAAAGGCTATCCTGATATAGTCCTATCCGATCTATTTTTAGTCCGATACGAACCGAGAGGACGGGCGTTCCGAGAGGCTGAAATATATAGGGTAGAATTTGGGCAGTATAAGCCCTTTGATATCGAGTCTATATGGTCAATAGATCAAATACGAAAGACATGAGTGAGATATATACTAAGGAGAGCCAGCTGGTACATAGCCACGAGAAAGTCAATAAGAGGGCTAGACAGGTACTGACAGGCGATGTGGTTAAGACGAACTACGGGTATGAGATTGTCGAGCGTATTACCCGCAGACAGACGGATAAAGACACTCCTATCTATATAGACATAGAGACCAAGCATGTTACCCAAACATACCAACTGAACAAGACATTAGAGGTCTACCAACCCTTCCATGAGTGTACTGAATGGGTAAAGACAGAAGCTAAGGACCTAGCTATGGGGGATAGATTCCTAAGGGAAGATTTTTGCCAAAGAACGAAAGAAAACAAGAATTTTGAATACACTATCCTAAGCGTAAAGGATTATGCTGATGGCGAGTACATTGTTTTTAAAGTGAGACGCTACGATATAGGCGAGACGATAACCACTGACAATTTAGACGACCTATACCTGAATACAAGACTGACAGTACACCCGAACGAACAATTACCAACATTACAATAATTACAAGCAGAGCATAGTGAATAACATAACCGATAACAAACATATAAGTTATAGTCAATTCAGGATTTGGAATACTTGTCGTCGACAATGGTGGATGACCTATGTGGATAAGTTAGGTGGTTATGAGGCTAATATCTATGGCACATTTGGGCAGACTGTCCATGAGGTGATCCAGTACCAGATAAAAAATGGTCGTAAGCATCAGAAAGGCGAGTTCAAATCTTGGTTCGATATGATCTACAAACAAAACAAGGAACAGGATGATAGATTGAGCATCAGTGATAATCAGTTGGCAGAGTGGAGTGAGATTGGGGAGAAGCATATAGAAGCATTTAATAAACGAAAGGATTTATTGCGTGGGGATTTTATTGAAAGCGAGTATTCATTATATACCCCAATAAATCGTGTCAGCAGTATCCATTTCAAGGGTTTTATTGATTTGTTGTATTTAACCCCTGATGGGGATAGATTGACTATCTACGATATAAAGACCAGTAGTAGGGGTTGGGGTCCAGCCGAGAAGTCAAAGGGCTACGAGCAGCTGGCATTATATGCTTATTATTTGAGGTCTCAAACCAAAACAAAGAAGCCGATACGGGTAGGTTTTATCATATTCAACCGCAAGAAGCCGAATGATGTTGATGCCACTTTGACGGAGCATTTTGAACTTGGCTATAAAGCATCCGCATTAAGATTAACCCAATTTGTTCAATCCGTATATGACAGGGAAGGCAACCCTATTGCGGATAAGATATATGCCAATCCAAGTAACCAGAACTGCCGATTTTGTCCGTACAGGAATGATGGACAATGTGAGCAGTCTTATTTTCTAAGATCTAATAATAATTAATATATACAAAAATTATGAATCAACCAGTACAACAACCGGTACAACAACCAGTACAACAACCGGTACAACAACCAGTACAACAACCAGTACAACAACCAGTACAACAACCGGTACAACAACCAGTACAACAAAAACCAGCTGAGTACTACTTGGAATGGAAGTCCAAGCAAAATTGTTTTACCTTTTGGCATACCCAGCAAAGGATAAACAAAACGAAAGCACTTCCGTACCGAGTGCAAATTATCGCATACAGATATACCTTAAAGGGTTATGATCGGGGGCATGGGGCAGCTCTTTATAGCAATGATGTTAAGAGTTTGAAGGAACCTTTTTTATTGAAGCGTTTTCCCAATAAAAAAAATGGGGAGCAGTATTCTACAACTATTGAGGTTATTGATAACTATTTGGAGTGGAAAAAAGTAAAGAGGCCAGCTAATTTGTATGCTGTATTGTATGTTGTCGATGAGTACAACATTACAAATGCTTTGTTGTTTACAGGTAAGGCATTTGGGTACATTAAGGCTTATCGAGAGAAGCAGCGTCCTAATTTTGAGGGAGTTTGTTTGCAGAGTGTCGTGGAGCAAACTGCTTATGGAAACAACTATTATGTTGATTTTGTTCCTGACCCTGGATATCATAACCAATATATCAATGTTCAGACAGAATGGCAGAGGTTAGAATCTTTGTGGGGCGAGTATGCCAACAAGACGAGAGATGCTATAAACTATCATCGTCAATCTTTGGGGAATCAAAATAGGGATGTTGGTGTTCCTCCTTCGATACAACAAAGCCCAGCACCTAAGAACCCACCGGCAAAACCTGATAATCCATTTTAAATATGAGAATGATACCAGAAAATAAAATCCATAAAACGACAAAAGGTTTTAGATTAAGCCAATATGCTATTGACAACTTAAATTTTTTAGTTTTCAATACCGGTAAAACAAAGAGTGATATTGTAAGTGAGTTAATCAATGAGAAGGTAGAGGAATTGAAAAGTGATGAGCATTTATAAGCTCAAAATGAAGGCAATGTCAAAAAAAATAAGAGAACAATTACAAGACAGGTATATAGATATCCATAATATGTATATACACTTTGAGGAGTATTTTAAAAGTGATGATTGTAATTTAAGTACATGCGTGGATTATACTTTTATTTGTAATTACCTAAGAGGACAAATTGAAACTTATGGAAAAACAATAGAATATAATAAAGCACTAAAACCAAAGAATGAAAGATCCAAAAAAGAAATTAGCAAGTGAGGTTAAAGTAGGTGATGTAATATCTATTTCCAGGTATTATAAAGTGTCTAAAATAAAACCACTTATATTCAGATATGTTGATGTTCATAAACCAGGTCTTCCACACGGATTTACCTTTGAATTTACAGATGGTTCAGATGAATTTTATGAACCAGATGAAAAAGTAAAAATTGCTACCGATGAATAATAAATCAATACCGATATTTATTGAGAAAGAAGCCCAGGAAGTCTATGTAACGGACATTTTTATTTATTATGGTAGTTTTTGCGAGGTTTTATATGTGAAAGAGGTAATTGGCGAGGCATTAGAATTTGAATTGCTTTTACTTACCAAATCATCAACATTGGAGAGTTTTAAACATTTAAGCGTGGATCAATTAATTCACTCTAATAGGGTTCATAAAGTTTTTAACAAGAAAGACAAGTTATATGTTTTTAGATATGAATAATACAGACAGGAGGGATGTATTGATAATGCGATTAAATAGGTTGCGTGATGATTATTATTTATTATATAGTCGTCGTATTAGTGCTGTGAGTTCATCTGCGAGGGATAGCATAATTTTATTGCAGGATAAAGTTAGAGATGAAATAACTGATATTTATAATGAGTTAGAGAGAACTACTGAAATAGACAAGACATGAAAGAGAAAAGAAAAGAAGCACAAAAACTTAGATTAGATGACTGGATCATGGTCTATTTTGATAAATATGGAGTAGCATATGGTTTTCCTCCCTCTGTTATAGAAAGGTTTGGTTATTTACGGATTACTGGCATTTCAAGGTCAGGAAAAAACCCTGATATGGTAGAAATTATTGTCAGCAGTGATAAAAAAGAACATACTTTTATGCTATGTTGTGATTACAAGAAATCTTATACCAGAAAAAGTGTATTGAATGATTTTTTTTAATAATGAACCAAAAAGAAGTAAAAGGTGGATTGGAAAGAGCAAAGGGAAAAAGAAATTGATGATTCTGTCCGTGAAAAGGAACGAGATATGCGGAACGAATTGAGGTATTTGCAAGACAAGGATTGTGGTAAAAAGGAGGAAAAATCGTTTTGGCTATATAACATGAAATTCACTTATCCGCTGGATCAGGATGACTGGTACAAAATAGAAATGGAAAGGAAAGAGGAGCAAAGGGATAGGGAATTTTGGAATAGAAGATTAGGAAATGAAATATAATAACAATTTAATATGTACGGATGAGCACGAGTTATTTTAATGTAAAGAGGGGTAATTGTGTTGTTCCTGGCACTGATGTTAAGGTTGGCGATTACATAGGCATAGCCCATGATGACCATGAGGAAGTTTGTTATTTAGCCGTTAGGTTGAAGCATTTAGAGGAATTTGTTCGGGTAAATGGTTTGTTAAATGATAGTATAGGATGTCGTGTATCTTTTGTGAGTTCTAAGGGTCCGAACGCATTGTATTTGGGTGTTCATAAGGAGATAATAGTTTTAAAAGATGGTAAATAAAACAAAGGAAATAAATGAGCAGGGCTAAAATGTATAAATCAAAGGCTAGTGTTGTAGCGTTTGATATGTGGAAAATGATAAGTTCCAATCGCAGTGGAAATGTCGGTAAAATAAAAACAAAAAAGAATTATGAGAAATCTAAATAAGAAGTTACCAAATGATGCTGAATTGAGGTATCCCGCAGATCTGAAAGTTGGTGATATTATTTTAGTGTGGAGTAAACAATCTAAAATAATCAGTATTGAAGAGACCAAAAAGTTATGGGTTTTTGATATTGAAGATTTCGATACGAAAGAGTCTGCTACCCTTGTTAGATACCCTGACGAGGTTGTTGTGGTTAAAAAATGATTATATTAAAGTAAATATAAGCAATGCCAACACGAGGAAAATTTAAATTTGATGTAAAGAAAGCCCAGAAGCGTTTGGATGATATTCAGTCAAAAACGCCATCGGTATTTTCTGATGTTGTTAAGACTATTGGCGATGATTTTGTCAAGAGGGTAAAGGAGCGTATGCCATACAAACAGGGGGCATTGTATCAGGGTTTGCATAGCAAATTTGAGGGCGACAAATACACTGCTTGGATTCGTGCAATGCAATCGGAGAGGCAGGAGATTCTATGGAAGCGTGGTGTTGGTGCAGTTCCCCCACCTTTCACATTTAGAAATAATCCTTTGGGTTCTGATTGGGAGTTCGGTTATTTAGTTGATGCTGGGGGTGCAGTAATTCCTTTGGATAGGCGCGGTCCTGGTGGCAGGTATTTTTATAGGGATGTAAAGGCACCTAATGCACAGGGTTTCTTTTCGGATACCGTTGATGAGGTAAAGCGTGATTGGACTGATGAGAAAAGATTGGAATCGCAGACAAAGTATAGTGATTGGTTGGACTAAGGTGGCATTTAAAAAGGATTTAGATGAGTGAAATAGAGAGGAAGTTGCGTATCATAGAGGATACATTGGATAATATGCGATACGAGGAAGATCCGCAATACAGATGGGGATACAACCTTGAAGAGCAGGTATCCGATTTAAAAGAAGCATTAATTAAGCATGGTGTAATATCAAATCCGAGAAAGTCAGGGGTAACCCTAAGTGCGGAAGTGCATAAAAAAGGCAGTTATTAATAAAATTAAAAATGAGCAAAGTAATATATAGTTTAAAAGACTGGTTCGCAAGGAACCCGAGAGCAACACTAGCAACCATCATTTCCGTAAGTGTATTAATTGGATTTTTGATTGGCATTGTTGTTGGATAGATGGGCAGAAATACTGAAATGAATTTAGAGAGGTATCCTAATGGGTTAGATGATTTACCTTTTGATTCTTGGTATTGCACCAAATGCAAATCATTAAAATCTAAGTATGAATTTTATTTTGCTCCCAGTAGTACTTATGGAATAAAAAATTTATGTAAAGAATGTCATAAAAAAAAGCAATTAAAATTAAACCCAACCGAAAAACAATGTTCCAGATGCAAAAAAGTTAAGAGTGTAGTTGATTTTAGTTTAGACAGATTTAGAAAGAGAGGTCTTAAATCGTGGTGTAAATTTTGTGTAATTGAATATCAAAAACACAGGCGTAAAAGAGCAAATTACAAGCGTGTCTCTGATGATACACTGGTAAAATGTAGTAGATGTGAAGATACTAAGGAAGCAATTAATTTTAGAAAATACAAGCACAAAAAGAATGGATTGTTGAGCTGGTGTAAATCATGCGAGGCAAAAGGCATAGAGAAAAAAAAGTATGAAAGAATTGAGGATCATGTATTGGTAAAATGTTCTAAATGTGGGGGTGTAAAACGGGCTTCTGATTTCCATATTAATCGGAATAAAAAGAACGGATTGTCTAGTTGGTGTAAGGCTTGTGCTCGTATTATAGCATATAGATAAATAAATTATGAGACAACCAAAAAAAAGGATTGAAATAAAACGATTAAGGGATTTGGAATTAAACGACAGGATCTATTTAAATTCCGTTGGTAATTCCCCAAAAGATATTCCTGATTACTTAGAGAATTTAGATTCGTATATGGAGCATCTTATTTTATCTAAGGTTCCCAATAGATTAAATCCTGAAAACAAGAACATTGACTTCAAGACTAAGAATTTAAAAACAGGTAGATTGATTTGGACTTCCACCGTCAGAATGAGGGATGTTGTTTGTAAAGTCCGCAATTTGGAGTATCATGGATAGATTTAAATACAAGAGATTAACGGATATAAGTAAAGCAATCTGTGATTATAGTTTCTATGACGATAAAAGGCAAAACTTTCTGACCTTAAAGAACATAAAGACTTTACTTGAATACGAGGGTATTGTTACACTGGATCTACGAGCTCTCGACAACTGGCATCGTTTACCAGTACATTTAAAAACTAATTTTCGATTGGATATTCGGAGACAGATGAATCGTAGTCTTTCCGAAGTTCAGGGTATTTTGATAGATGATCTGGCAGATAGGGATGAATAAAGTATTTTTTATTCTAATCAAAAAGACAAAAACGGAACGAACAGAATCATCCGCAACTGTTTCTTTTCAGGTAACCAGAGACCTTGAATTTGTGAAGTGTAATAGTGAAACTATTATTTCAAAGACAGGTATAAATTCAAATTAAAAAGGCAGGAGGTGCATCTCCTGCCAAGTGAGAGTAAATACGTCAACTACGACCTTGCCATACACTGCAAATGCAAATATAGTAATTTTATTACTGATTGATAATAGACATATCAATCTAGTATTACACATAAAATTTAATGTATGGGTTTGAGTATCCTTTCGGTAGATATGCTTCTACTATATTGTCGTGCGTGTAGTAGAAGTATTCTATCCTTTCTATGTATTTTATACCTACCCTGTAAAACAAATCTTCCCTCTTTTTAAAGGTATCCCATCTTAGGTTTATGCCTATGGTTTCTATGGTTCCCTTTCGGTTATGCGGATCAATGATAACCATACCTCTTTCCAAATACTTTGCTTTGATTCGTTTTTTTATGTTCATAATTGCAATTTAGGAATTTATTATATTGATGGTATAATTGTTAGATATGATTAAAAAATCGACATACATTTTAAAGAATGAAGATATTCTGCAAGAAAATAGAATAATTAAGGGATATGCTTCCGTTTATAATGTTTATGATGGTAGCAAGGATAGAACCATGAAAGGTTGTTTTGCTCGTTCTATTAGAGATTGGGGACCCGAAGGAAAAAACAAAATCAAGTTTTATTACAACCACAAGCAATGTCCGATTGGTATAATCAAAGGTTTAGAAGAGGATGAGCATGGTTTGCGTATTACTGCGGAATTTGGTAGTTATGGGGAAGATATATACCAGAGAGTATTACATGGTTCGCTAAACGAATTTTCGTGGTCTGGGTATCCGTTGGAGTACATGGAAAATGACAAGGGAGGCATGGATTATAAAAATATCAAATTATACGAAGTATCGATAGTTGATTATGCTGATAACGAAATGTCGATGGTTACTTCCAAGTTTAACAACAAGATTTATTTGCAGGAAAAACTGGATATTTTGTGGAGAGACGCTTCAAAAATAAAAAACATGAGATTCAGGGCAGTATATTGAGAATCTTTAATTACACTCCGCCAAGCGGTATGAAGCAGGTGGAATTGGGAGACACCTTAAAGTCCGAGCAGAATGATAAGAAGATCATCGAGACAAAGCAGGAAATTAAGGCAGTCGAACCAGTAGTCGATATAGATTCGATATTAGAGAGACAATTACAGCGTCTGGAATCTTTTTAACATAAATTTTTAAATCTATTAAAGATGGAAGAAAAAGATACTCTTGTACCTGAGGGGACAGGAGCACCGGTTACTAAGTCGGTTGGTAATGAGGATATAGTAAAGAAGTTTGATTCGGTTACTGAAAAGGTAATTGAAAAGACCAATGCTAAAATCAATGATACCAAGACTGGTTTAGAGACGGAATTAAAGAAGGTTACAACTGAACTTTTGGGATTACAAAAGTCTTTTGATGACCTAAAAAAGAGTACTGAACTGGTTGAAAAATCAGACAGGCTTAAAAAATCTATCTATGTCCGTAAATACGGAAAGATAAAAGAGGGGTCTTTTGGTGAGTTGGTGGCATCCAACTACGAGAAGATCCAGAAACTGGCACATGAGGATATAACCAATTCCGCAATTCATTTGGGGTATTTGTCTACTGATTATGTCTCAAAGGCTACTGGCGGATTTGAGTTTGGTGGCGACAAGGGGAACATATCAGGCGAAGAGAGGATAACTCGAATCGCTGATGAGGGTCCTAATTTCAAGTGGAGGGTTGCTAATAACATACCTTCGGCAATGACAGGACCCGTAAATACAATACGATTCCCTTACCAAGATTACGGGAACAAGGCTACTGCGGTTCAAACCACAGCTTCTGACACTCCCGGACGTTTGGGATCTAATCCTTTGAATGTTGATAATGCTGGTGGTCGAGCGATTGGCGGACCTCCTGCGAATCCTACCTTGTTTGATTTTGCAGACAAGGAAACGAAGTTATCTATCGTTTCAAGTTACCATGTCGTCGCACAGGAATTACTTGATGATACCCCGAATTTGGAACAATACATTAGGTATAAATTATTGAATAACCACTATGATAAATTGGATTCTTATATCCTTAACCATGATGGTTCTGGTAATGTTGCGATACAGGGTATCAATGAACAGGCGTTTAAATATATCGAACCTGGCACAGGAACTGCACAACAAAAGGCAGCTTCAGTCCGAAAAGGTTGGTTAAATGAATCTGGACCCTTTGCGAAAGCATACGATCAGAATAGTTCAACTACCAATTTTATTGATGCTATTGCTACTGCTAAGGCGATTTTATACCAAAGGAATTTTATGCCTGATACATTGGTTTTAAATGTCCAAGATTGCGTTGCTTATTCGGTTTTCCGAACCAAAGTAACAGGTAATTTCCTTAACCTTAACCAAGCTGCCAATCCTACACCTTTGAACATTTGGAGTGGTTTAAATATCATACCAAGTAATGCACAGGCATCAGGGACGTTCAGTATTTTCGATAGTAATTGCTTATCGTTGAGGATACGAGATGCAGTTAGTGTTGAAGCAAGGATAACTGGTCAAGAGAATTTTGTTGCCAATCGTTTAACGATACGAACAAATCAGCGTTTAGCGTTGGTGGTATTTGAAAATGGAGCATTTGTAGCCAATACCTACAACTACTTCATCAATAATATCCTTAATGTAATTAGCGGTGAGACTGCAACAGGTGTTTTGGGTAACCCAGATGCAGCGGTTAAAACCACTTCTTAATAAGTATTCTACCCATAAAAACATTTGTTTTTACCCCTCCAAACTTGATTGTTTTAGTGAGGGGTTTTTTATTTATATTTATTGAAATATGGAAACAAAGATTTTAGAAATAACGGATACCAGAACGATACTTGAATTGGAGGAAGTTAAAAAGTATTTGAGGGTTTCGACTTTCAATACCACAGAGGATAAATTGATTTCTACTAAACTAATTCCGGGTGCTATTAATCTATGTGAGCAGTACCTGAACAGGGATATACTATCCAAAAGACACGAATGGAGGCTACATAATCCACAAGGCGAGTATTTCAATTTGCCATTTGCTCCTATCAAGGAAGTTGAAAAAATCGATGTCTTTTATACCAATAACCAAGAGAGTAGGACTTTGGTATTAAATCAGGATTATTTGGTTGATCCGATTGAGAACCCACGAATTACCATTTTGGATAGGTATGCTTCGAGTAGAGTACCTATTTACACAATTACTTTTGGAACGGAGGGCATTAAAGATGCCACACTTGACATGATTAGTACAGGAGTTTTGACTTTGGTTGCCATTTTATACCGAGAGAGAGACGGAAGGAGTACCAAATCCAAGCGTAACAACTTCCAAGACTGGCTAAGTAGGTATAAGAATTTTGGATTTTACGGAACACGATAAATAATGAGTATAGTTAGCGATAATTTCAAGTTTGACCGATATACTGAATTGCCAATATCGTATCTGGATGTTGAGGTTTTAGTTTATAAACTTCCTCCTGATGTGCGATTAACTGAAAATGAATTTGGCGATAATCAGATTGATTTATCTTTGTTGGCGACTCCCGTTTATGGGTTCTATGCCAATGTATCCAAGTTGGATCAATTCGTTTTGCAGGAAGGGTATGGCACTAAGACCGATACGATGGTTCAGTTGATAGCCAGAACAGCAGACACGGAAACGATAGATGTAAATGACATTATACGATTGGATTTACCGACTAATCAACCTTTGCGGATTGTTGGTATAAGGAGAAATGAATATCGTTTTGCTACGATTTTTGAGGCGTATAGATTAATAGGTTTAGAGTAGCATGTATAATTTTTACAAGGGCAATGCGAATTTAGTTCGAGCACAGGTTGCCAAAGTGATTGCAGATAATTTGGTATTAGATGGTTTGGGTTTGAAACTCGATGATAATAAGGGGTTTGTATTACTTAATCCGATTGTCAATAACCAACCCTATTTAGCGGTATTCCTTACGAATTACACCCAAAACACGAGTAGAAGCAAGGATAGTGTATTGATTGACTATACTTTTAGTTGCGAAACCTATATTGATTACCAAGAGTTAAGTGGAAGCAAACCTTCGATTACTTATGCACTGATTGACCAAGTCAATAAAACCATATACAATAAAAGAGACGAATTGAGTACAGAAGATTTTGATGTGTTGATTGTCAATTTAGGCAATGTGATATTTGAAAAGATTTCTATAAAAGGTAATATGAAGTGGTTTGGAAAAAGCACTTTTACCTTAACTTGTGGATTTAAATAGAAATTATGCCAGTAACCAATGTACAATTAATGAGATCGATGACCGATTTATTGACTGGTCAGAATCAAAGACATATTCAAAGCCAGAAAGAGCATTTGGATTTAAATAATAGCATTGAAAAATTGAGCACAAAATTAGACGGAGTTGTCGATGATGTGAAAGAGATAACAGACAAATTAAGTAAGTTGGAGGGTAAGACATTACATGATGACGATAGTTTGAGGGTTAAGGTTACTAAAAATTCTGATGATATAAAATACATTAAAAGAGCATTGGAAAGACAAAAAGCGGGGGTTTGGAAAGTAACTTTATCAGTAATAGGAACTATCATTAGTGCAGTAGTTTTATATTTTATATTCGATAAGAAGTAGTGAGATTTCCAATAAAAGGATACGATATAGATTATTTGATAACTAATTATAAAAAACTTAGTATATTCTATAATGTCTAAAATGATTATATTAAAGGAAAAATAGATTATGCCGAATCAAGCAAACATACTGGTTGGAGACAACTTGACCTTATATTTAGGACGCAGGGATAAACGGATCCCAGAGGATCGGTTAGCGATTGCGACAAGCACTACTGCATCGATTAGTCTAAATACTGAATTAGTCAGTACTGCAAATAAAGACACTGCGATATATGACACCTTTAAAAAGGTTTCGCATGGTATTAGTGTTGAAGCATCGGTAATACAGCGTGATTGGGATGCAGAGAGGGAACAGATAACCCAATTTAAGGGTGTAGCGACTACCGGTATTATTTTCAGTCGTAATACTACTGCTGGTACTACGGGCATTGCTCTTGGTGTTGGCTCGTCATTTATACCTGCATCATATGTCAATAGAACAATAGAATTTGGGGATACAGGTGTTTATGGTAAAATAACTTCCGCAGCTACAAGTGGCAGGATAGTTTTTACCATAGACCAATTACTAAGCGATGAGGATATTGAACTTGTAAAAGGCATAAAAACATTATATGCCATTAAAGAAGGTGCTGATAGGTTAATAGGACGAACAACCTACGATTTGGGGTATTACTTTGAAAATCATATACCGATAGTCTTTGAGTTCGGAAGCGGACAATCGAGAGTAATAGGACAAGGGTTATTTACCAATGTAACCTATAATACAGATAGCCATGCACTGGCAATGGCAGATGTATCCATACGAAGTTCAGGGTATTTTAAATATGTTAATCCAACTACCGATGCGGTATTACTTGGGTTTGGAACTACATTACAAAATGCCAAAAACTTCTATTATAGGAATCCTTCCATATACTATGTTGATGATGGTACAAAAGATTTTAGTATTGACAGCAATACTATTTACACTGATTCAGCAAAAACCACAGCTGCACCTGCTGGAACTTATTTTGATGGGTATCGAGCAAAGGTTGTCAGTTAAAAGAAAAGCATTATATTAACATAAAATAAATTACAAATTATGCCAAATCAAGCGAATTTGAAAGTAGGACAGAATTTTAGATTGCGATTATCTAAACCTACCACAGAACAAATACGGACAGTAGAGAATGATAAGTCGATTAGGGATACATTGACTACTGCATCTTTACCATTAATCTTTGCACAGGGATGTTCGATATCTTCCAATAAGAATTTTGTTCAAACCAACAACAAGGAAACAGGAATCTTTGAGACGAATTTAATTACTTCGATAGGGTTGTCTATCGATGTGAGTTCCTTAGTACAGGATTTGAGTGTTGCCGATGCCACAAGGTTCACTACTGATGAATTACTGGCATTGACATTGACTACTGATTTTTATTTCGCAGTCTTTGGTCCGACTACTTTGGATGCATCGGGGGTACCACAATTCGTCTCTGGCGTTAAGTATTATAAGACTTTGGTTTTATTTGAAACCGATACGATTGATACTCCTTCGCACGATTTAGCCACAGCATCTTTTACATTACGAAGTTCAGGTAAAATACATTACGAAGCTAATGCGTAATGTTTAACTTTGCTACAAATAGTTTTTATGGGCAAAGTTTTTATAGAATTACCTACAATCGGAAAACATACCATCGTATGTAATACATTATTGTTGGCTAAACAACAAGACTTCAAGGATGCTACCATTGGGGAGATTTATACCAACCAATGGGGAAGTAAAAAGTTCGGTACATTTTCTACGCAGATTGAGATTTTTAGCGATATAATCTATTCGGGATTATTGGCTAATGCACAAGTCAATAGTGAGAAGTGCATTTACTCTTATGGCGATGTCTTTAATGATGTTGAGGCTAAATGGTATGAAGATCCAAAGTATTTTGTTGAGTTAGGTAAAGTATATGCTGAAAGTTTGGCTGATAAAATTCAGAAAGTACATAAACTTACTTCTGAATTAGCTGATGAACAAAAAAAAAACAAATCCAAAACGACTACTGCATCTACAAAATCCAGCGAGAAGCAGTAACTAAATATGGTATTGATCCCCTAAAATTCTGGGAGTATTCCTACAAGGAGATTTTTTGGTTATTTGAGTATCAGAATAGAAAAGACCAACTTCAAAAAGTAAAATTGAGGCATTTGGAGTGGTATCTTGTCATGGTTAATACCACTTCAAAGGGCAAAAAATACAGGAAACCTTCCGACTTATACAAACTTCCTATTGATGATGAGAGTAAGGATGTTGTTCAAGCAGAACCGCAATCATTAAAGTCTAATCAGGATACAATGGACGCATGGATGAAGGCACAGGAAAATATGTATAATTAATGTAAATTATAATCTAATTTTACAATATGGCAGAATTAAATTTTGAGATTAGTGTCGAGTATGCCAAATTCCAAAAGGCAATGCAATCGGCAACTAAGGAATTAAAGACCATTGAGAAGTTGGGTAAAAAGATGGATGTTACAGCTGGTGGTGTTGAGAGACTGGACAAAGCTCATATCAAATTGGATAGGGCAATGGAAATGGTTAATAAAGAGGCTAAGAGCACTTCCCGAGCGTTAAAATTTTTGGACAATCAAAAGTTAAAAGATGTAAAGGTTACCAAACAACAAATAACCGCAAATAAACAACTGGCATCGTCTCAAACGAAAGTAGGGGTAGCATCAAAGGCAGGTATCAATTCCGCAAAGAAACAAGGGTTAGCATTTACCCAGTTGGCATATGCGATGGACGATGTCCAGTACGGATTTCGTGGTGTTCAAAATAACTTGCAACAGGTAGCGGTAATGGCAGGGTTAGGCGGACCTGCGATACTGGGAATTACCGCAGCTTTGATTGGGTTGAATTATTTATTAAAGGATGTCAAACTAAGTGATTTAACAGGCGATTTAAAAGATTTCAATAAGGAATTAAAGAAACTTGAATCGGTAAAAGTGATTGAAGGTTTTGGTTCTATCACAAAAGAATTAATTGATTTAGAGGCAGCTGCTCAAATAGGCGGTTCTAATTTTGATGAGTGGGTAAATAGGTTTCGGGATATACCGGGAATTTTAGATCCCGCAATAAGTAAGATGCAACAATTTGAATTGATTGCCAAGCGTCTTTTAGATATCAGTTATATCCAAAGTTTAACTGATGCTTCAATTCAGGTGGTAACCGATGCACGAGCAGATATCAATAAAACCATAGATAGTTTTGGGATAATCGGAGCGGATACCAATGCAGCTGAATTGGGACGAAGAGTTAGAGTAGAAGGCACATCTGCGGTGGCAGATGATATTTATAACCAAATTGATAGAGACAATTTATCCCCTGCACTTCAAAAGGAAATTAATAGGCGTATTTATGGAGCTAGTGGGGCTGATGTTACAGAGGAAGTACTAAGAGAAAAGGTAGATCAACTTTTCGCACCCGGTGGAGCGTTAGGAGAGTCAGCTGATTTAAAGGCGTTGGCAGTAGAAAGGACAGTGGATTTATCAAGGGTTACAGGAAAAACTAATGATACTGACTTAGTAACAGGCACAGGCGATAGTAGTGATGTTAGAAAGGTAAACCAACTCCTTAGCCATAGACTTCGTATAATGCGATTACAAGGGGCTACACAGATACAATTAAACGCTACCGAAAGAGCATCATTACAAAACTCACTTGGTTTAATTAGTAGTGAGGATGAAAGATTGGCAATAACCCAAAGGATACAGGAAATAGATGTCGCACAACCATATTTAGAAGCACAGGCAGCTATTGATGGGTTAAATACGGAAATGGAATTTGTAGTTGCCGGGATGCAATTACAGGGTAGGTCTCAATCGGATATTTTGCAATATCAGTTGGATATTAATAGAAGGAAACAAGACGAAGCGAGATTACAGACTGACATTAATAGATTAAAAAGAGAGGAACTTGGATTGCAAGTTCAGTATAATAATGCAGTTAAAACGGAGGGTAGGCAACAGGTTACCAATAACAAAAGTATTTACGGATTTATTGACGCTTTAAAAAAAGACCAACTTGATAAGGATTTAGCAAAGATGGCTTCACCACTTTTACCTGGAAATATACCTGCAAATTTATTACCTGAAGGTCAGCGTTACGATGCTGATGGAAAACCATTATTAACGAGAAGTAGAGGGGCTGATAAATTATTGAGAGATTATGCTCAACGACGCCAATCGGATAGTCTAAATACTACTTTCAAACAAGACCAGATACAGACACTACATGATAGATTTGATGTTGATTTAAGGGCATTAGGGGGAGATATAGAATGGTGGACTGACGCAGCTACGGAAGCATTTAATTTACTTCAACAAAACGATTTGGCATCACTGGAAAATTTGTTTCAATCGGCATTTGAAATAGATCCCCAAAAGGCTAAAATGTTGAGTGATTATATTCAAGGTATCAAAACCCTAAATAGTGAATTAAAAGATATTCAAAAAAATAGCATAGCCGAAGGTCTTTCAGGTCAAGGGGAAATAATGAGTGCATTGACTTCCGATAACTCCATAGAACTTGCCATCGACCAGTTTGATTTATTGGGCAGTTCAATAGAAAGAGCATTTACAGCAATCGGAAGCGGAGAGGGGATAAGGAGTGCATTGGCAGGAGTAATGGGGCTAATAGGCGAAGTTCTGGTATTACAAGGGAAAGCACTAATAGCCAAAGCGACAGTCGAAGACTTCTTTAAATTGAGTGTTCCGTTGGCAACAGCACTACCAATCGGATTAGGAGCGATCGCATTGGGAAGTTTTATTAAGGGTTCTTTCGGTGGCGGTAGAGGAAGCGGAAGCGGAGGTTCTTTTGGTGGTAGTAGAGGAGGCGGAGGCGGTTCAACAGGTTTTGCAAATGCATCTCCACAAGGATTTAACCGACCTTCATTTAATGCCAATACAGGTTTGGAACTACGGATTTCAGGCGAAGATTTGAGGGTAGTACGATCAGTAAATACCGATAACAGTGCGAGTTATATTCCGTAATGTTTGAATACCACCACATTTATTCTTTTTACCCCAGCTCGGGTATCGTAAACCAAAAATGGGAATGTCGTATTTATAGGCGTTTTGATAGTAGTAACCCTCCATCTTGGTATAGTGCTGGTCTAAAAGCGATTGATTTAGAAAGTCCAAAAACGGAAGCAATTACTATTGACTGGACACGAAGTAATGATGTTTATTCCCCAATGATTGGAAGTAAATTTGATTTCCATTTATTGAATGTAACAGGTAATGATTTTCTCGATATGTCAGACGGAGACTTTAAAGAGTTTCGTGTTGATGTAATCAATTTAGTGCCAAATGATAGTATCATTTTAACTAAATGGGGTAAGGATCATGAGACATTTGTTGAGGTTAATATCGATAGACCTAATCATGTAGGGCAGTTATACTGGCGAGGGTTTGTCCATCCCGTAAATTCCAAAGAGCCAATAATAGCACCTCCTTTTAGTGTAAAATTTACCGCAGTCGATGGTTTAGCAGAATTGGGGGAAAGATTGATGCCACCAATAACGCATCGTATATACAGGCATGGGGCAAGGCAATTACGATTGATTGATGTAATCAAATATGCACTTGAACAAACCAAGACAGATCTAAATCTATTAACTAATTCTGGTATTATCTATGTCTATAAACCAAATACCAATGACCAAGTAAAATTTGACTCTTTGTATAATTCCTATGTAGCGATTGATTCGTTTACAGGAAGGAAGTTAATTGATGTTCTAAAAGGTATATTGGAAGCGTTTAATTGTCGATTAATACAAAGTAACGGACATTGGTATATATACAACATATCCTTACAAAGTATTTACCATAATCGTTTAGTACCAGTAAGAGACAAGCGTATTACATGGAATGTAGTTAGAATTGAAAATGGTATTTATAGCGATTTAACGGAAGCATCTATTGAGACTGACAACCAGCTAAGACGAAAAATTGACAATACCAGGACCGATTTATTATTTGTTGGTGAGACCTTAAACCAAGAAATCCAGCAACCTTTCAAGTCGATAACCTGCGAACCTAATAATCTAAGCACAAAAAATGTTGTTGTCAATCCTACTTTTGATTTGGCTACGAATTGGGAGGTATTAAAAAATGCTGATAATGAGGTTGTCTCCGAAGATAGTAGATTAATTTACACAGATTTAAATGATTATCCTTATTTAAATTCTCGTTCGTTATTGACAAAAAGATTGATTGGCGAAATCCGTTCAGCTGCTGATGTTTGGGCAGTAGGTTATACATATGTTGATATTGAGGTTGGCGTTGATTATGTATTTGAAATTAGTGCCAATGGGTTTTTTAGTAGTACACCACCAAAGGTTAATCTTAGTGGGAAAAAATTAGCCGATAGATTCTATAATGGCGAAATCTTTATTCCTTATACGATTGAGGTTTTGGGTTCCGGTGGGGGCTTCTATAATTTTGAGCAGAGAGTGGTAACTTCACTTGGGACAGGAGGAACACCAGCATCGATAACTGAAATTGCTGGATTGACACCAAAGATTAAAGAGCAGGGACAATATGTCGGCAGACTACAATGTTCAGGGCGTAGGGATTCGGATGATAGATTGCAATTTATATCGCAGAGCTCCGATATAATTATGGGGGATAGGATTTATGAGTTTACCTATACAGGAAACCCTAATAATCCCGAAGCAGGAACACCAAGAGACCCTGGCGTTTTGGTTCGTCGTAATACCCGTTTTCGTATCTATTTGTGGTATCCGCAAGGCGATGGCAATATCGTTGATTTTAGTGGTACAAATAATTTAGTCGATAGCACAGAAGTATTTATTGACGAAATAAAGGTTTCTGCAAGTTTACCTGATGAGGTTATTGAACCGACATTTACAAGATTACAAACTCCATTTAGGAAGTTGGAGACCTACGAACCTTTGGTGTTGAGTGAGACCGTCGATGGAATTGCACAAAAGGTATTGAGCATACCAAAAACAGATACAGCACAGCAACTGGTAGTAAATCCAAGACCAGACGAAGGATCGCATCTTGTTCGGTATTTCCGAGACAAAGTGTATAATTCGGTTGAAATTGGTGGTGTTGATACCAATGTTCTAAAAGACGAAAAGAAATCTTTGGAACAAGTAGTTACGCAACTAAAACTAAACGATTTTAGACGAAGAGGGCAAATCTTCGAGGGAGACATTACTTCGCTAAATAATGGGTATCCAATCTTTCCAATTCAAATGATAGATGTAGATTTTGATGATTGGAAAAGTGGTAGGACACCGAGATTTCAATCCACAAGTGAAGCAACGATATTTTGGGGAGGTAGGCATAATCTAAATACAGGTATCTTTTCGATATCGACATTTACACCAAACCAAGATACCGATGTTGCACCTGAAAATCGTTTTGATTTGGGAGGTTCTGACTACGATGCTGATGGGCAATTAAAGGAAGGGTATTATACCAATAGAGCAACAAGATATGAGTTTTTAGAGCCGGTTGTTGTCGTTGGCGATGAGACACCAGTACAACCAATAATTCCAACACCTGCGACATATTGGTATCATGGTTCCGAATCCGTAATAAATGTACAAGACCCACAGGATAGCGTCTATATAAAAAATATCCGAACAGATGGTGCATATACCCTACGAGGGGAAATATATGTAGGCGATAGAAAGGATACATTTGGAGACGCAGAAGATAAAGGATACAAAGAGATTGATTTTAAAAATTACATAACCAAAGGTTCAACAAATTTAGCATCGTTCCGCATGACTTTTAATTGTCCAGTCGATGGTAATGAGGACACAAGAGAAATTGAAATTGAACTTGGTAGGTTTGAAGTTGTAGTGAATACATTAATAGACGGAGCTGGAGTGAATAGCCTTATATCGTTTCTAAACCAAATAGATCCTGACAATACCAGTGTACCAGCAGACGAAACCTTCCATAGTGGGGAATCAATTACAGGCGACAGGGTAGAAATACTTTACCATCGTGCAATGATATTTATACGACCATACGCACGAACAATAAATCCACCGGGTTCTGAAAAGGCAGAGGAAGTTAGTAGTACGCCATTACCTGAAAATATGAGTAATAGTATCATTATTAACTATGAGGGTAGGTATTTGACAGTGCCAGAAGTACCGAGTGTCCCAATCGGATTAACCCCAATAGTTAGGGATCAGATTATTTTAGATTTCGATGGTTCAAGTGCACGAAGTATCAATATCGATATAAATGATGACAATAATAGAAACGAACAATTAGAAATTGAGGTAACAGTGTCAGGAGCTGATTTTACGGATATTCGTTTTGTTGTTCTAACCCATCCATCAAACATAAATACCAATCTGCCGGGAGTAACGGTCATGGCAGTACTCCAAGATAGTAATTTTCCAGCGACAGGAGACCTTACAATCAGGGTAACAGGGTATGAACTACCCATCGGAACAAGTCGGATACCTGCATATTTAGTTGGTATTTGGGGAGGTAGAGTAGTCGATAGAGGTTCGGTAGGATTGACCATAAACATTGCTAATCATCGTTCACTACCATCCCCTATATTTTAATAATTTTGAAGCATGGCAGAACTAAATATAGGAGGAAATTTACGGACTTGGGAAGTGAAGATAGCACAGACGCTCATAGGCGAAACAAAAACAATAACTATATCAGGGACAAGTCTATCGGTTATATTTAGTTATATACCACCGGGAAGCGATTTTAGACGACAGGAACTACTACAAAGAGAAACGACAACAGAAACTATAAGTAGAACAATACAAGTAATCCCTGAAACATTGGTTATAGAGTTCGGAACAGCAACTATAAAATAGTATGTCTTTCACACGGATAATATATTCGGATAATGCTCCTATTGACGAAATCAGAGAGGGTAATAAAATAATCCAAAAAAGAAGAGAGGCTAACCCCGTACTAACAATTTCCGCAGTTTTAGACAAGGCTAATGTTTGTGTCCTTTTGAGGGCATCATACATAGGTAAAGTTAATAATGACGACCAACCAGGTTTTGAGGTATCAACAAAACTAAGCGACAGACAGGAAATAATCGCCAGAACAAGACAAGAGATTACTACCGATGGGATGTACTTTGCTACGGATTGCGGATCATCAGGGGTACAAGCATTAGTTGGCAATGTCATATTTCAAGCGTTTTATACTGCACTTGGCATTGGCAAGATTTGGGGTAATCCTGTTGGGGTAGTTATACCTGCTGACTTCTGGACGGCACCTTTGCAGGTAAACTTTTACCCAGACCTATCAGACCAGTTTGACCCTAACATTACATTAGAAGGAGATGATATAACCGCAAATTCAGGGACAATATATGCACAGGTAAGGTTTGGACGACAGCCATTGCGAAGCATAGGACTAACTATATCAATACAAGCATTTCCCGATAGGTTCTCACCAGGAACAACAAAAAACTTTACGTTCAATGTAACCAATGCTGAAAGAAATAGTGAAGGTATCTTCAAACATACCATAACCGACAGCATCTTTGCACTAAATCTGGGCATAATAACTGCCAATCTTTCCGCAACCGATAATGCTGGAACAACAGAAAGAGCAAGACAAAGATACTCATGGGATAAATCAAATTTCCTGCAAATAAACCCATCAAGTATAACCGTCAATGGAGGTATCGGAGAAAAAGGGGTATATACATTACGATTAGCCAATGTGGTAGTTGAAGAGGAAGATATTATACTAAGCGATAGCAGCTGGGTATCATTGACCTACGATAAAGACAACCGAACATTTACCCTCACAACCACTTCGTTCAACCTATCAAATGATAGCAGATCAATAATCATAAGCATAACCAAAAGCGGATTATCCGCATCAGCGACATTTACACAGGAAAGCGGACAATCACTAACAAGACCGACAATCTCATTTGTCGGTAGCCGAAGCCAAACAATAACCAAAGCATCCGGACAATCAAAAGACTACGAGCTACAAATATCAAACCCTGATGGTATTGCAATAGATTTGATGCTCACGGGTCCACAGCTCACACTGGACACGGCAAATCAAAGATGGAACATAGCCGACTGGGGACATGCATCCATCGTAAATGAGAACAACAAAACACTCGTAAGGGCAACCTCAATAACCGAAAATACAGGTAATCAAAGACAAACAACCTTTCAAGCAGGGCTGATATTTAACTTTATTGGGGGTAGAACGACAGCACTAACACAACAAGCGACATTTATACAACAAACAGGAATACTACTCCCAACAATAAGGACAGAACCAGTAGTCATAACCATCGATGATGATATTGTCGATGCACAGACATACGAGGTAATCGTAACCAATGCTGATGTGAGCGATGTAGTACTCGGTTCAATAGAAGACTGGGTTACCGCAACGATAAGCGGAACAACATTAACTATAACCCCAAAATCGGTAAACCCAAGCAGTTCAAATAGACGAGTAGCCAATATAGAACTGACGATAACCAATTCAAGCGGTTCAGCGACTACCCAAGCATTTTTAGTCCAAAGACCAGCACCAGAACCAACAACCACAGCACCAGTAATAGGGAACATAAGCAATATATCACTAAACCGAGTTCACCCAAATAGTAGAAGTGTAGCAGTATCTATCAATGACGGAGGGGAGACAGCTACAAAAACACTATCAAAAGTATCAGGGACTTCGTTTTTTAATGTGGCGTTCAATTCATCGACAAATACCATAACCGCATCGACAAAAAACACCAATAATGATTTTACGGAACGGAGAGAGCAGTACCGATTAACCGCAACCAATTCAATAGGTTCGGATACCGAACTCTTTACTATCATACAAGCACCGAATACACGCACAACAACACCAACAATATCAGTAAACCCAAGTACAAGACAAATAATAAGTAGTGAAGCAGGAAGTAGTCATACCTTTTCAATTACCATAACCAATGGAAGCATAAGCGATGCATTTGTCCGAGTAGCCAATGTACCATCATGGATATCCCCGACACCAACAATAGACACTACAAATAGTCAAATCACCATAACAGCAATAGCAAATACAGGAGCACAACGGGACGCAGATATAGAAATAGCACTACCCGGAGCATCGTCAGCATTTGCAAGGATCAGACAACGAGCAAGAACGTCCACAAGCCATGCACCAATAATCAAACACCTAAACCCTTCCAATGGTCTCATACAAAGAAATAATAATCTTTCGTTCAGTGGAACCTTTACCATATCTATTGATGCACTACCGACAACAATAACCGAGCATCAATTCGACGATTTATCCGCTGGAGCATGGAGCAGTATAAGTTATAGTAGTGGAACAATAACCGCAGATATAAGTATAAATAATAATCCGAGACAAAGGAATACAGCAGTACGAATACGATTGCGAAATAGCACCGGCTGGGGTAATTGGCTACGACTGGAAGTTAGACAACCGAGAAAGCCAATAGAACCGCCAAGCATAAACTCACTAAGTCCACCAAATATAGTAATAGGAGCATCAGCAGCTGATTCGGGAATAATAAATGTTGACTATGATGATGGGGGAGGCGATACGACAGGAGCAATAGCATATGTATCTGGGGTTCAAAATGTATTTTTTGTAAGCTATTCAGATACGCTAAGACGAATAAATATATCCGCATTTGTAACCAACACAAGCTCAAGTAGTAGGACAGCACGATTCCGATTGACACTAACGAACTCCGCAGGTTCCGATAGCCGAACCTTTAATATCCAGCAAGACCATATTGACGCACCACCGAAAACGATAAGCATAACCCCAACAGCACGACAATCAATAGCACAAACAGGAGGAAGTCAGATTTTCGCAATAACCGTCGGAGGAACAACAATAAATGATGTCAGTGTAACCCCATCATCAGTACCATCATGGGTATCGCCATTTCCGACAATAGACACTACAAATAACCAAATAACCATAACCGCAACAGCAAATACAGGTTCAGAAACCAGAACAGCAGATATACGACTAACGCTAACGACAGGACAATCAGCAATAGCACGAATAAGCCAAGTAGGATTACCAGAAGAGGAATTAGCACCTTTTATAGAGGTAGATCCCGAAATAATCAATGTAGCATACAACGATACCTCACGGAAGCAATCATCGATAACCCTACAAAATGCACAAGCAAACGATATAACCATAGGTACTATACCATCATGGCTGACCGTAAGACGAGAGAATTTAATTGTCTTTTTACAACCCCTAATAAATAACCAGAGGAACAACCAGCAACGAGCAGCCGACATAGTACTCACAGCGACAACAAATAACGGATCACATGAGGCAATCATTACATTTGTCCAGAGAGGAAGACCATGTGAAAACCCGACAATAACCAATATCCGACCACGAACAATAAATGTAGGACGAAGCAGGGGAAATACTGGCACAGCACGAGTAGATTTCACTGATGGTAATTGTAATGCAGTAGCCATATTCTCATCAATTTCCGGAGTTGGAAGCAGATTTTCACTGGAATTTAATAATGGATTACTCACAGCAACAGCAAATCAAACCAATAATAATACCACCACAATAACCAATGTCTATGCGTTATCATTGCGGAACGCCGCAGGGTTGTCAGCACCAGGGCAATTTACCGTCGTACAACTATCAAGGGACTTACAAGTATCGATATCACTAAGTCCAAGCACTTCGCTAAGTAGTCCGAGAAGCGTATCGGTATCAAGTCAAACAATAACCTTTACCATATCAGTAAGCGATGCAAGTATCAACAATGCAGGTATAACCCCCGCATCAGTACCGAGTTGGATAGACGCATCAATAAGCACCGCAAGAAGCCAACTTGTTCTGGTAATAGACGAAAATACAATCGCATCAGTACGAACAGCACAAATAAGAGTTTTTGTTAATGCTGGGGGCAATCCTTCTACCGTCGCATACATAAGCCAAGCAGCTGCACGAGAAAGACCATTATCCGTATCCCCTATGGTATGGACACCATCGGGATTAAGTCAAAGCCAAGACTTCACAATAACAGGGGCATCATCAATACCGACAATAACTGAATCCGTATCATGGCTAAGTATTTCAAATAAAACAATATCGTCCTTTACCGGAAATGTAACTATAAACGAAGGGGACGAAAGGAACGCAAAAATAACCATCAGAGAGACCGTAACACGATCCGTAGAAGTAACCGTGCGACAATCGGAATTAGTAATTCCAGAAGTAACTTTGGACCCGGGTTCTCGAAGTATTACCTTTTTACCTAATCAATCGCAATCTTTTACCTACGAAATAGCAAATCCAAATTTGGTTACTATATTAGGTATTACACTTATAAGCGATGATGTAGATTCCGATACTTCGATAGGAGGATGGTCTAATAGTTGGGTTCAAGTAATTCTTTCAGGTAATAGCAGAAGAGGAACGATTAATTGTAGTGTGCAATCTATAAATACAGGTCCAACCCGAACCATAGCATTTCAAGTTCGCATATCCTTTTCAGAAGGAACTCATACTTCAAGTGAAGGTATTTTTTCACAAGGTTTATTTATTCCGATTACCGCATCGCCGAGCTCATGGACACCAAATAACGCAGCTCAAAGCCAAACATTTACCCTAAATATAGGTCCGAGAAGTAGAAATGCTATAAGCATTGTAGATAGTGCAACTTGGATATCAACACCAAGCGGAATAGATGCTAATTTAAGATTCACAGCATTTGTGATGGAAAATACAACTCCAAATGAAAGAATAGGAACAATAGGGATTCAAAGTAATATAATAGGCGATGGGCAAAGAGGTATTCCCGTAACCCAAGCATCAGCATTACTACCGACAATTAGTATATCCCCTACAAGTCGAACAATAGACTATGATGATACAAGCACCCAATTATTTAAAATAACGATTACTGATGCTGGATTTGACGATTTGTCTATTGTAGATACAGTTCCCAGACCATGGAATAGTTGGTTTCTTTCTAATAGAAGCGATGGAATTTTTATAGTCGCAAATAACATAATGATAAATAATACACCAGAACAAAGAATAGATGCAGTGTCAGTACAAGTAACCACAGAAGTTGGTTCTGATACTGAATCATTACTTCTGACTCAAAGGGCAGCTCCCTTTCCAACAATCAGTGTAACACCAACAAGCCGAACAATAGCATACGATGAAACAACACCTAATACATATTATGTTACACTCACCAATGCGGTTTTTGACGATGTGTCAATTATATACACAGGTATCGAAAATTGGGTATTATGGAGATTTGATTACGATGAAGAGACAATAGAAGCAGTAGCTACCGAAAACCCATTATCATCAATAAGAACAAGTGAAGTAATCATTTCAGTTAGCAACCTATTAGGTAGTGCCAGAACTGGTCTTATAGCAGTAAAACAATTAGCAGCTCCAGAACTAATAGTAACCCCCAGAGAATGGTCTCCTACCTATTTAGCCAGTACATTTACTTTCCAAATTACAGGTACTCGAGCTTCAGATGCGACAATATCAGAAGATCCAGAAGTGAATTGGTTGAATTTAAGTAGTATCAATAGCAATGGGCAATTTACCGCATCGATAACCGAGAATACTACCTTTTTGGAACGAACCACAAGAATAGTTGTATTCGTAAGTAGAATACTCACTATACGAATACAAGTTCGACAAGAAAGGAAGCCAATATAACCGAACATAAAAAACCCCCGAAAAAGATGTCATACATAAATCGGGGGAATAATCCAATGAGATCAAAGATACATAAAAAGTAACTTTGTAATAAATTCGTATATTAAATAAAACATAAAATTATGGCAACAATAATAGCAGAGTCCGGAAGAAATAACATAGCAGTAGATGGACTCGTACTTCCGAAATTCTGGTTTACAAGTTTAGAACCAAACCCATACCCAGAAAATGGTATCATACCTGCATCGCTAATATGTTGGAGAGCAGGAGACCATTTAAAGATTACGATACCCGATTTGCTCGATACCACAGCAGGAACAGAAGCATTTGTATATACTTTTACAGCAATGACTGGATTGTTTTTCGATTTATCGGCTAATCAAATAATGAACTCAAACAACCCGAGAATCAAAATTGCAACGTCAAGTGGAGTAGGAGACCCAGAAGGATTTGTAATAGGAGACCGCATCAGAATCGGACCCGATGGAAGCGTATTTTTGATACAAAAAATTAATGACCTGACAGGTAATGTAATTGAACTTGAAATTGACAAGGCAGGAACTTTATCGGACCTGACTAAACTTCAAGTTGATACAGCCATTGTGCAAAAGTGGAATAAAAACGCTGATATCCTAACTCATAGGAACAAAATACACGCAATTACATTTTAACTAATGCCAACGATAATTAAACGGACTTCCCAAGATTTTACTATCGATGGACTTAGATTACCGAAAAAATTTATTGTGCATCTACGAAACGAAAGAAACGGAATACTACCCTACGAGCTGATATGCTTCCAAAGTTCAGGTGTAAGATATTCTTACCCCAATCTATACGATACCATAGTAGATGATGTAGCATTTATAGAAACATATAGCGAACATAGACACTTGGCAGTGCTAACCGAAAGCATACGACAAACCTTTACAGATTCCTCAAACCCCACAATAGAATTATACTCATCAGAAGGAATGCCAAGACCTTTTTTTAGGGTAAACGATAAATTTAAAATAGGGGAATCAGGGAATCCTTTTAGGGTTGTTTCAGTAGAACCAACGACAGCCGAAACGGAAATCGTGTCTCTCAACCGGCCTGGCACAATAGAAGAGGTAAATAAACTCCTGACAACAGGGGAGAAATTGTATTTACAAAACAAACAAGCCGACATACTCAAACACATAAATCAAATTCACTCTGGAACTTTTTAAATGCCAAATCTGCAAAATAAAAAAGAAGATCACTGAATATCAAAATAAAAATGGTAAAAGATTATTAAGAACTTGCAGAACTTGCTATAACCAAAAACGATACGATACCGGTTACTTCCACATAGGGAAATATCGTTTTAAACAATGTCCGATATGTTGTATTGAAAAATACGCAACCGAATTTCCTGCTGACCTTTCCAAGACCACAGGTAGAAGTAAGATTTGTAAAACTTGCACTGACAAAGGATACAAACCTTTTACCAACGATTACCCCAATCTAAAAATAAAATGCAGTAAATGCGACCAAATCAAAGATAAAAGCCAATTCTACCACCTCAAAGCAAATAAGGTAAATGGTAGATATTCATATTGTAAACCTTGTTCCAGCCAAGTCAGAAAAGAAAATTACAGGAAACATAAAAAATTTTTATAAAAATATCTAATAATTCATTTTTTTTACTTATGTTTGTGCCATCAAAACTTTAATCATTATGACAAGTTCAAAAACAACCAAGCCAAGAGGTTTAAAACATGGCACATTTATTAGCACCAATAAAAATAAATTAAAATTGGTAGTCAATCCAGATTGGACAATAACAGTAAAAGAAACCTAAAAACCTGATAGATCCAGTACATAACCCACCTATATCGGTGGGTTTTTTATTTACAACGAATCAATATAACCCTCTTTCTTGTGGTTAAAATGCAATCCCTTTTGGGTAAATAAATTCTTTTTATACGATGATACCAAAACTTCAAAATCCTCCGTATTATTAAGCCAGACAGAAGCCCATCCATGAGATAAGAACTTCTCTAACCAATACCTCTGATGAAGCGAAGGTTTATTACTCTTGGTCTTTAATTCAATCGCTAAACCATTATAAGTATCGTTGTTATTTAATACCAGTAAATCTGGGATACCCGGTTTCAAACCCGAGCGTTTCATAATGGTTATTGATCTGGGATTAGAAAATATGCCATTAGGAACATGGAAGTAATCCAAATTCACAATGTTTAAATAATCGCAACACCACCTTTGGAAGTCTGCCTCTTTACCGAATTTCATAATCTTAATATAAAATATCCCCCTAACAATTAAGCAGGGGGAATAACTAATTTATTATGAAAGCGACTCTTAATCCTTTCGATAGCAAATATAATAAAAAACCCCCATAATTAAACAGGGGTAAAGTCAAAACTTCAAACTAATCCTCATGACTAAGGAAAGAAAGATATGCAAAGATACTAAATTCTTGGTTAAAGTATATTTTTAAATAAAAATTACTATATTTGTCAAGTTAAACTTCAAACATTATGGCACATTACCAACATTTAAATCTAATTTTGGCATCCGCCAAGCAATCATAATACTATGGGACGAAAAAAAACAGGTTTGGAATACCAAGTAGAACTACTACAAACTAAAAAAGAACTCGATGCCAACCTCAAAGTGAGCAAAGACGAACTAAACAAAGGGATATCTAAAATCAAACGAAAGGGGAAACCCTATAATATCGCCTTCAAAACCAACGGTTATTATAGAAATAAAATTATAAAATACCAAGAAAAATACGACATAAGCCAATCACAACTATTCGAGTACTTCCTCGACCAACTAAAAGATATTTAACATGAGAAAGAAGAAAATAAAAGATTACAAACAAACTACCTTCCGAAGCAGTACCTACTACGAGGGGAAAATTATAGCATATCAAAAAAAATATGACATAAGCAAAGCAACCCTAATGAATACCCTGATAGATCAACTTGAAGATATAGAATCATGAACAAGAAATTTGAACCAAAACTAAAACGGACACCACAACAAATAACACAGGGACTGGCTAATATCAAGCCACGAGGTAAGGAAAAAGGCATTAATTTTTCTATAAAGCATCATAACATGAGAAAAATAAGATACTACCAAAAAAAATATAATGTCAACCACGCCAACATATACGAGTACCTACTCGATCAACTGGAAGATATTAAGTAATGGAAATTAAAAATACCATAAAAGGATTTGGAACTGAAAACCTACTCAACCTAAATACCTTCCAGTACGTCCAAAAACATATCAATATATATGCTGAAAAATACGAAGACCCAAGCATCTTTCTCAGCCTATATAATAGTAACTACCCAGCCGAAGATTATAAAAAAGCATTTAAAATTATGTTCGATTCATACCTGTCAGAATCAAAAGACTTGGATGAAAAAGAACAAAAAGAAGAGCTGAAAAAGAAACTCAAAGAACACTACGCCTATTTTAGATCAGGAATCAATGACTATATAAAAGGTATGGTTAAAATAGTCGATCATTTACTTTGTGAATACGCTAGAAAACAACAATGGATAACCAACTCCATACCCAATAAACAATTCACCTGGTCCCAAGAGGATACCGGCTCCGCAAAAGGAACAAGCTGCTACTATGTATTTTCAGAGAATAGATGGCAACAAACCCTATTTAAAAATATCTACCACCTATATATCGATATATGCAGTCCCTATATCCAAAGCGTCAATGTAAACCATCTATTCGAGAACCAACTTGAAAGAGAATTTCAATCTTTCTACGAACGACGAAACCCTTTTAAAATGTCTATGGATAGAGAAGAAACCCTGATGGTTACCAAAAATGGACTATGCCTCAAAATAGATCCAAGAGATAAAGAAAATCTAGTGGAAATAAAAGGTAAAATCAAACCATCAGACTATACCACAGAGACGCTCAATATCAATATAAACGAAGATAATATCAAAGATGTCCTCAATCAAGACCCAATGCACCTCTTTAATAAAGGTCTCGATATACACCATTTTAGACGAATACTAAACCTAACCCTAAAACACCAGGACCAAATAGAATCCGTACTTACCTCACTGGCATATCCCCTGCTAAACCTAAGCAATAAATCAATCCATAAAAAGAAAATCTTTTATAACTACGGCAGACCACATACAGGTAAAAGTTTCGTCCAAAGCCTCACTATCGAACTATTCCCAAATTCAGTAGTAAACCTATCTAACGAGCAGATATTCGGCGCTGATTCACAATTCGCACTACACCTAATCTTTACTTCCCGATTTATTTACATTAACGAAGCACAAGATAGCAGACTACCCAAAAAGGGTATCGGTATGCTCAATGCACTCGCCTCACGAGACCACATTACCGCAGATAGAAAACACCAAAAACATATCGAAGGAAATAATTACGGAGTAGTTCACTACTGGTCAAACATACCGCCACCACAAACCGCAAGTCCAGCATTCCAAAAAAGATTGCACATATCCCGATGGGAACATGACTTCGATGCCAAAATAGAAGAGAATAAAAAGAATATAGAACTGCCTGAAATGATAGAAAAAGAAGGCGAATCAATCGTGCTCCTACTACTATCCTTCGTCAATAAATTCCTTAAAACAAAGGAAATACCAGAGTCAAAAATTCACGCAGACGAAATGCGAGAACTCATCAGCTCAAACGATGGACCAATGGGACAATGGTACGAAGTATGTAAGCAAACAGGTCTAGAACAAACACCACAACCAATTCAAAAACTATATGATAATTACCAAACTTTCGTTAAAGTCCAAAAAAATAAACATAAAGCATATTGGGAACTAAAAGCAATAAGACATTACCAAAGCATAGGAGAAAATATAAAAGGAATGGTAACGCTCAAACATATTCAAAATGTTATAGATATTACCAGAGTAAGTACCATGCCTATTAATGAACTCAAAACATACCTATACAATAAGGGACACGACAAATCAATAAACGATTATAATGTCGTATTCTATAATACCTACCCCATGCCAAACCTGAACGCACTATTTAACGATCCCGAAGATGTCTTACCCGATTCAGATACGCCAAACCCAATAGAAAATTCGCTCAACATACCCTATAATGATGGGGATGCACTGAACAACAGAGAATGGTAAGATGACTTACAAATACCCAATAAGACTATCTGAAAAATATACATACAAAATAAAATGCCCTGTATGTAATGGAGGTCAAGGAGACGATAGAACTAAAAAAACCTTTAAACCCTATAAAGATGTTCATAGTGGACAATTATACCCCTATCAATTTGGTAGATGCGACCGACAAAAATGCTCTGCCAATCAGGGCGTATTCCCAGACAAGGAAGCGAGATTTGAAATGTGGCAAAAACTGGGATATATAACCAACTCACAAACAACCCAAGAACCAACAATCAAAAAGTGGAAAGACCATAAATTATATAAAAAACCTATGGCAGTAGTATATACCAAAGAACGACAAAATATCTATATCGATAAACAAGACTACCTCAAATGCTCCATACCTATACCAGAACAACAACAATTCATAACCTTCCTTAAATCATACTTCCCTGAAACAAAAATAAGGAAAACCCTTAAAATCTACGGAGTACGAAGCCTCAAATCAAACCCCAATATACTTTGTTATCCTTTCGTAGATCCCAAAAAGCAAATACACGATATCCAATGCACACAGCACGATAATGGCAAAAAAAATACCAGAATCCATCCCCTTTGGATTCACTACGATACCAACTTCAAACAAATCAGATCCCCCCAGTGGATAAACGATTTTAAAAAACAATCAGAATCATCACCTCGAATTATGACCATGTTCGGAGCTCACCTACTAAACGATACCGAAAACACCATCGTCATAACCGAAGGAGCAAAAACTGCAATTCTGGGCAAATTGGTACGACCAGATATTACATGGGTAGCTACAAGCAGCTCCCAACTATGCCATAACCGATTTAGATCCATAGAACAACAATGCCAAGATAGATATGTCCTACTGATACCCGATAGCGGGGCATACGATAAATGGTACAACGCCACCATAGAAATAAACCACCTATACTTCCCCAATACCAATAATTGCCTATGTATCGATATAATGGAAGCCTATAAACCCAATACCGATATAGGAGACCTCATTATAGAAAATAAAGCCAAAACAATAAAACTTCTAAAAAACATTATACCAAAGAATTAAGGTAAATTTGCCTTATTATGGCAGATATACCAAATCCAAGCCCAGCATTAACTAAATGGCAGGAACAAGGATACCCTATTTCAGACCTCATTATGCAGCTGACAGAAGCGGAAATGCACTGGGCTAAAAATAACCCAGACATACCTTTCGGAGCACGGAGACTAATACAAGATTTACTCAACCCAGAAACTACCTACTCCGAAGTAATGAAAACATTATACCAGTATAACCTGATACTAAACCATCAAGGTAAACTCAAAAAAGCAAAACCGCAAGACGACGAAACAGAACTAACCGAATACACCGAGATAGATAAGCAAATCATCTCAAAAACAATCGAACTGCTCAATGATAAAAAACAATTCGCACTACCACAAAAACCTAATAGCAGACTTAAATACCTGAAAGTAATTACCCCTGATGTCAGTAATAAACAAGACATTTAAGGATCCCCTCCACCAAACCCTCTCCCAAAACTTCATCATGTTTGCACAACAAGCATTTAGAGAGAAATGGGGACATAACTTCGAAGTGAAAAACTTCCATAAAGAAGTATTCGCAGTAATGCAAATGGTTTACAATGGCAAAATACAACGCCTAATAATCAATATACCACCACGACATGGCAAAAGCGAAATCGTAGCACTATTCCAAGCATACATATTCTTTAATAACCCAACAGCAAAAAATATGCTCATATGCTACGCCTCAGACCTCCAAAGTGAAAAGAACGCGCTTATTCAATCATACGTCCAAACACCAATGTTTGAAAAATACTCCGAAACAAGAGTATCCAAAAGACGAAAAGGACTACTACGATGGGAAACACAACAAGGAGGAATACAATTTTCAGCAACAATCAATGGTAAAATACTGGGAGCAGGAGCTGGGGACATGAGAGCAAAAGGAGCTCAAGGAGGTCTCATAGTAATAGACGATCCCAATAAAGCATCAGAAATGCACCATACCAATTACCGAGAAGGAATAATAGATATATTCAACAATACCATATCAACAAGAGGAAATTCAGAAAAAACACCAATAGTAATCATACAACAACGACTACATGAAGACGACCTCACAGGATGGCTACTTAGCGGAGGGGATGGGAATGTATGGCACCAAATAAAAGTCCCCGTATATAACGATACCAGAACAAATACCATATTCCCCGAAAAAGTATCCCTAAAAGGGGCAGAAATAAAAGAACGAGCAAACCCCACAACCTTCGCAGGACAATACCTCCAAGAACCACAACAAGTAGAAGGAGGAATAATAAAACGCCCCTGGTTCCACCTCATCACACCAGACCAAATACCGGAAACCTTCGATGTGCATATGTGGGTAGACGGAGCATATACCGCAAAACAAAAAAACGATCCATCAGGTATAATAATAACAACCTACGACCATAAAAAAGGAAACCTCTATATCATACACGGAGAAAAAGCACGACTGGAAATGCCCCAGCTGATACAACGAATAAAAAAATTAAAGGAAATCTTTAATGTCAAAATAGTATTCGTAGAACCAAAAGCATCAGGTAAAACACTTGTCCAACTACTCAAAGATAAAGCACTAACCTCAATAGAAATAAAATCAAAATACTCCATATCCGAAAAAAATGTGAAAGCAAACGATATTTCCGCATATATAGAAGGAGGTCGAGTATTCCTCAAAAAAGCACCCTGGAATAAAGAATACCTACACGAAATGGCAGTCTTCCCAAACGGACGACACGACGACTATATGGATTGTACCTTCTACGCAATAGAAAGATATATGATGAAAAAACGAAGCGTATGGGGATTTAGTACAATATAAAAATTGATTATATTAAGACCTCAAAATTATTTTTCAGCAAATGAAACAACAAAAAACATTGCTCCAAAAAATCGGACTCGGGAATCTGATCAAGAAAAAATTACCTGAAACGGAAAAATACCCAGAACGATACCAAGCAATACACTTCCAAAACCTATACCAACTATCACTACGAGAACTCGAACAATTCGATATCATCAAAGAAGGATACCAAAAATGTCCAACCGTCTATGCCATCAATAAACTAATACGAGACGCAACCAAACTCGTCAAATGGAAAGTAACCGACCAAAATGGAACAAAATGCCAAGTACCACTACTGAACCAAAGCGTCAATGGCAATAAACCACTACTCGAAAAACCAAATACCAATACGACCTGGAATAGATTTATACAATATAGCGTAGACCAACTACTACTAACAGGAAACCTATTTATCACAGGAGAAAAAGGAACAGGACTACTCAAAAATCAACTGGGATATATATACTCACTGCCCTCACGACAAGTAGAAATAGACGGAACACCATACGCAATAACAAAATACAACGTCACACAAGGAATGTATAAATCAACCTCCGTATCTATACCAGCAGCCTATGTATGCCATATCCAATTCCCAAACCCCGATTCTGTAGATATACTACAATCACTATACGGACAATCACCCTATAAAGCAGTGTTTAGATCCATAATGACAGTCAACGAATCAATCGATATGGGAAATATAATGCTCAAAAATAAAGGTAGCTCAAAAATACTATTCCCAAATAACGAAGAAGGACAAATAGACGAAACACAAACAAAAAACCTCAAAGATGTAATCAACCAAAGTACACAAGGAATAGAAAATGTCGGAAGCCTCGCACTATCCAATACAAGATTGGGAATAGTCGACGTCTCCATAGACCCGCAAAAAGCATTAATGCTCGACCAAAGAGCAAAAGCAGAAGCGGAAATTTGTAACGCACTCGGAGTACCACTGCAATTAATAGGACAACATATAAGAGGAATCTATACCGAAAAAGAAGCACAAGCACTACTATGGCGAAACGCAGTAATCCCTATACTAACCGAAATAACAGACGGACTAAACCAATGGCTAATCCCAACATACGGAAACCAGTATAAACTCCAATTCGATACCAACCATATAACCGCACTAGCACAAGATAGAATCTCACTATCAAAATCAATCGCACAAATGACAGGTATAATAACTACAAACGAAGCACGAGAACTAATGGGATACCCCCCTATAACAAACGGAGACGAACTGATTAGCGATAACTCCTTCACAACATTACCAACAAATAATAACGATAACCCAGATACCAATGAAATAGAACTGGAATACCAAGACCAATATAATACCCTCAATAGATAAAATAATACATGAAACGAGAATGGTACACAGAATGGATCAACTCCATCATAAAACCAATGGAAACAGATATGCTCATAAGCATAATACCACTATTCCTGCACTCAAATAAAAATATACTGCAACTACTAACCAATGGAATACTACCATCAGAAATACGCAGACGACAAACATTTTCAAACAACCTCATCAACCCCCTAAATGATAACCTCTACCAAAAATTAATCAATAATGAAAATGGATATAAAATAACCCCACAAGCACTAACCAATACAATAACCCCCATATATAAAAAACACGGAAATAAAATACTGCAATACCAAGCCGATAAATACAACTTCAATAACCAATATAAAGTAAATAAAACCATAGCAAACAAACTGGCTACCGACTTCATAGCAAAACAATACCCCCAAATAGAACAAGCACAACTGAATAACCTAAATAATATAGAATCCAGAATATCAAACGGATTTAAATCACAAACAGAAGAAAATGACTACATAACCAAACTATCACAAAACCAATCAAAAAAATTCGTCATCATAGCATCAAATAATGTCGCAAATAAATTGCTCATTGTACAAATGAAAACAACCTACCCAACTTATAGAATAAGAAAAGGATGGATCTCACGAAAAGATGCAAGAGTAAGACCAGCACATAAACTCGCAGACAAACAATATAAAGCAAAAAAAAACCTAATCAATATAGATGATAATTTTACCGTAGGAGGAGAATCACTGCCATACCCAACAGGAGGAACAAAACCTGAAAATAATATCAACTGCCGATGCGTTATAGGATTCCTATTCAATGAAAAAGAAAATGAAATACCAACCTCATAATACGCCCATAAATCGTATTTAAACAACAAACAATAAAAAAACATAGTAATACCACACTTACCTATAACCTTTCGTTAAATCGCATTTAAACACTATTACAAGCGATTTTGTATAATATAAAACCCCCAAGTACACAGATATAGCAAAATTCTTGTACTGCACCATGCCATTTTTCAAAGGGCACCTGCAAATCTGTAAGTCCGATACACCTGTAAGCCATCAGCAATCCCGCCCGTATCAATGGCATAAATTCAATGCCACATAACAAAACCTAATACCAAAAACCTACGGAAATGCTCCATGAGCTGCAATAGAACGGATACACTGAAATAATCCCAAAATAACCATTACCTTAAAATTACCATTGCAAAAGTATCGTCTTAAAGTACTGAATATCAATTAGTTAAGTCATAAAAATAATTTCTATTTAACATAATGTAAATTATCGTTCAAGTATCCCTAAGTCATTGATAGACAGGCAGTTACATACTTTACATTATATTATATACGAAAAAATTAGGTTACATGGATACAATTTACAAACTGAAAATAAAAAGTTACATGACAGGTAAAATGACAGGAGACCAACAAAAAAAAACAACCAACAATGCCATCTATTCCACCTAATACCAGACAAAAAACCCAGTAAGCAGAAGCCCCAGGTACAGGAGTAAGGAATTTAGTAATTTTGGCAGTGTAATTCCGTTTAGTAGAATTTATGTATAATATCAATTAATGGAAAGTTTAAGGGATCATAAATCTTTTACAATAACATTAGACAAGTATCATACTGATAGGTTACGGAGGATCACTAAATTTTACAACATTAGTGATGTTGCTTTTGTCAGGACTGCTTTGGATGCTTTTGGTTCTACTGATGAGGAATTTGAGAAGAGTTTAGATTATCCTCCTTTTTCTATTCGTCGTATTCCTCTTACTAGGGGGCAGAAGCAATATCTTCGGAAGCGTGGGCTTCGGTAGTTTTTTTACTTTTTTTTTAATAATACGCCACATATACAATAAACTGCCCAAAAACGCAGTTTACAAAAAAAATATATTTATACTTTATTCTCTAATCTATTCTATACCTAACTTTTATTAGGGATAGAATGGATTACACTCCGTAGTAGAAGAATATTTTTTTGTGGTATCATTTAGTTACATACTTTGGTATTTATGTTTATAACAAATTGATTTATAATCAGTTAGCATTAATACTTATTTATTATAGATTGCGAAAGTATGTATTTAAGTAAGCAAAAGAGAAAAAGTTGCTGTTGCTTGGTACGCTACAATTTAAATAAAAGTGCAATTATTTAAAAAAATTTTCAAATACTTCGTTTTTTTATATAAGTTTACTATATTTGCAATGTCGAATTTTAAATTATTCTAATGACATATTCATTAAAGGAGTTTACTTCTACTCCTACAACAACAAGGAAGTCATATTTTAAAGGCATGTCTTCATACAGGCAGGGTAATAGTGGTAGGTATAATATAGAGGTATAATGAGAAAGGAATTACTAAAATTAATGGACTTACAGGGGCAGTCGGTTTTACTTGGCAAGAAGGCTTTTGATAGTATAGGGTATGATAAATTAATTGCTCTTTATGATTTGTTGCAGTTGCAAGAAAAGGTTGTTGAGGGTTTGGGGAGATTGTTGTAT